>DASCMS010000019.1:0-23721 GCA_036011085.1 Candidatus Latescibacterota bacterium
GAACGAGAGGAAGAGATGGCAGACAGGAAGGCATTGATGGTGTACGGCGGTTGGGAAGGCCACGAGCCGAAGCAGACGGCGGATGTCTTCGCCCCCCTGCTCGAGGACGCGGGCTTCGAGGTGACCCTTTCGGACACGATGGACAGTTTTTTGGACGGGGATCTGATGCAGTCGATGAGCCTGGTGGTACCGTGCTGGACGATGGGGCAGATCGAGGCAGAGCAGGAAAAGGGTCTGCGCGAGGCGGTGGAGAGCGGCGTCGGACTGGGCGGTTGGCACGGTGGCATGTGCGACGCCTTCCGCAACGCCTGCAGCTACCAGATGATCACCGGAGGCCAGTTTGTCGGCCACCCCGATGGGATCAAGGACTACACGGTGAACATCACGGCGAAAGAGGATCCCATCGTCGCGGGGATTCCCGACTTTCAGATGCACTCGGAGCAGTACTACATGCACACGGATCCGGGCAATGAGGTGCTGGCGACGACGACCTTCGAGGCAGAGAGCGCGCCGTGGGTGAGTGGTACTGTGATGCCCGTGGTATGGAGACGTATCTGGGGTGAAGGCAAGGTGTTCTACTCCTCCCTCGGGCACGTGGCTGCCGACTACGAGGTGGAGGAGGCGAAGGAGATTCAACGTCGAGGACTGCTGTGGGCGGCACGGGACTGAAACTGGCGGGCCGAGACCGCACCGTTACCTTTCTTCCGTCCACCACCAGACTGATATAGGGAGCCACAACCGACGTATGGCAGCTGAGACAACACAGGCGAACGATCAGGACCTGGCACTGATCGTACTGCAGCAGGGCAAGCCGCAACAGGTGCTGGCCAAGTTCCTCAACCTCATGCTCAACTACCAGTACGGTCTGTCCATCGTCGTGGCGCCGGATCTGGCCAAAGCCTCGTCGCTGTTGGCCGAGCGCAAGGGCCAGGTGTGTTGTGTCTGTGTCATACAGGATGAGGAGATCGCCAGCCAGATTACACTGCAGGCTCTCACCGAGCAGGGGAGCGTGCCGCTGTTTCTCATCCTGCCGACGAAGAAGCTCGGGCTGCAGCGAATGGCATGCTCGGGCCTGGACAGGATCAGCTTCTGCGCCTGGGAGCAGGCATTCAGTCAGGGGGGCGCCTCTCTGCAGCACGCTGTGGGCCGCATTCTCGAGGAAGGGGGCATGGGCAGCCTGTTGAGTCATGTGGACGAGCTGCCCTACAGCACCCTCCAGCAGCAGGTCGAACGACGCCTGCGCAGCATCAACACGTTACCCACTCTTCCCGAGATCGTCATGCGCATCATGCGCATGGTGAACGACCCCAAGACGACACCCGACGAGTTGGAGCGCGTGCTCTGCACCGATCCGGCGATCGTCATGAAGCTGCTGCAGGTGATGCGGTCACCCGTGTTCACCGGCACCGGCGGCCGTACGGCAAAATGGACTCTGAAGGAGATCATCACCCGCCTGGGCGTGAAGAAGGTGGGCGCTATCGCCCAGCAGGTGAAGATGATCAACAGTCTGGTGAAGCCGCAGGAGAGCGAATTCGACCTCAAGCGGTTCTGGGAGCACGGCGATCATCGCCGACAAGCTCGTCACCGATCGTCTCGTGCGGCTCGGCAAGCCGCTGGAGTTCAACGATTACTGGATCGGCGCTCTGTTGCATGACGTGGGCAAGCTCGTACTCGGTTTCTTCTTCTGGGACTGGATGTCGCGCATCCTCGCCCATCGCACGGACAAGGGCTGCACCTTCCGGCAGGCCGAGATCGACCTGGGCGATGTCGCCGGCCACCAGCGTGTCGGGCAACTCATGCTGCTCAATTCCGATATGGGCGAGGACGCCGTGGCCGCCGTGGGAAACCATCACGAGTTGTCCGATCCGGGCGACCTGCTGGGCCTGATGCACGTGGCCAACAATCTGGCCAAGTCTGTCGGGCTGGGCATGTTGCCCGGCGAGGAGAGCGAATTCGACGCGGCCACTCTCAAGGGCCTTGGCCTGAGTGCTGAGCGCGTCGAGGAACTGGCCGCGGAATTGCAGAGGGAGATGGTGCAGGAGATCAAGTCGGTGGTGGCCAACTGTATGTAGGTCGGCGTGAACGGGGACCACTGCCGACGGTGATTCAACGCCTCCAAACCGAGTTTCGCCACCGCCCAGGGGCGGCGAAACTCTATGGTTTCTCTGGCCTGATCTCCGCGGGGCCCACTGCCGACGGTGATTCAACGCCGCCCGGGCCGAGTTTCGTCCCCCCCCTCAGTCGGTCTGTCGTGCCTTGCTCTTCTCGTCCAGGAAGGCTCTCTTGAACCGGTACTCACGGCTGGTGTCGACGTCGACGAAGCCGCTGCGGATCAGGTGGCGGTTCACCGGGGTCTTGTTGCGCAGATAGAGGTACACCAGGGGCGAGCCGTCGGTGTCGGCGCAGGCGTCGTCGTAGCGTAGAAAGACGCGCTGGCCACCGGTCAACTCCCGCAGGCGATCCTCGGCCTGACGACGCCGATCGGCCACGGAACGTACGCCCAGCAGGCGGACACGTTTGCCGGTGTCGAGTTGTACCACATCCGGGGCCAGGACCTCTTCCACACGGCACAGATCTTCGGGTGTATTGCCGCTGCCCTGTCGATCGATGCGCGAGCCGTAGGCGCGCTGGCGCGGATCGACCTTGCGATCCATGGGCACCGGGTCCTGGAAGCGATAGGGCAGTTCGTCGACCCGGGAGTCCCAGTCGACGTCCGTCGCCGGAGCCTGCTCGATCTCGATACGATCTGTCACAGATGCCAGGCGCTCGCTGATGACGGGGCCGAAATCGGTGTTCACCTCGTAGCCTGCGGAGGCCCGATTCAGGCGTGCTGCGGCGACACTCGTCGTGCCGCTGCCGAGGAAGGGGTCGAGGACGGTCTCGCCGTCGAAGCTGAACATCTGGATGAGCCGTTTCGGCAGTTCCTCGGGGAAAGCAGCCAGGTGTCGATCCTGCCGCTGGCCGGGGAAGTTCCAGTGGCCGCTGAAGTAGGTGTTCCACTCCTCCGGCGTCATGGCGGAGGCCTTCTTCTGTTCGCTGTCGATTCGTTCCGGTTGCCCGTGTCGGCGAAACAGCAGGATGAACTCGTAGTCGAGTTTGACCACGCCGTTGCGCGGGTACGGGTAGGAGCCCATGACGGCGCCGCCTCCGGAGCTGTTCGTCGTCGTCACCTTCTGCCAGATGATGGCCCCCATATAGTCGAAGCCGACGGTCTCGCAGAAGCGGATGACCTCGGTACGGATGGGGATGACCTTGTAGCGACCGTAGTAGGCAGAGCGGGCGAACTGGTCACCGATGTTCACACACAACCGGCATCCCGGCGCCAGGACCCGGTGGCACTCCGACCAGACCAGGTTCAGCTGGTTGATGTAGTCTTCGTAGCTGTCGGCGAAACCGAGCTGATCGTCGCTGCCGTAGTCCTTCAACTGCCAGTAGGGCGGCGAGGTGACGACGAGTTGAGTTGAACCGTCACCGATGGTGTCCATGGAACGCGCGTCGCCGAAAACGACGCGACTGCGGGGCCCGCAGCCGGAGGTCTGCAGGGCAGCCGCCCTCGGCGCAGGCTGGGAGATCGACATGTCCGTCCCGTACGTGGTTGTGGACAGCGGGAGGGGGGAGGAGAGAGAAGCAAAACGCCACGGGGATGGCGGAGAGCGGTTTCAGGTCACACGGCGTAGTCCGTCCAGGTGCCGGTGCAGCCCAGTCCCCGGCGTACGTGAAGCACGCCGGCGCCGGGATCGGCGATGTAACCGGCCACCGAGTACGAGCCCCGGGCGCCGTGTCGACAGATGCCTCCCGGGTCACCCTCGTGGTCGGCGAGAAAGGCCTGCAGACGCTCCAGGGTGATCGCCCCCCACTCGGCACTCACCAGGGCCCGCAGGCGATCGAGGCGAGGGCCGGAGTCGGGTGTGTTGCCATCCTCGTGCCCGGAGAACTCGCCACTGACATAATGATTGGTGTGCAATCGCCGGCAGGCGTGATCGTCTTCGTACAGAGCAACACCTTCCGGCCGGATCTCGACATCCGCAATGCTACCGTCGCCGTCGCAGAAAACCATATTGCCCGCCGAGCAGGTCCGGTGGGCCCGCACGAGGTTGACACACTCGTCGACGGAACTCATTTCGAAACAACGCCGCTTCAGCGGGTAGTGGGTGAGACCCGGTCGCCACGGCGCATTGCCGAGGGCATTGGCAAAGTGGCCCACGCCGCGTTCGTTCATGCCCATGTAGCCGAGTTGACCGGCGAAGGTGAAGGTCACCAATCGAGGACGTCCGTCCCCGGGAGACAGTCGCAGAACGATGCCGAAGTCGCCGAATTCAGGGCCGAGATCCTGATTCTGGCCGGCGTAGGTCCGACCGCCGCTAGTGCCTTCACCTGTAACCGCAAAGGCCGTGCACCCCTCCAGCGCCTGGTCAGCGCGCTGGGCAGCGGCGCCACGAACCTGGCAGATCATGGCCTCCTCGAAAGACATCCCGGCACCCTCTGCCAGGCCACGGACCTCTTCCAGATAGGCGGGACTCAGGGCCTCGATGAAGGGCACATAGGTCAGCGCCCCGGCGGCGAGCGCGTTGCGGTCGCGTCCCGTCGTCTTCTCGATGAACCCCAGGTAGCGCTCGATCAGTGGCGCCGCCTGGGCGCCGTGGGCATAGCCCATGTCGTAGGCGGATCCAGCGGCCTCGACGAGGGGGAACTGATTCACAGTCGGTCGTCACCCAGATACAATCGAGTGAAGTCGCCGAGGACGGTGGGTCAACCACCTGGGAGAGCGGGAGGAAGCATCAAGCGAACATGGCACAACTCGGGAACCGAGTCCTGCAGGGCGGGGAGCCTACTCGCTTGCCTGCAAATCTAGACACGCGTGCGAGGAATTGGCAAGC
Organism: Candidatus Latescibacterota bacterium; assembly: GCA_036011085.1. GTDB lineage: Bacteria > Latescibacterota > UBA2968 > UBA8231 > UBA8231 > UBA8231. Next base: position 4,878 of record DASCMS010000019.1, read on the forward strand.
GCCATGGACCCGGTCGCCTCTGGATCAACCGCCCCCTCGTGCTGCCTGGCGCGCCGCCACGTGGGCGTCGGCATGCCGTCCCTGGGCAGTGTAGGTACGGCTCAGAGCCTGCAGACTGCTGGTGATGAGCTTCGGATCCTCCAGGCTGCGTGCCACCTGCAGGGCTTCATCGTACATGCGCTCGGCGTATTGGTAGTTGCCACGCTCGAAGGCGACATCCCCCGCATTGTCAAAGGCGTGCCAGTGCCTGTCGTCGAAAGCGATCGTTCCGACGACGCCGAGACCGACGATGACGACGAGAACGATGACGGTCCACAGCCGGGTACGGTCTCCGCGCCGGCGGCGACGACGGCGTTTCTTCCTGCGCTTGCGGGCAGGTTGCCTGCGGGATTCAGCGGCCATCTTCATCACCGGGCGGACCGGGCTCGTGTCCGGAGCAGCCAGACACCGGCAGTCGAGGGTAGCGGGCGTAGGTGGGATCCTCCGCGGCGCGCCGGCAGAGGAAGAAGGCAGAGCCCCTGTCCGAGGCCACCTCGCGGACGTGGCGGCAGTCGGCGCACTGGCCTACGGATTCAGGTATGGTCTGTGTCGCGTGTGGCTGCATCGGGTGTCTGCAGGAAAGATACGACCAAAGCGGACCCGGCAGCGGGCAAACGCCGGGCTATGTGACGCCATCGCCGCCGGTGGGACCGATGTCTGAGGGACGGCACGAAACCGAGCCGGAGATAGAGACGTATGGCATCGAGGCGGTGATCTTCGGTATAGAGCAGGAGCGGACGCGGCGGCAGGCTTCGGGCACGGTCCATGGCCAACCGGGTCACGGCTTCCCCGAGGCCACGACGGCGGTGTTCGGGGTGAACGGTGATCCAGCCAATTTCCCAGCTGTCGCTGGTTCTGTCGTAGACTCCAGCAGCAGCGGCCGGTTGCCCCGCCTGGGTGAGAAAGACCTGCGTTCCCGGCACGACGAGGGCGGTCTCCAACTGCAGTCGTGCCTCATCCCACGCACCCAGTTCGCCACCTGCGCCGAGCAGTTCGGCCCAGGCTGACCTGTCTACCGCCGCAGCGACCGAATACCCCTCAGGGGCTGAGGTTGGCGGCAGTTGCGTTGCCGCGTGAACCATGCACAGGTGGGGGTTCCGCAGGCGCCCCAGCACGCGGGTCCGCAGACGACGGCCAACACGGCCCAGGTAGCCAAGAAGGTCGACCATGGAGGGCCTAGAGTTCCGTTGCCGGTGGGAGAGAAGGAGAATACATTGCGCACATCCAATCCCTTGCTGCCCTGTTCCGCAACCCCCGCGGCCCACAACGAGAGCAAATGCCACCCTTTCAACGTCCCCGATGGCAAGACCTGTCCATCGTACCCCTCACACTGGTACCGGCCGTCGTCCTCGGTCTGGCCGTGTGGGTGGTGGCCGTCGTCCTCGATCTGCCCGGGTGGGCGGCCCCCCCCGCCGTCGTGCTGGTCATGGGAGCCACGGTCTGGACGAGTCTGCATTTTCGCGTACGACGTCCTCTGCTCGTCGCCCAGGCCTGGATCACCCGGCGCGTCGACGGCGATGCGACGGCGAGGCTACCGGTCACCTCGGGCGATGAACCGGGTCGGCTGGCGGCATCGCTCAATGAACTGATCGCCGCCGCCTTCCAGGGAGAGTCGCACATACAGAGCATCCTGCACACCGCGGCCGATGGGATCGTAACCATCGACGAGCTCGGTCTCATCGAGCTGAGCAATCCGGCGGCGGCGCGCATGTTCGGCGTCGAAGGGGGGCAGTTGACGGGAGTACACATCGGCCAGCTGCTGCCCTCCTACGAGCTGCTCCCGATCACCGGCATGGGCCTGCTCACAGAGGAGCAACCCGGGGAGCACCCGGAGCCGTACGAGATCGATGCACGGACGGATGCGGGAGACACGTTCCCGGTCAGCGTCACCGTCGGCGACTTGCCCTCCGAGGAGGAGCTGCACTTCGTCCTCGTCCTGCAGGACATCAGCCGGCGAAGGGAAGCCGAAGAGGCACTGCGCCAGGCGAAGGAATCGGCGGAAGCCACCAGCCGGACGAAGAGCGAGTTCCTCGCCAACATGAGTCACGAGATCCGTACGCCGATGAACGGTATCATCGGTATGACGGAACTGGCCCTCGACACCGAGGGCCTCGACGAGGAGCAGCGCCAGTACCTGCTCGCCGGCAAGGTGGTCGGTGTCGCCGGCGCCGGGTTGATCGTCGTTGCCTCGTGGACGCTGTGCCTGCTGGCCGGCATGCTGACTCTGGCCCACTTCGTGGGTCCGGCGGCACAGGGGCTGGCTCAGGTGGCGGCCGATCCGGGCTTCCTGGTGGCCTTCACCGTCTACTTCTTTCTGGGGTATCTGCTCTACGCCGCCTATCTGGTGGGCCTGGGGTCGCTGTGCACGAATCTGAAAGAGTCACAGAACCTGATATGGCCGGCCATGGTGCCGCTGCTGGTGGCCCTGATGTCGATCCAACACGTCGGCAAGGATCCGAACGGCATGCTGGCGCGGGTTCTGTCCTTTATTCCGCCGCTGACACCGTTTGTCATGATGAACCGCTCGGCGGGACCGCCACCCCTATGGGAATACGCCGCCACCACGGTGGTGCTGGTACTGTCCATCTGGCTGGCGGTGCGCGGCGCGGCACGCGTGTTCCGCGTCGGCATCCTGGCCACGGGCAGCCGCCCGTCAGCACGCGAGGTGATACGCTGGCTGCTGACGGGGTAGAGGTTGCCTGCACCTACAGACCGAGACCGAGTTGCGGGTCTTCTTCCGGCATCGGCGGCTCGACAGGATCGATCATCGTCGCGTCGTCGTCGCCGGCTTTGTTGACCCGGTCGGACACCGGGTGCAAGATGAGGTCGCTCAAGGGATACGGGCGCAGCACACGAGACAGGGCATCGACATCGGTGAGCTCACGGTCCATCCAGATTTCGGCACCGCCGGCGGTCAGGATCGCCGGCATGCGGTCATGGACGCCGCCGGCCACTTCGTTCGGAGCGGTTGTGATGATCGTACAGCTGCGAAGGATGCCCTCCTCCGGCGTCTGCCAGCGTTCATAGAGGCCGGCTATGGCAAAGGGCTCGCCGCCGGCGCGATGCAGCAGCATGGGCGTGCGGAGGCGGCCGGACCGTTGCCATTCGAAGTAGCCGCTGGCGGGGATCAGGCAGCGACTGCGGGTGAAAGCGGTGCGGAAGGCGGGTTTGTCGGCCAGGGTTTCGGCCCGGGCGTTGATGAGCCGGTTGCCGATGCCCGGGTCGCGTGCCCACGAAGGCACGAGGCCCCACTTCAGTTCTTGCAGCACCCGGCTTTCGCCCTGGATGACGGCAGCCACGGGCTGACTCGGCGCGATGTTGTAGCGCGGCTTCAGCTCGAGCAGGGTCTGTTCCACGGCGAAGCGCTCGGCCACGTCCTCGGTGGAGTGATGCAAGGTGAACCGTCCGCACATAACAAGTAGAATAGAGACCATGATGCACCCATTCCAGCGGCACCGCCGATGACGATCCTCGTCACCGGCGGCGCCGGATACATCGGCTCCGTCACCGTGGAGGCACTGCGGACGGCGGGCCGGCAGGTCGTCGTCGTCGACAATCTGTCCCGTGGCCATCGCCCAGCGGTGGACCCGGACGTGCCTTTCTACCATGGAGATGTGGGGGATGCCACACTGATCCGTCGCATCGTCGACGAACACGGGGTCGAAGCCTGTGTGCATTTCGCCGCACTGACCTACGTGGGCGAATCCGTCGAAGAGCCGGAGCGCTACTACGCCAACAACGTGGGTGCCACGGTAAACCTGCTCGACGCCCTCACAGTGGGCGGCGTGCGCGGCTTCGTGTTCTCTTCGACGTGCGCCACCTACGGCGAACCGATACATATGCCGATGAACGAAACCCATCCTCAGCACCCCGAGAACCCTTACGGCTGGACCAAGTTCTTCGTCGAACGGGAGCTGGAGGCATTCGAAGCCAACTATGGCCTGCGCTTCGCCGCCCTGCGCTACTTCAACGCGGCCGGGGCCATCCAGACGCGCGGCGAAGATCACACGCCCGAGAGCCATCTGATCCCGCTGGCGCTGCAGGTCGCTCTGGGACAGCGACAGGGGCTCACCGTGTTCGGTCGGGACTACGATACCCCCGACGGGTCCTGTGTTCGTGACTACATCCACATCCAGGATCTTGCGCGGGCCCACCTGGCCGCCCTCGATCACCTGCAGTCAGGCGGCGCCTCGCAATACCTGAACCTGGGCACCGGGCGTGGCTGGTCGGTCCTGGAGGTGATCGAGGCGGCGCGCCGGATCACCGGGCACGAGATCCCGGCGACTGACGGTGAGCGCCGCGCCGGCGATGCCTCCCGACTGGTGGCCGACGCCACGAAGGCGCGTACCGTTCTCGGCTGGGCGGCACAGACCCCCGATCTGGAGGACATCGTCGCCAGCGCCTGGGACTGGCACCGCAACCACCCGCACGGCTATGGTGAGGCGCCATGATCGACACCGATCACCCCCACCGCCGACACAATCCCCTCACCGGCGAGTGGGTGCAGGTGAGTCCGCATCGCATGCAGCGCCCCTGGCAGGGGCGGGTGGACGCGGCACCGGGCGAGAGTCGCCCGGCCCACGACCCGACCTGCTACCTGTGCCCCGGGAACGAGCGCGCCGGCGGCCATCACAATCCGGAGTACACGAGCACCTTCGTCTTCGACAACGACTTTGCCGCGCTGCTGCCACAGGCCCCTGAGTCGCGGCACCAGACCGCGGAGCCGTCGCTGTTGCGGACCGCCCCGGTCCAGGGTGAGTGCCGGGTACTGTGTTTTTCGCCCCGCCACGACCTGACCCTTGCCCAGCTGGAGCCGTCGGCCACACGGGCCGTCATCGACATGTGGGCGGCGCAGGTCGAAGAGCTTGGCAGCCTCTATCGCTGGGTCCAGGTGTTTGAGAACAAGGGCGAAGTGATGGGGTGCTCCAACCCGCATCCCCACGGACAGGTATGGGCCCTCGATACACTGCCGAATGAGCCCGCCAAAGAGGACGAGACGCAGGCAGCCTACTTCGCCGATCACGGCCGGCCTCTGCTGCTGGATTACGCCAAGCTGGAAACGGAGCGTGAGGAACGTGTCGTGGCCGCCACCGACGGTTGGGTCGCCGTGGTGCCTTTCTGGGCCGTGTGGCCCTTCGAAGTCCTGCTGCTGCCCAAGCGGCACGTGCCCCACCTGACCGATCTGGGAGATGACGAAAGGGACGACCTGACGCGGATCCTGGGGCGTCTGCTGCGCCGCTACGACGCCCTGTTCGACACCAGTTTTCCCTACTCGATGGGATGGCACGGCCGACCGTCGATCGAAGGGGGCGACGGCTGGCAGCTGCACGCCCATTTCTATCCGCCACTTCTGCGCTCGGCGACGGTGCGCAAGTTTATGGTGGGGTACGAGATGCTGGGAGAGGCCCAGCGCGACCTGACGGCGGAGGCGGCGGCTGCCCATCTGCGGTCGGGTATCGCGCAGCATGAAGAGTGAGGTGAGAAAGATGAGTGAGACATCCGCAGCTCCAGCCGCTGCCGTGCGCGACACTTTCAGGCAAGCCTACGGGCGTGAGCCCGACGTGATGGTACGGGCCCCGGGGCGGGTGAATCTGATCGGTGAGCACACCGACTACAACGACGGCTTCGTCATGCCCATGGCCATCGACCGGGCGGTGTGGATCGCGCTGTGCCGCACCGACGACGGTCAGGTGCACGTGCAGGGCGTCGATATGGGCGACGCCGGGGTTTTCTCGCTGAGCGACGTGAAGGAGGCCGGACCCCCGCTGCCGGAGGAAGCGGCCGAACAGGGCTGGCTGGAATACCTCAAGGGCACAGCCTGGTCGCTGATGGACGCCGGTCACACGCTCACCGGCTGGCAGGGGGCCGTCGCCGGAGATGTCCCCATCGGCGCGGGCCTGTCGTCGTCGGCGGCACTGGAACTGGCCACGGCCCGAGCCTTTGCCGAGGTCAGCGATCTGGCGTGGGACCCGGCGGTCATGGCCCGGCTCGGCCAACGCGCCGAGAATAAGTGGGTGGGCGTCAACTGTGGCATCATGGACCAGATGATCTCCGCCGCCGGACGCGTCGGGCATGCGTTGCTGCTGGACTGTCGCAGCCTCGAAGGCCGCCACGTGCCACTGCCGGCGGGTACGGCGGTGGTCGTCCTCGACACCGGGACTCGCCGCGGCCTGGTGGATTCGGCCTATAACGAGCGTCGCAGTCAGTGTGAGAGCGTGTCCGCCCATTTCGGCGTCAGCGCCCTGCGGGATGTCACCTCCGAAGAGCTCGTCGCCCGCGCCGGCGAGCTCGACGATCTGGCCCTGCGCCGGGCCCGCCATGTGATCTCGGAGAATGAGCGGACCACCGAGGCGGCTGAAGCGCTCGCCGCCGGAGAGACTGCCCGCATGGGAGAGTTGATGTACGCCAGCCATGTGAGTCTGCGCGATGATTTCGAAGTGTCATCGGCCGCCCTCGACATCATGGTTGAGTGCGCCCGGGGCGTGGCCGGTTGTCACGGCGCGCGCATGACGGGGGCGGGTTTCGGTGGCTGTGCGGTGGCCCTGGCCGAGGCCCCACAGGCGGAGAAGCTGGCGCAGTCGGTTGCCTCCGCCTACCGCGCTGAGACGGGCAACGAACCACAGGTCTACGTCTGCACCGCCACCGATGGCGCCGGCATCGTATGACGGACATCGCGCCGGAACTACAGCATGCATTGATCGAGCATCTGTCCGGCTGTGTTACCGAACGACGCCTGGCGCGGATGCACGATGTTCTGGCGCAGCGCACCGGCTGGCTGACGGTGGTTCTCGAAGACATCTTCCAGCCCCACAACGCCAGCGCCGTGCTGCGCTCGTGTGAGTGCTTTGGGGTGCAGGGCGTCCACATCGTCGAGGACCGCAACGACTACACCGTCAGTCGCGACGTCGCCCTCGGTGCGTCCCAGTGGCTGGATCTGGACCGCTGGCGAACGGCAGAGGGGCGCACGATCGATGCCTGCTGCGATGATCTGGAGCGACGCGGCTACCGTCTGGTGGCGGCCACGCCACGGCCGGACGCGGTACGCCTCGAAGATTTCGACGTCACGGCCGGCCCGGTGGCAGTGATGTTCGGGACGGAACTGAACGGCCTGACCGCCCCGGCTCTGGCACGGGCGACGGAGGCGGTGAACGTGCCGATGTACGGATTCACGGAGAGCTTCAACATCTCGGTGAGTGCCGCACTCATTCTGCGCGAACTGAGCTCGCGATTGCGCGCCTCGGATGTGGCGTGGCAGCTCGATGAGCAGGGACGCCACGATCTGCTGCTGCGTTGGCTGCGTCGGTCCATCAAGGGCAGCGACGACGTGGTGGCCCGTTTCCTGGCCCAGGCATCGAGCCGCGAATGAGCGACCTGACCACGATCGCCGAGGCCATCGACACCATCGACACGGGGGCCATCGCCCGCGACACTCTCGCCTTCGTCGAGACGACGAGTGAGACGGGTGACGAGGGACGGGGCAGCGCTTTCTTCGCCGATCTGCTGCGGCGCGAGGGATTCGACGTCGAGCAGGACGAATTCCTGCCCGGCCGGCCGAATATCTACACGCGCGTGCCCGGCGCCGGGGACGGGCCATGCCTGGTGTTCAACGGTCACACCGACACGATCCCGGTGGGCGACTGTCACGCCCCCGGGCGGGACGGTGACTGGATCCTCGGTCGCGGCACCGAGGACATGAAGGGTGGCCTCGTGGCCATGGTGCATGGTATCGCTGCCCTGCGGCGAGCCGACATCCGTCTGGACGGCGACCTGTGGTTGACCGGCGTCGTGGGCCACGAAACACCCGTGGGCAGGAAGGAGGGACCCAGGCGGCTGATCGAACACCTGGTCTCCGGCCGGATTCCGGCCGACGCAATCCTCATCGTCGAGGGGCCCCGCGCCGTGTGGGCGGCCAGCCTCGGCTCTGCCCTGTTCACGATCACCGCCTACGCTGACCGCGAACCGATCCACACGATCAAGGTGCCCTGGGTCGACAACCCCGTACGCTGGCTGGGTGACCTGTTGTCCGAATTCGACCGTCTGGAAGAGGGCTTCGCCGCCGGCGTTCATCATCCGCTGTGCGGCCGTCACCAACTCAACGTCGGCATCGTCCGGGCCGGAGACTGGTTCAACCGCCTGCCGGTGGAATGGCAGGTGACCGGCACAAGACGATGGACACCGGGTACGACCTGCGACGACGTCCGGGTCGAACTCGAGGCGGTGTGCGCCGGACTGTCCAGCCGTTCCGGTCTGCGCTTCGAGGTGGAACTGGGCAACGATCGAGAGCCCTTCGAGACACCGGCCGGTCACCCCCTCGTAACCGCCCTGCTCGACGCCGGCGAGAGGGACAGCGGCACGCGCCCCGAGGTCATCGGCATGGGGCTGGTGGGCGACGCCAATCTCTACGCCAACGATGGCGGCGTCAGCACCGTCTACTACGGGCCGGCACACGAGACGGCGCACTCCGATGGGGAACGCGTGTCGATGGCGGGACTGGCCCACTGCGCCCGGGTATATGCACGGGCTGCCGCCCGCTTCTGTGGCGTCGTGAGCTGAGGCGAATCCCGCCGGCTGGGGCACAGCCGGCCTTGACGAAGGCACGCAGACTCACCATACTGCTACTGTCTCATGTCATCCGTAGCTCAAATACGATCTCGCCTGCTGCCGACCCACGCGTCGGTACCCAGTCGCGCCGCAGCGATCCTCGTCATCATACTGCTTGCCGGGTTGGCCGTGGCACTGTGCCATGCCTCCCTGGTGTCGCCGGTGGATCACGACGATTGCGAGATCTGCCAGGTTCTCCTACACGCGGAGAATCTCAGGCCCGCAGTCATTTCCGTCGTGCTCGCATCCATCGTAGTACGCACAGCGGTACGCACGGCGACATCGGGCAACGGCTTTTTCCTACCGCCCCAACGCGGGCCTCCTCTGCCTCTTCAGTAGTCTCGTTCTGAGATCCCCAGTACCTGGATCCCTGTCGATCGCCTTTTCGACGGGGCCGTCGTTCTACGCCGGTTGATATCGTCGCAGTTCGACGTTTTCAGACACTTCAGAGAGGAGGTGCAATCCATGCAATGGACTCGGATTCTAGTTGCTTCAGCGACGGCATTGTGGTGTCATATTCCCTTCGCATCCGCCCAGGATACAAGCGCCAGCGTGACGGGGATTTCTCGTTCTTTCAACCCCGCAATCAGCGCCAACGCGCTGTTCGACGCTGTGTATGCCGACGACGCAACACACGATGACGCTGATGGTGAAGCAGGGCAGGGCCACGGGCATGGCGCCAGTGACGCGACCGGCTTGCGTGTTCAGGAAGTTGAATTGCAGCTGAGTGCAGTCGTCGATGCCTACCTGAAAGCGGATTTGCTCCTTGCGTTTCCGGGCGGTGAAGGCGTCGAACTGGAAGAGGGCTTCGTGACAGCCCAATCGCTACCCGGAGGCATGCAGATGAAGGCCGGCAGATTCCTGGCGGCGATGGGTCACCATAACACACTACACGCGCATCAATACCCCTTCCTCAATGCTCCTCTCGCCAATGAACACGTCCTTGGAGACGAAGGTCTGACGGAAGACGGTGTGGCACTCAGTTGGCTCTCCCCCCTGCCGTGGTTCCTGGAACTGACGGGCCAGATCCTCGATGGTCGTTCCGACCTGTTCGACAGCCCGGAGGGCGAAGAGCTGCTCTATCTGGGGCATGCCCGGAGTTTCTGGGATGTCGGGGAGAACTGGACCCTCGATCTGGGCGGTTCCTATGCGACGGGAGCGAATTCGCAGGGCAAGACATCCGCACTGCTGGGCACCCTTGGCACCATTCAGTGGCGAGACCTGGATGGATGGGGACGCCGGTTGATCTGGCGTGGTGAGTATCTACGTGCTGACCATGGCCAGATCGACGGCGGCGAGGAGCAGGAAGGTGGGGGCTACACGAGCCTCGAAGCGCAGATCGCACGCCGCTGGTGGCTGCAGGGCCGCTATGATCGGATGGGAATGCCGGGCGATGAAAACGACTGGCGGACAAGCTTCCTGGTGGGATTTATCCCCAGTGAATTCTCTGCACTTCGTCTGCAATTCGATCGCCGTGCCGAGTCTGGTGAGACATCGAATGTTGTTTCGCTTCAGATGAATGTGACAATGGGCTCCCACCCGGCGCACCGGTATTGAGCCGAATATGAGAATCTACTCACTCGTACTCGGCGCCGTCGTCTTGACTGCCTGGGCGGTTCGCAGCGATGCCGACGCTCTACACGTTGTAACCACCACGACAGATCTGGCCGCGTTGACCCAGGCAGTTGGCGGAGACCTCGTAGACGTGCAGGCCATCGCCCGTGGTAGCCAGGACCCGCACTTCGTTGATGCGCGTCCCAGTTTCATGCGTCGTATGCGCAGCGCCGACCTGCTCGTCTACAACGGCCTCGAACTTGAGATCGGCTGGTTGCCACTGTTGGTGGACGGCAGTCGCAATCGCCAGCTGCAGGCGGGCGAACAAGGTGCCCTCAACGCGTCAAGGGGTCTGCCCATTCTCGAGATCCCCACCACGGAACTCGACCGCTCTCTCGGAGATATCCATCCAGAGGGGAATCCACACTACACTCTGTCGCCACTGAATGGCAGACAGATCGCCAGAACCATCGCCATCCGGTTGCAGCACCTGCGCCCCGATGACTCTGAGCAGATTGGCTGGCAGCGCGAGCAGTTCGTCGCTCGCCTGGACACACAGATCAGCCACTGGGAGCAGTTGACACGGCCCTGGCGCGGTACAAAGGTCATTGCCCACCACAAACAGTGGGAATACCTGACCGACTGGCTTGGCCTGGAGATCGTTGCCTACATCGAAGAGAAACCGGGGATTCCACCGACTCCGCGTCACGTCCGTGATCTCGTCCGTCTCATCGAGACGCAGGAGATCTCCCTCATCCTGCGATCAACCTTCACGGATACGAGACCGGCGCAACGACTGGCCGAACGTACCATGGCTCGTGTCGTCGAGTTACCCGCCGCCGTGGGTGCCACCGATGGCAGCGAGGATTACATCAGCCTGTTCGATGTCATTCTGCGTCAGCTCGGGACTTCCTTTCCCACTGCAGAGGAACGCTAGATGGACTTCATTTCTCTGATGGCTGCGCCCATCGCAGCATGTCTGCTTCTCGTCCTCATCCATGCCTACCTCGGCGTCCACATCCTGGCACGGGGTGTCATCTTCGTCGATCTCGCACTGGCGCAGATTGCCGCCCTTGGCGCCGCCCTGGCCATACTCTGTGGCTATGAGCTGGGTAGTCCTGCTGCACTGGGCGCCTCTCTGGCGGCAACATTCTGTGGCGCTTCTCTCTTTGCTCTTACGCGCTCTCAGCGTGCCGATCTGCCACAGGAAGCAACGATCGGTATCGTCTACGTGGTGGCCGCGGCGGCAAGTATCCTCGCCCTGGATCGCTCGCCCCATGGAGCCGAGCATCTGAAGACCGTCCTGGTAGGCCAGATACTCTGGGTTTCCTGGGCAGACGTGGCCATCGCCAGCGCCGTCTATCTGGCGGTGGCTGCTGTGCATTGGGTGTTTCGAGACAGCTTCTGTCGTCTGTCGGGAGTCGGTGGATCAGGCACCGCGCAGGGCATGCGTAGCGCTATATGGTGGGACTTTCTGTTCTATGCGAGCTTCGGTCTCGTCATCACCATCTCCGTGCCCATGGCGGGGGTGTTGCTCGTTTTCAGCTTCCTCATCGTTCCAGCAGTCTGCGCCGTGCTATTCTCCGGCAGCCTGCAACAACGGCTGGTGATCGCCTGGGCGACGGGGTTCTTTGTCAGTGTCCTTGGCTGCACCCTCTCCTATAGATTCGATACGCCGACAGGAGCCACAATCGTATGTGCCTTTGGTGTCGTGTTGGCTCTGTTGGCTCTGGTGCGGCGGATCTCGCCAGTCGGCGGCGGCAACAGCCATCCGCCCATCTGAACCGATCTTCCAACTCCGCCGTAACCTCTGTGAAATCAATGAGTTTTCCGGTCTTGTCCGGTCCATGTGAGAACGGGCACGATCATTGCATTGACGGGTGGATCGCGTCACACCCCCACACCCACGACGGAGGATGGATGATGAATCGCGGATTCGACAGGGAGACAATCGAGCGGGTTGCCCGAGTCTACAAGAGCAATCAGGACGCCTGTTCCGCCCTTGGCATCACGCTGCGCAGCTTCGGCAGGTTGTGCAGCAAGTACGACATCGTGACGCCCTATGTGCAACGCCAGAGACGGGCGCAGCTGGCCCGATCCCGCGCCGCGTGAGGGACCGGGGCGGGGCAGCCCTGGCGCACCGACGGCACCACCGGGACAGAGCCGTCCCGATTCTGGTGCTGCCAGCGGGCCTCCACCCCTGTGGCGCAAGCATGGCACGTCCTTCGCAGTGTGTTTCGCCATGGGACTACCAAGACCGGAGCAGGTGCGCCACGAATTGTCGGAAATGGCGAGGGTCTATGCCCTCGTCCTGTTGATCCTGGTGCTGGGTGTGGTGGTGATGCGCTTCGGGGGCGCAGGTGGAGGGATCATCCAACCGGCAGCCGAGGTGGTCGGCCCGTTCTGACTCGGGGGCCCGCGTTGGGCACCCGCTACATCTGCTTCGATCGAGACGAGGCCCGCGACCTTACGGTGGCGGGCCTCTGTCTTTTCTGTCCCGGGCACAGGCGCGGCCGATCTGGCGGCTGGCGCCTGCGGGTTGGCGGATCCGGCCACTGTTCCCGTCCTCGAGTCGATTCTACGACAGTTCTTAACTTCTATTATTTCAAGTCACTTACGGATTTCTCAATGTCTCCTGCGGCGACTGGCACATGCCTTGCAAACAGGGCAGGCATGAGTAGAACGCATTCCACAGGAGCAGGTGTCATGGTCAAAGCAACGCTGTTTCGGATCTCGAATATCGTGCGCTCGAATGTGAACGAACTGCTCGACCAGCTCGAGGATCCAGAGAAGATGGTGCGCCAGATGGTGCGTGACATGGAGGCCGACGTGGACCGGGTGACGGCGGCGGTAGGCACCGCGGTGGCCGGTGTGCGCCGCCTGCAGAAGGAGCAGGAGAGCCACCGAGACAGAAGCACACAGCTGCAGCAGAGGGCAGCGCAGGCGCTGGATGCGGGGGAAGAGGAACTGGCGCGCCAGATTCTCGGCCGACGAGTGTTGCTGGATGGTGCCGCCGATGATCTGGACCCGGCCATGGAAGAAGGACGCGTGACGGTGGAACGTCTGAAAGCGCAACTGACGTCCCTGCGCGAAGACCTGGATGACGCCCGTCGCCGACTGGGCAGCCTCATCGCGAAAATCCGGGCGTCTCAGGGCAAGCCTGCGCCGGCGACGAATGGCGGGACGGGTTCGGAGTCTACCGACCCCGCCGACTACATCCACCGGCTCGAGCAGCGGCTGGAGCACAATCGCGGCGAGTTCGAGCGGCTGCGCCAGCGGCTCGAGTTGTCGGATCTGGCCCAGGAAGTCTCTGCCGAAGTCCGCGGCGAGCTGGGGGAGGATGCCCTGCTCGGTCGTCGCTTCGCCGATCTCGATGTGCGGCAGAAGGTGGATGCTGAACTGGCCGCCCTGCGCGGCACAGGTTCAGATTCAGACACGGAGAAGAAGTGATGACCGGCCACGTCTCGGAACGCTCGAGATTGGCCGCGGCGCTGATGGCTTTCTTCCTGGGGTGGCTCGGTGTCCACCGGTTCTACGTCGGCAAGATCGGCACGGCCATCCTCATGGTGATCACCGTCGGTGGCTTCGGCATCTGGGCGACGATCGACCTGATCATGATTCTCGTCGGCGCCTTTACCGATGAGGCGGGTCGCCCCCTGCGTGAATGGGTGCCGGAGGCCGGCACTACGTCGGATACCCCAGAGAGTGATCTCGAAGGGCGCATGGACCGCATCGACAGCCAGCTCACCGATCTTCAGGGCGTCCTCATCGACATGACCGACAAACTGGATCGACGGCAGTACGGACACTTGGTTTAGCCAGGACGCTCATTCCCGAGGAACGACCCATGACACACCTATCCTTCCCCACACGTTGGGCGAGCATCGGGCTGGCCGCCGCCCTGCTGGCCGGCACGGCCGAGGCACAGATCAGGACCATTACCAACGGCCAGGACATCCTCGCGCCTGTAGCACTGGCCGTGCCGGTGGAGGGGATCCGCATCGACGGTGACCTGTCCGACTGGCCCGAGGGCGTACAGCGCATCCCGATGCGCAACCATTTCCAGGCGTACGGCCCCACCGACCTGGACGACGTCGATCTGAGCGCGAGTGACGACTTCAGCCCATCGATGATGGTGGGGTATGACGACGACGAGGACATGCTCTATGTCGCCGTCGTTGCCCGTGACGACGAGTTGTTCATGGACGGCAGCAACGATATCTACCGTGACGGTATCGAGGTTTACGTGTCGGGGCTGGCCGATGGCAGCAGCCCCTATCAGTAGAGGATGCCGACGGCTCGTGCGCACCACGAAGACGGCATCAGAGGCCACGCCGGCTCGCTGGGAAACTGGCGCAACGAGGGAGATCGGATCGTCTACGAATGGCGCGGCAAGGTCCTCGATCGAAGACGGCCAGTAGAACTGGATGAAGGCGATCTGATCGGCTTCGACGTCGTCGCCATCGACAACGATGGCAACGGCAACGCCGCCTGGGTGCCGTGGGGCCCGGCCGTCAGCGGCAAGAAGATGGACAACAACCGCGTCGGGCGTCTGTTGCTGGGACCGTCAGACTTGTCGGCGGCCGACGCTGCAGTGCTGGTGTCAATTCTCGAAGCCTGGAACGACGGGCACAGTGGGCACAACGTCCACCTGCACAACCTGGAAGGTTTGGAAGGTCTCGAAGGCCTGGGGGGCCTAGAAGCCCTGCAGAAGCTCAAGCACCTTGAAAACCTTGAACACTTCGAGGATCTCGGTGCCGAGATCGGCCAACTCGTGGAACAACTGGTGGAGCACCAGGGAGAGCTGTCCGGTCAGCAGGCGGCGATCGCAGCTGCCCGTATGGCGGGTGAGATCGCTGCTGTCGCTTCACGGGCGGGTGCCATCGCCACAGCCGAGGCACGCATGGCAGGGGTCGAGGCCAGGATGGCGGCGGCAGACCAGATCGGGGCGCCGACCCCGCCCATGGCCCCGACCCCCGTCGGCCTCTACATGGAACAGCGGGGGAGTCCCGGGTACGAGGTGATGCATACGATCGCGAAGTTCTGCGGCGGCTGTGCCATCATTCTCGCCATCGGCTTCACCGCCTATCTCATACGGCGTGGCGGCCGGCAGCCGGCACCCGATCCCGAGGCGGCGGAGGCCATGGACGAGCGGATCTCCCGCATCGAGTCGAGGATGACGGACACACAGGACGTGATGATCGCCCTGAGCGAGAAACTCGACCGCATCGACGATGGCGGTCGTAAAGGAGACGAGGCGTGATGGGACGTGAATGGACACGACTGATCGTCATTCTCCCGGTGGCTGCCCTGCTGGCGGCGACGTCGGCCCAGGCCGACTGCGGCGAAGCTGGGTTGAAGGCCACGGCCCTGATCATGGATCCACCGACCATCGACGGCGACCTGTCGGACTGGCCGGAACTCCGGACCCATGCCATCGGGGGCACGGCGCCGTCCACCTTCCGCGTCGGCTACAGTCCGGAGACGGATCGGGTGTATGTCGCTGTCGAAGTCGAGGACGACGAGCATGTCGTCGGCGGACGTTGGGATCGCACCGACGCCGCCGACATCTACACTTGGGGTGGTGACGTGAAGAGGTGTCGTTCGGGTGGACGGTTTGAGAACCCGATGCAGTTCTCCGTCGTCGCAGGTGACGGGGAGTACGTGCCCAACTGCGGCAATCCCTGTGCCTACAGCAAGGGCGTGCAGCACGTTGTGGCAACGGAGAAGCTCGCCAACGTGGCCTGGCATCGCGTCGGCGCGACCACGATCTACGAATGGGAGGTCCCCGTCTACAAGGATGTTCGTCGGGATCCCATCTCTCTGTCTTCCGGGCAGCAGGTCGGCTTCGACATCATCGTCTCCGATCACGACGGCGACGGGCGTTACAAGTGGAGGGCGTGGGGCAAACCCGCCGCGAACAAGTGGTCGAATCCGACCCATGTCGCCACGCTGATCCTCTCCCCGGAGCGCGCGGAATCCCCGCTCTGGTCAGGTCTGGGCAAGGCCGCAGGTGTGCTGGGCAAACTCGCCCTCTACGGCCTCGGTCTTGTCGCCCTCGTCGGCGCCGGGGCCGGAGTACGCCGCGTCGTACGTAGCAACGGCGGCGACCGCATCGACAGTCTCGAGCAGCGGGTCACCGACACGCAGGACGTGCTGATCGCTCTCAGTGAGAAGTATGACCGCCTCGAGGAACGGTTCGTCGAACTTGCGGCGCAGATCCGCCACGACGACACCACGGGCGATTGACATGTCCGTGGTGGCCTCACTGATCCTGCTTCTGGCCGGAACGCTGACGAGCCTGATCCTGCTGGTGCGGGTTCAACTGCTGCTGCTGGCTCACTATCCGACAGCGGAGTGGCCGGCTATGGCGGCGGGTCTGCTGGCCGGCGGTGTCACCCTGGCGATTGCCGTGGCCATGGCCCTGCGCCTGCGGTCACCTCGCCGTGCCCTCATGCTGCTGCTGGCGTTGCCGACGATGCTGTTGACGGCAGGCTGTCTGTCGGTGACGCACTTTCCGAGGTCCAACTTCAAGAGCGACGAGCTGCGTGCCGAGTGGTACCGGTTGCACCCGACGCTACGCAACGCCTTGTGGGTCGCCCGCCTCGGCGAGGGGGCTCTCATCCTCACAGACGTCACCCGCAAACCGTCGAACTACGGTGAGATGGGGCTGACCGAACCCTCCTGGTCCAGCCACTTCACATCCCCCAGAAACGGCTACGCTCACGCTATCGATCTGCGTGTGCGCGATGCCGGCGATCTGCGAAACTGGGCCCGTCAGGGGGTGTTTCTCGCCCTCGGCCTCAAAGCCGATCGGCACGGCGGCCCCACCGACCGACATGGCGGCACGGCCGATCATCTGCACGTCTCTCTGCCCCTGCGACAGGACGCCATCACGACCCAGTAGCGTCAGCTGGATTCGGCCACCCACTGCTGCAGCCAGTCGGGCCAGTTGATCGTCATGCCGTTGCAGCCCGTGACGGCACCCCGCTCCATGTCCTGCCGATTGCGAATCCCCCAGCAGCGGAGCTCCAACCCCGCGGCCTGTGCTGTGGCCACCAGATCCGGGTCGATGATCTCGACATGGAGAGAAACGCCGTCGTGACCGTCGCGTACGGCCCGGCTGATACTCTGGCCGGGGTCGAGTTTCGGTGACACCAGGACGGTGGACCGCACGCCGGGTGCCGCGGCTTTGGCGGCGAGCAGTTCGGCATCGCAGTCGAAACCAGAGACGAGTGTCTCCCGTTCTCTTCCGTAGCGGCGGACGATAGCAGCCGTGGCGGCGCCGATCCCAGCGCTGCGATCCTTCAGTTCCACGTGATAGGTCAGGCGGTCCTCGAAGGCGGCGAACAGCTCGCCAAGGCTGAGGAGTCGTTCGCCGGCGAATTCAGCGCCCATCCAGGAGCCCGCGTCGAGCCGACGCAACTGCGCCAGTGAGTACTGCTGTGGTGCCCCCGATCCGTCCGTGGTTCGGTCGAGGCTGTGGTCATGGAGCAGCACGAGCTCACCATCCTGTGTGAAATGGACGTCGGTCTCGATCTCGTCGACACCCATGTCGACGGCCCGGCGGAAGGCGGTCATCGTGTTTTCCGGTGCATAGCCGGAAGCGCCGCGGTGGGCGATGATGCGGAAGGGGTCCGGTATCAAGTCGAGAAGGCTCACTGGAAGGGAGTTGGCTGCTGCGGTAGCTTACGCACTCCTCAGATCACAGCAAGCAGTTCCACAAAAGATGAGATAGAGATCGATGGCGAAACGGAAGGGCAGCCGCAAGGCATCTGCGAAGAAGAAGCTACGCTACGCCTTCATCGGCGCCGGCGGCATTGCCGGGGCGCACATGCGCTACCTGAAGGACATGGAAGATGTGGAGATGGTGGCCATGGCGGACATCTCGAAACCCGGGATGGAAACCAAGGCGGAGCAGTTCGGTATCGACGGGATCTTCACAGACTATCGCAAGATGCTTTCCACGGTCAAGCCTGACGCCGTCAGTGTATGTACGCCGAACGGCGCTCACGCCGAGGCCTCGATTTCCGCCAGCAACGCCGGGGCCCACGTCATGGTGGAAAAGCCGATGGCCATGTCCGCTGCCGAGGCGAAGAAGATGATCACCGCGGCAAACCGGAAGCGCCGCAAGCTCGTGATCGGCTTTCAGCACCGCTACGATCCGCGCACGAAATTCATCAAGGATGCCGTCGATTCCGGGCGGATGGGAAAGGTCATCTACGGTCGCATTCAGGCGTTGCGCCGCCGCGGTATCCCCAACTGGGGCGTCTTCGGGCGCAAGGATCTGCAGGGCGGCGGCCCCTTGATCGACATCGGCGTACACGCGCTGGAGATGACGCACTTTGCCATGGGGTCGCCGACGCCGGTGTCGGCCAGTGGCAGCATCTTCACCTATCTGGGCGACCGCAAGTCAGACGTGGTGTCCCAGTGGCCGAACTGGGACCACAAGTCCTATACGGTGGAGGATCTCGCCGTCGGTCAGATCCGTTTTGACAACGGCGCCGTGCTCTCCATCGAGGCGTCCTTCGCCGCCCACATCGAGAAGGATGTGTGGAACTTCACCCTCATGGGAGAGAAGGCGGGGGCCAACTGGGATCCACCAGGGCTCTTTTCCGACGATGGCGGTTACATGTCGAACTCACAGCCG
>DASCMS010000020.1:0-9562 GCA_036011085.1 Candidatus Latescibacterota bacterium
GAGATCCGCCTTTCACTCCTCGACAGCGAGGACACCGCTGTATCAGCGGTTCAGTGTAAGGCACTAAATGGTAGCCCCTACGGGATTCGAACCCGTGTTACCGGCGTGAGAGGCCAGCGTCCTAGGCCTCTAGACGAAGGGGCCACAAAGCTTCAGTCTACCATTTGCCCCCAAAAAATACGACCTGCCATTCGGATGTCAACCTGCTGCAGGCAAGGGCGATAGATCACGATCAGCAGGCCAGAGTCAATACGGCACGCCGCGCGCAGAAGTTGTCGCTGCCGGCAAAGACCAGCCAGATCGTCTGACCGTCCTGGTTGGTCCATTTGGCATTCACATGACCCAGATCGCCGGGGCCGATGTCCCAGCGGTCGGTGAAATACACCGTCGTCCAGGGACCCCACGGGTCGGGGGCGTCGTAGAGCCCGAAGCCACTCTCGAAGCGAGTGTCGGAATCGCCGGTGGTGAGCTGTTGCCACATGATGTAGCGGTCGAGGCCGGGCAGGTAACTCATCGACGAACGGCGGCACTGGCCTGCATGGGTGAAGATGGCCCCGGCGTCGCTGAGGTCTGCCGACCATCGCGGCTCGCCTACCGATGTACCCACAAAGAACTCGTAGTATGCGGGCTCAGGGATGCGGTCCTTCGGCACGCGGGCCAGGAGGAAGCGGTCGGCCTGCTCATAGGCGCTGGGGTTGTCGTGAGACGTGATGTAGACATAGTCGTCACGCGCCTCCGCGTAGTCGCGGCCGCAGTTTACGAAGGACGGATGGCCGAATTCGGCGAAGGACCAGGGCGCCCACTCGAAGGTCTTCATGTGATCGGTGGACCAGCCGAGCCGACCGCTGTGTCCGTCGCCGTCGGCGTTGCGTACCCAGAGATAGATGACACCGTCGACGCAGAGCAGGCCACTGGCCTTTTCGCCCTTTCGGCCCGGGCCGAGGCGCTCCCCGTCAGAGCGGATGTTGTGGCCGACGAAGTTCTCCGGCTCGCCGGTGATGACGGCGTACCCGAGGCTGAGCTTGGCATCCACCTGCCTCGGCTCAAAGCCATAGCCGTCGCCGTACGCGGTGTACAGATTGCCGTCGTCGGCCCACGTAATGGGCCAGTTGTCGCTGCCGTCGCGGGTGCGGCCCCCGAGCACGGTGTGGCGCACCTGGCTCGGCGGATCCCACTCAATCTGCCTGACGACCGGGCTTGAGGGCACCGGCGATCGTAAGACGAAGCTGTCGAGGACGGGGCGGACGATGTGGTTGAGACGGTCACGCCAGCCACGACGATCACCGTCCACCGTCAGATCGCCGCCGTTGCGCACAACGACCAGCTCCAGACTGGGGATCACCAGCAGGATCTGATCGCCGGCACCAGCCCCGAGGACGGCGTCGCGAGGTACTCCCGCCCAGTGGCCATCGGCATTCGTCCACCACGCCAGGCCTGATGCCGGTGAGGGATCGCCGTCATCCCGGGCGGCCTGATCCGGCGGCATGCCGGCGTCGGCGAACGCGGCGTGCAGCACGTTGGGGGCGATCAGCTGCTGCCCCTCCCAGGCTCCGTCCTGTACGAGCAGCTGGCCGACTCTGGCAGTGGCCCCGGGCGTGAAGCTGCCGCCTCCCCAGTTGGCTACCAGGGGCAGGCCGTCCACGACCCAACTCGTGCCATAACCGATGGAATAGTCCGCGTCTTCGCGCAGGCCAACCGGCGAGAAGACACGTTCACGCAACAGCGTGCGAATATCGGGAGTGGAGGTGTCCCGCAATGCGGCGGTGACGCAGTACGACAGCATAGCCATGCCGGGATTGCTGTAGTGAGCCCGAGTGCCCGGCTCAAAGAGTACCGGTGCCTCGTCGCGGGCCACCGTGAAGGGATCGGCTTCGCCTTCGACGGTGTGCTCACTGCTGGTTCCGCGCCAGAAGACGCCTTTCCAACCGGGCAGCTCCATGTGCGGCACGTGGTCAGCTGATGACGACTCGGCATCTTCGATACCGGATGTGTGCGTCGCCAGGTGGCGCAGCGTGATCTTCGACTTGAGTGGATCCTGGCGCCACTGCGGCACGTAGGTGCAGGCCAGATCGTCCGCCGCCAGCAGACCGTCATCGATGGCAACCGCAAGTGACAGACCGCCCACGAGGGCCTTGGCCAGCGAAGCGGTGTAGTGCCGCTTGTCTGCTGACCACCCGTCGCTGTAGCGCTCGAAGACCAGGTGGCCATGTCGGACTACGAGGAGAGCATTGGTGGAGCGGCTAACCAGAGAGGACCAGACAGCGTCGAGGCATTCGGCGTCGAGTCCGACATCTGCGGGTTCGTTCTTGACCATACCCGTCAAGGAGGGATAGCTTGCGGCCCTGGTCAAGGAGGCAAGGCTATGAAGCTGGATGGCAGGGTCGCATTGATCACAGGTGGTGGCTCCGGTATCGGCGCCGCCTGTGCCCGCCACATGGCGGGGGAAGGAGCGGCCATCGCAGTGACGGGTATGCCGACAGGGAGTGTGCCGCAGGTCGCAGTCGACCTGCGGAGCGACGGCCATCAGGCCATCGGCGTACCCACCGATGTGCGCCAGGAAGAACAACTCGAGGCAGCTGTCGCAGAAACGGTCGAGAGTTTCGGTCGGCTCGACATCGTCGTTGCCAGCGCCGCGATCCAGCAGCACGACAAGGATCACACGCTGCACGAACTCGACGTCGAGGTCTGGGATGAGACGCACAACGTCAACTCTCGAGGTGTGTTTCTCACGTGCAAACACGGCCTGCGGCAGATGATGGCCCAGGGCGACGGTGGCAACATCGTCATCATCGCCTCGGTGGCGGCGCTGGGCGGGGGCTCAGCGAACGTCTCGTACCTGACAGGCAAACACGGCCTGCTGGGTCTCAACCGCCACATCGGCATCCACTATGCCGAACACGGGATCCGCTGCAACGCGCTCTGCTCGGGAGCCCTCGAGCGCACGCCCAACCACGACATCCACCCCGATCCCGAGGGGCGGGCCCGGCGACTCGCCGAGGATGTCCCCATGGGGCGCCCCGGAACGCCCGAGGATATCGCGCCCTGGGTGACTTTCCTCTGCAGTGATGAGGCGGCCTACGCAACCGGATCCTACATCGTCGTCGATGGCGGCTTGAAGGCCTGATGCAGCACACGCGGCGAATCATCGATCTGAGTACGCCCCTCTACGACGGTATTCGGGGCCTGACAACGGAGCCGAAGACGTCGATCGGCGTGCAGGGCTACAACACGACAACCCTTCATCTGTACAGCCACACCGGTACCCACATGGACGCGCCGAAACACTTCGTCGAAGGGAGTGGCACCATCGATGAGGTAGACCTGCAGGCCTGTGTCGGTTCCGCGGAAGTGATCGACCTGACCGCGATCGAGCCGGCAGGTGTGATGTCGGTGGCGGATGTGGTGCCCCACGCCGGGCGCATCGAGGCCGGCTCCCGTGTGTTGCTGCGCACCGATTGGTGCCGGCACGTGAATGCGGAGGACTTTCGCACACACATGCCGCGGGTGTCACTGGAGCTGGCCCGCTGGTTCGTGGAGCGCGAGGTGGCGCTGCTGGGTGTGGAGCAGCCGTCGGTGGCCTCGGTGAATCCCGGTGACGAGCAGGAGCTGGGCGACGTGCATCGGGCATTGCTCAACGGCGGGGTCGTCATCGTCGAGGGGTTGTGCAATCTGCACGAGCTGCGCCAGGATCGAGTCCATTTCGTGGCGCTGCCGCTGCGCCTTCAGCAGGGCGACGGATCGCCCGTTCGCGCTATCGCTATCGAAGAGTGAAGGGGAGCTGCTAACGTGATCATCGAGTGGAACCAGCACATCTTCCATCCCGACACACACCGTTTCCCGCTGCACGACCGTGCCGTCTACCGACCGGACGTCTCGAAGAACGCGGCGGATCCGTTGGCGGCGTACGTCGAACGTCTGCGAGATGAACACATCGACCGTGCCGTGCTCGTACACCCGGAGCCGTACGGTGACGATCACCGGCTGGTCCTGGACTGTCTGGCGCGTGAGCCGGCGCTGTTTCTCGGTACGAGTCTGTTCTACCCAAAGGACACGGACGCGCCGCAGCGCCTGGCCGACCTTGTTGCACGGCAACCGAAAATTGTGTCGACGCGGTTCCACGCCCATCGCGGCAAGGAGCAGTACCTGGACAGCTTTGCCGAAAAAAGTGTGCGGGCCCTGTGGGAGAAGGCGGTGGAGCTGGGCCTGATCGTCGAGCTGCACATCGGGCCGAACTATGCGACTCAGGTGGCAGAGGTGCTGCACGATCTGCCGGACACGGTAGCCCTCATCGACCATCTGGCCGAGCCGCACATGGGAGATGGTGTGGAGTTTGCCGACGTGCTCGATCTGGCGCGCTTCGACAACGTCTACATGAAGCTGTCGGGGCTGAGCCACTTCAATAAGGAAGGACCGCTGTATGAGAGCGCCCGACCTTTCACCCAGCGGGTGATCGGCGAGTTCGGTCCGCAGCGGACGGTCTGGGGATCGGGAACCCCGGACATCGTCGATGCCCACATGGAGGCGTATTCGGAGGCCGATCGGGCCCTGGTGAAGGGCGGTAACCTGGCGCGGCTGCTGGGGTGGGAGACTACTTGAGCAGGATGGCCGACATGACGGAGAGCCACATCATGAGGCTGATGCTCAGCTGCCAGCGGAAGTGACGGTCGATCTTCGCGTCGAGGGCGGCGAAGCGGGCATCGATGGTTGCGAACCGGGCATCGAGTTTTGCCTCAAGAGATATGAAGCGCTGTTCGATGAACTGGAAGCGTTGCTCGACGTACTGACGGAAATCCCGCAGATCGTCTTCGAGGCGGGTAAGGCGTCGATCGATCTGCTCGAAGACGTCACGCGCTGTGAGTTCGGCTGAGTCGGCCATGTGCCTGGTTCCTTCGTCCGAGAGGAATATACCGCACGCATTGCAGTGCACAAATGCACAAAACATGCCAGCGCCCAGGGCTGAGTGAACCAGGACAGAGGAGCGACCGCAGTGTTACCTGCAGACCCCAACCACGTGAACGTCAGGTAACGGCCGCACGATGCACGAAGGGGATCTCACCCACGACGAGATCAACGCCGCCATCGGCGAGGCGGAGAAGACGATCATCTTCGCCCGGCAGAACCGTCTGCGTGACGGAGTTCTGCTGGCCGACGACAAGCTGCCGCGGTTCCACGCCGGGCACGACAACGTCCGCTTCTTCTATTCAGCCGTTCGCCAGCTGCCGGAGTTCTTCCTCGACGCCCTGCTGGCACGTGACATCTCGGTCACCCTCGTGGTGGGCACGGGCATGCTCTGCTTTCGTGACATGCGCAACTGGTGCGCCGTACACACGGGGCGCACGCGCCGCACGATCTACCTGCCGGAACGGATTCTCGAAGTCGCCTTCAACAACGGCTACGACTACTGGTCCATCGCCCACATCCTGGTGACCCAGGGTTGGAAGCTGCTCGATTTCGTGTTGCTTCAGGAGATGGTGGAAGCGGTGCGTCAGCGCGTGCTGGATGGGGGTACGACGGTGGTGGGGCATTCTACGTTCCGCCAGTTCCTGCGACGGCGCAATCGGCACCGCTCATCCTATGAGAGCCCGGAGCTGCGGGAGTGGCGCAAGAAGTGCGGCATGGAGGATGCCCCTATCAACGAGGAGGAGGCGTTCACGAAGCTGTACGAGCCGAAGTTCGTGCAGGGCCTGTCCGCCATCCTGGCGCGCAGCGACGGCGCTGCCATCAGTGCCATCGGTGCCTACAGTCTCGGCCTCGACCGGGAGGAAGCGACGGAGCGGATTCTGGAGTTACGGCAGGATGGTGCCGACGCCCTGTCCAGTGACGCCGTAGCCAAGCTGCTCTACGACGAGTACGAGGAGGAAACCTGGGGGACGCAGAAGTCGGAGGAGTTGTTCGAGGAATTGGGCTTCCCCGACTTCTTCCTGCTGGATCGCGACATCCTGCACCCGGCGGCGAAGGAGATGGCGGCTGCTGCCGGGCAGGAGACCGAGCCGCAGAACATGGATGAGGCGCGGCACGACTACCGGGACTGCATGCGCTTCGGCATCAGTACGAGCTTCGGCCGCGAGAAGCTGCTCGAGCTGGCGCCGGGGTTCGGTGCCGACGGCATCCTGGGACTGATGGACGAGATCGTGTCGCCCCTGTTCGAGAAGGCGGAGATAGACAAGGTGCTGGCCGAGGCGGCACGGTCGGTGGGGGCCCACGCCAGCAAGCCTTCCGATTTTACCATCCACCTGGGCAGAGGCTTGGATCTGGTCCGTCTGCGCGACCTGCTCGAGTTCTGGCGGGCCGTGGGTGTGGGAGATCGCATCCTGCGTCTGCAGGATGTCGACACCGTGAAGAGAGTGGGGATCCTCATCTCCGCCGCCCGGACCAAAGCGTTCGACACGACGGTCATGCAGGTGATCGACGAGGCGGACACGATCCACAAGCTGATCATGACCGCCACGTCGCCGCCATCGGCCTCGCCCGCGCTTCGTGGACTGATCGTCGGTGAGGTCCATCGGCTCTTCGACGACAATCTGGCAGCTGACGACCGAACGCCGACGATCCCGGACCGGCTGGCCGTGTTCCAGCACCTGACGACGAAGCTGGACGCACCGGCCCGGGAGCCGGACGAACGTCCCGGCGTCACGATCTGGCGGCTGTTGGACGAGCAGCTGGAGATGGCCGTCGTGCAGGCGACACTGTGTCTGGACCTGTTACCCGAATACCCGCGTGAAGTGGCGCGTCTCGTGCAAAGGGGGGAAATCGGTCGCCGCATGGTAAGCGAGTATGTCGAGCGTGTGGAGGGGAGGGCAGCGGAGGGCGCTGACGTGTCCGAACAGGAGATCGTGGTCTCGCGGGCACGGCGAGCCCTCACGGGGGACCCGGCAGACCCTGACTCGGCGCACGACGAGGACGAGACCCTCGTCGGCATCGTGGCGCGTGTCGACGGACTGCTGGCGCGCATCCCGGACCGGTTCCACGCCTGCACGAGTGGTAAGGTCTCACCTATCCGCAAGGCGATGAAGGAGCTGCAGGACCTGCGCCGCAGACACCCGACCTCTCCTGAACTGCTCGGTCTCCTGACCATGGTTCTGGTGCGCCTCGATCGGACGGCCGACTACGACGAGCTGCTCGACGAGGTGCGCAGCCTCGGACAGCACGCCGTGGGCGAGGTGTTGTGGCGTCGTCCGGGCTGGCGGTTCCCGCGACGGACACCAGGCCTGCTCAAGCTGGCCGACGAGGGGGACTTCGACGAGGTCGCCCTGGAGATGGCCGAGCAGATCAGCGGCAAGTCACGGACGCAGCTGCTCGAGCCACGGCTCGTGTTTCAGGGGGACTGATCAGCCCCTTCAGATTCGGCGTTCCAGCCACAGACCCTGGCGATACTTGCGCCAGGTCAGCAACCCCTGGACGACGCTGAGCAGAACCAGTGCGATCCACAGGCCTCGCTCCTGCAAGCCGAGGGAGAAGGCCAGCAGGTACCCTACCGGCAGCCGTACCAGCCACTGGGCAATCATGGTGTAGTAGAGCGGCGGTTTGGTATCTCCGGCGCCGCGCAGGGCGCCTCCCGCAGTGATCCCGAGACACATGAAGGGCTCGGCCAGGGCCACTGCCCACAGGTAGATGACACCGATGCGGACCACGTCGGGGATGTGGGTGAACAGCTCCATGAAAGGCCGGGCGAGAAGGGCGACGGGTATACCGCACAGAACCATAGCGACGAAGCCAACCAGGTTGGCCGCCGCACCGCGGCTCTGCGCCGCGTCTCGGTCCCCGGCCCCAAGGCTGTTGCCGACCATTGTTGTGGCGGCCGTGCCGAAGGCGAGAGACGTGCGCCGCAACAGTCGCTCGACCTGATTGCCGATGGCGTAGGCGGCGACGGTGGCGGTGCCGGCCGTTGTGAGGGCGATGAGCTTGGCGAAGAGCAGGCTGGAGCCGTTGCGGAACAGTCCCTGCAACGCTGACGGAACGCCGATGCGCAGGATTCGTCGTGCCAGCTCCGGATCGAGGCGGTAGGAGGTCTCGGGCAGCAGGCGCAGACGGAAGCGCCCGGAGTAGAGCAGGCTGACACCCAGGGTCAGGCCGCAGAACCCGCCGAAGATGTTGCCGACGGCAGCACCCTCCACGCCCCACGCCGGAAGGCCGAAGGGACCGAGGACGAGCACGTACGTGGTGACCACCTTGATGAGACTGGCGACGAGATTGATGTACAGCGGTGTACGGGCGTCGCCGGTGCCATAGAAGCAACTGTTGAGAGCGTGGTTCAGGC
Source organism: Candidatus Latescibacterota bacterium (assembly GCA_036011085.1). Taxonomy (GTDB): domain Bacteria; phylum Latescibacterota; class UBA2968; order UBA8231; family UBA8231; genus UBA8231. The sequence goes on from DASCMS010000020.1 coordinate 8,258, forward strand.
TGAGGAAGACCATGCCGGCGAAGTAGATCCGCAGATAGAGCGTACCGAGTTCGACGACGGCCGGCGCCAGCGACATGGCTTCCAGGCAGAGGCGGGCGCCGAACCAGCCGACGACACTGAGGCTGCCGGTGATCAGCGTAACGAGGGTGAAGGCCTGTTTGGCGGTGGCACTGGCTTCGACGTGACGTCCGCCGCCAATGTGCTGAGCAACCATGGCGAAGGCGCCGGTGGTGGCCGAAATCATGACGACGCCGAGGACCATGGTGAACAGGCGCGACATGGCGACAGCTGATATGGCGTCGGCGCCGAGACGGCTGACGATGAAGATGTCCGCCATACCAACGAGGGTGTCGACCTGCGAGGACAGGGCGACAGGTACGGCGATGGCAAGGATCTGTCGATTGAGGGAGGGTCTGGAGGCGGGCACGATTGGAACGAAGGTCTGGTTCGCCTCAATGTCCAGCCTTTCCCACCGGGCAGTTCCCGTCTAGATTGCGTCCTCCCAACACACGACCACCTGAGGGATCCGAATTGACCGAGCCCAGAGGCCTGACATCCGTCGAACAGATCGGACTGACCGAACGCCTGCTGCGGGTGTTCCACGCGCCGCGACGAACCTTCGAATCCGTCGCCGATGGCGGCAGCTTCCCGGACTGGGCGGCGCCGGTGGCCGTCGTCGTGATGTTCTGGGCGGCCCATAATCTGGCGGTCATGCCCATCGTGGCGCCCGAGACACCGTCGGCGATCGCGGGCTGGGAGCAGCTGACCGAAGATCAGCGCCAGGTGGCAGTGCAGGGACTGGAGGCGTGGCGCAGCCATGGTTGGCTTACCATGCCCCTGGTGAGTTCCTTCTCCAGCCTGGCCATCGTCGGTCTGGTCCTGCTCGGCGTGTGTCGATTGATGCTGCGCGCCGAGATCTCCTTGCGGCAGACGCTGGCGGTGAAGGCTTACGCGTCGCTCGTGGCGGTACCCCAGTGGATTCTACTGATCCCCCTGGTGCGTGCCGGCGATGCCGCCGCCTCGCCTTTGACCTTCACTCTCGGGGCACTGCTGGGTGATCCCTCGGCATCCCTGTTCGGCCGGTTTCTCGGCGCCGTCAACGTCTTCGACCTGTGGCAGGTAGCTGTTGTCGGCATCGGACTCTCGGTGATGACGGGGCAGCCCGCACGGCGCACAACGGGAGTCGTCTTTGTGCTGTTTATCGCCTGGTTCGCTCTCGGCGCGCTGGCGCCCACAGCCGTTTCTCAAACACCTACTCCCTGACACAGGACGTCATCATCTGGAGGTCGCATTGACGCAGCGACG
>DASCMS010000021.1:0-12833 GCA_036011085.1 Candidatus Latescibacterota bacterium
TGAGCGCGAGGTCGGTCGCGAGTTTCCCGACGGTACGGTGGAGATCAGCGAGCGGTAAATCCAGCGCTTACGCTACAACGAGTTCGTGCAGACGCCCGCTTGGGAGACCCTTTCCAGGCGGGTCTCTGCTGTACGCTGATCTATGCCAACTCCCCCTCTACTCTGAGCCCGTGTCGACGTGAAACTCTGGTTCTTCCGCGGTTTCCTGGCGGCGACGCCGGTCCTGTTGCTGCTCCTGGTTGAGGCGGCGCTGCGGCTGTTCGACCTCGGCGGCTATCCTCCCTTACAGCTGACGCTGGTGGTCGACGGGGAACGCGTGTTGATGAGCACGAACGCGCGCTTTCCGGAGCGTTTCTTCCAGGAGCGCTACGATGGCGCTCTTCTGGCGAGCGGGCGCATGCGCGGTGAGCCCTTCGTAGCTGACCGGCCACAGCGCTACCGGGTCGTCGTCGTGGGGGCCTCTTCTGTCCAAGGCTATCCGCATCCACACCGGTTGGCATTTCCCGCGTTCCTGCGGGCGATGCTGCAGGACGTTCTGCCGGATCGCGTTGTGGAGGTGTTCAACCTGGGGATCACATCCATCGCCAGCTTCGCCGTGGCGCGGACTGTCGATGAGGCACTGGCGATGGATCCGGATGTCGTCGTCGTCTACTCGGGACATAACGAGTTCTACGGGCTGTTCGGTGGGGCCGAGCAGTCCAAGGCGGCTGTGCGCTACCATCTGATGGGGTGGCGCCTGCCACATCTGATGCAACGTGGCGCCGATTGGGTGTCTCGACCCGCCGTGGCCTCGCGTCAGCTGTTGGAAAGCCTGGCACGCCGCGGTCAGGTGCACCCCCGTGCCGAGTTGCGCGAGCGCGCTGCGGGCGCGCTGTCGCACAACCTGCGCGTCGCCGTGCAGGCAGTGCGGGCTGCCGGCGCACGGCCGGTGCTGTGCACATTGGTGGCCAACCTCGAGGACTTCGCGCCCGCGGGATCGTTGACTCCCGATACGACTGCCGCTGCGGGTCGCGAGGCGTGGGCGGCGGTCAACGCTCTGCACGCGGCGACCTACGCCAACGATGACGCGGCAGTGACAGCGGCTCTTACGGCTCTCGATCTGTATCACGGCGAGGGGCTGTCAGGGTATGCCCTCACGGCCTTCGCGCGTGGTCGGGCGCTGCGTCGCAGCGGGCGCCATGCGGAGGCCAGCGCCGAACTGCGCCGAGCGTTGGAACTGGACACCATGCCATGGCGAGCCCCGGCGGCGCACAACGACAGCATCCGTCAGTTGGCGGCGGACCTGCAGGTCGAGTTGGTAGATGTGGAGGCCGAGTTCGGCCGCGCCGCAGCGCCCCGTCTGCCCGGGTGGGAGTGGATGGTCGACCACGTACATCCCAGCGTCCAGGGACAGGCCCTGATCGCACGCACCATCGCCGGGGTGCTGCTCGACGCGGAGCAGGTGGCGCAACTGTCACCGATCGACACCTACGTGGAGCGCCATGGATGGATACGTGCCGATGGAGTACGGGTCGATCAGGCGATGGCGGAGTTGCTCGGGGCGCCGCCGATGGACAGGTTCCACCGGCACGCAGCGGAGATCTTCCGTCAGCGGGGAGCGCGCCGCTGGCGTGAGCTGTCGGCAGCTGAAAGACGCGGCTCTCAGCGTTGGATGAAGCAGGGCGAGATGACGCCGCTGGCTCTTGAACTGGCCAACGAGCTTTATGTCGACCGGCAATTCGCCGCCGCGCAGAAGCACTATCGGGCCGCCCGGCTGGAGGCGCCCTACACCCCGCGTGGAGATCTGTGGGCGAGCGTGCAGCTCGGTTGGTGCGCGCATCTGCAGGGCGCGCCGCTGGCGCAGATCGCGCCGGAGCTGCGCGAGTCTCTTGCCCGGGTCGCTTTCGTCGCCCGGTCACCCGGTGTGCAAGCCGCCTACATTCACTTCGTGCGCGGATCACTGCATCACTTCCTGGGCGACAGCGAAGCCGCGCTGGCCGGCCTCGAGCAGGCCTTTCTCGACGAGACCTTCCGCGCCGACTTCCTCTACTCCCTGTTCCCACTGCTGGCCGAGCAGTTGCTGGCGGTGGGCCGGGCTGACGATGCACGTCGCTACGCGGCGATGGCCTCAGCCCAGGCCGACAACCCGTACTTCGAGCGCCTCGTCGAATCCCTCCGGAGAGGAACATGAGCCGGCGTCTGACGATCTTCGTTCTCTTCTTCCTGTCCGGCGCTCTCGGCCTGCTCTATGAGATCACGTGGATGCGACAGTTCCGCATCATCATGGGCAACACCGTGCACACGTCGGCGACCGTGCTCACCGCGTTCATGGGTGGCCTGGCGCTGGGCTCGTTCCTGGCGGGACGCGTCGTCGATCGTGTGCGCCGTCCCCTGCGCGCCTACGGCGTGCTGGAACTGCTCGTCGGTGCGTACGCCCTGTTGCTGCCGGTGCTGATGCTGCCGGCCGATCCGCTGTACGGCTGGCTCTACCGTCACTTTGCCGACCAGGCAGGAGTGCTCTCCCTGGGGCGTTTCCTGCTGAGCAGCGCTCTGTTGTTGCCGCCGGCGACGATGATGGGAGCGACGCTGCCGTTGTTGACGCGCTATCTGGCCGAAGGCTTGCAGTGGGTAGGCCGCGACGTCGGCCGCCTTTACGGTGTCAACACGATCGGCGCTGCCATGGGTGCCGCCGCCGCCGGTTTCGCCTTTGTGCCGCTCGGCGGCGTGCAGGGAACACTGTGGATGGGGGCTGGCGGCAGTATCGCGATAGGCTTGCTGTCGTTAGCCATCGATCGCCAGCGCGAGTCTCCGCCCCTGGCCGGCGCAGAACCGGATCCGAGTATGGCACGCGAACCGCTGCAGACGGCGGTTGTCGTCGGCCTGGCGATCGCCGGGGCGGCGTCGATGATTTACGAGGTCGCGTGGACACGGACGCTGACGCAACTGATCGGCAGTTCTGTCTACGCCTTCACGCTGATGCTCGTCGCCTTTATCGCCGGACTCGGACTCGGTGCCGTCGTGCTCGCCGGATTCATCGACCGCCGGCGCAATCCCGTGCTCCTGCTCGGGGTGCTGCAGGTCGTCGTCGCTGTCGCCTGTCTGGCGATCGTGCCGCTGTTCGGTATTGCGCCACCTCTGGTCGTCGAGTTGGTGACATCCTGGGCCGGCACCTTCGCCACACTGCACGCCGTGCAGTTCGTCACCGTCTTCCTGCTGATGTTGGTACCGACCTTCGCCATGGGCGGCGTGTTTCCTACGGTAGCCCGTATCTACGCCCGTGACCTGAAAGCCATCGGACGCTCCGTCGGTGAGGCCTATGCAGCCAACACGATCGGCTCCGTCATCGGCTCCTTTGTCGCCGGATTTGTGCTGATCCCGTGGATCGGCGTGCGCAATTCCATCCTGCTTGCCGTCGTGCTGAACGCCCTGCTCGGCGCTGTCTTCTGGTGGGTCTCCGGCTGGGGGACAACCCGTCGACGCGCGCTGTGCATCGGCGTCGCCGGCGTGGCGCTGGTGGGCGCCACCGCTGCCATGCCCGGGTGGGACACGTACCTGCTCAACAGCGCCCCGTATCTCTACGCCTATCGCTACAAGGCGAAGGCGGTGACCCGGGGTGTGGATCTGGGCCAGGTCATGTCGAAACGCCGCAGGTTGCTGTACGAGGAGGAGGGGCTGACAGCGACGGTCACGGTCGTCGAGAGCGGCGGCGAGCTGTACCTGAAGGTCAACGGCAAGACCGACGCGTCATCGCGAGGCGATCTGCGGTCGCAGTCTCTGCTGTCGCATCTGCCGGCGCTGCTGCATCCCGACCCGCAGCAGACGCTGCTGATCGGGCTCGGCAGCGGCATTTCACTCGGTGCACTCGAACAGCACCCGGTAACATCCATCGAGTGTGTCGAGATCTCGCCCGAGGTGGTGCACGCGGCGCGCCTGTTCCAGGAGGCAAATGGTGACGCCCTGGCCGACGAGCGTGTGCGTCTGATCATCGGCGACGGGCGCAACCACACTGCCCACGTGGCTGCCTCTTTCGACGTCATCATCTCGCAGCCCTCGAATCTGTGGATCGCCGGTATGGCGGACCTGTTCACGGTGGAGTTCTTCCAGGCCTGTCGAAGCAAGCTGGCACCCGGCGGCATCATGTGCAGCTGGATCCAGGCATACTCGATGACGAGCGCCGACTTCCGCACGATCGTCCGCACCTTCGCTCGTGTTTTCCCTCACGTGACACTGTGGGAATCCGTGCCGGGGGGGGACTACTTTCTGGTAGGCGGCGAAGGGCCAATCCATCTGTCACTGGCCAATCTGCTCGAACGGGCCGAAATGCGTGAACTGCGTTCTGACCTCGAGCGTATCGGCGTGCACACGGTCGAGCAGATCCTCAGCAGCTATGTTGCCGCCGACGACGCCCTGCGTGGGTTCGCCGCCGCCGGCCGTCTCAACACCGACGACAACGCCACCCTCGAATTCTCGGCACCACACGGGCAGGCGGCAGGACTGATCGCCGGCCCCGGACTGTTCGGGCCGCACGAACTGGATGACATCCGCACGCCGACACCGACACAGTTTCTGACCGACGTCGGCGACCACGTGCCCGAGGCGCTGGTGAGCACGTGGAAGGCGCGGTCGGCGGCGAGGGCGGTCACCGCACATCTCAATGCCGGGCGCCAGAGCGCCGCTCTGCGGGCGATTGAGTCGGCGGCTCGGCTCAACCCGCTCGACATGGAGGTACGGCGCCTGTTTCCGGAGCTGGCGGCTACCGCCGGGTCTGCTCTGGAACAGCAGGGTGAGTTGCAGGCTGCGGAGGCGTTGTACTCACGCTCCCTGACCGCTCAACCCGACGACGTGCGTCTGCTGTTGCGTCGGGCGACGATCCGGCAACGGCGCGGCCTCTTCGAGGAGGCCGACAACGACCTGCGCCAGGCCCTGATCGTAAATCCCGGGTCTGTCGGAGTCCGCCTGCAACTGGCTTCGTTGGCCGCACAGCGTGGGCGAACGGACGAGGCAGAGACGCAGTATCGCACGGCGGCGAAGGATTTTCAGGAGGACTCGCGGGCGTTCAACGAGTGGGGCAAATACCTGCTGCGGGGCGAGCGCTGGGAGGAAGCCATCGCCGTGTTCGCCCGTGGTCTCGAGTATCACCCGCGCTCGGCCCAGCTGGCCAATAACCTGGGTGTCGGTTGGATCCAGGTCGGAGACCTGGGGGCCGCTGCCTCCTGGTTCCGTCGCGCCGTCGAGGAACAACCAACCTACACTCGCGCCTGGATCAACCTTGGGGACGCAACGGCCCGCCTGGGACATTTGGAGGCGGCGCGCCAGGCGTACCGGCAGGCGCTGATGCGTGAACCGGGAAACCCACGGGCGCAGCGCGGGATGCAGCAGCTGTGATTCGGTTGCGCTCCCGGAGTGCTCATGCTTTCATTGTATAGAGCCATTCCCCTCTCAGCGCGGCGCCCCCGAGGGGGGGAATCCAGCCAGTGAGGAACAAGATGCGACACCGCCGTCGATCCGAAGTGCACCGCGGGCCCTCAGCCACCAGCGCCCTCGTCGGAGCCATTGTACTGGTCTGTTCCCTCGACCCGGCAGAAGCTACCAGTTGGCGCGTCGGAGACAGGGATCAGCCCTTCCGCAGCTATCCAGTGAGTTTCGTGCTCAACTCCGGTGAGATCTTCAAGCCCAACTTCGTGTGGGGCGGCGGCCACGCCATCGAGATCGTCGTCGACGATGACGGCGACGGCCTTATCGACGAGGATCCTGTCGACGTGGTCGACAACGACGGAGACGGCTTGTTCAATGAGGACCCGCCCGACGGGATCGACAACGACCGGGACGGTCTGATCGATGAGGATTTCGCCGACCCACAATTCGACAACGACGGCGACGGACTGTTGAATGAAGACGGCTTTCGCAGCGGTGGCATCATCTACGACCCCGCTCTGCGCAGCGCTTTGACGATCGAGCCACACTCGCGCCACGCTACGCCCGAGGATGCCGCCGCTGACCCCGAAGGGCCGGGCTACGGTTGGGGCGACGACGACAAGGATGTGAGCTTCAATGAGGACCCCATCGACGGCATCGACAACGACAACGACGGACTTGTCGATGAGGACCCCGAAGGACCGCCAGTGCCGCTGCCGTCGACCTGGCTGATCACTACGTTTTCCTACGACCTGGGCGGCCTCGACGCGCAGACGGCGTCGACGATCTCCTTCACGTGGGACCCGCTGACGTCGGCGTACACCGGCCAGGATCCGGCGGGAGGCTCGTTGACGGCCACGTCCGCGCAGCTACGGTTCACGCCCTCCGACTTTGTCCGTCCGATCCGGCTTGACCCGTCGCGCAACATCAGCCTGCTCACCGTGGATCGCTTCCTCAGCGGTGAGTTCAGCAACGTCGATCCCACCGACTCTCAGGCCTGGGGTGCCAACCTTACCGGAACCGCCCATGAGGGCTCGTCCGGTCACGGTCAGGTCGCCGATGGCGACATCTTCACGGCGCGGGCGGTGTCCCAGCGCTCATCGTCCAGGTACTTCCGTGTGCACTTCCTGGCACTGTACTGGCTCGATCTCATTCGCATGCGTCCGCGCCCCGACTTCCCTGACCGGACGCCGACGAGCTTCGACATCTGGTACGCCGGCGACAAATCCACGCACTTCCAGAGTACGTCTGTAGTCGACGAAGTGCGCACGAGGATGCTCACGCGGGATCCCATCGTGCCCCGGCAGACCGACCAGTTGCGCCCGCCGGTCAAGGAGTACCGTTTCGGTGAGGACGAGGAGAACCCGCCGACGAAGGCGCGGATTCTCAATTTCGCCAGTCAGATGCCGGAGGGGCAGACCTGGGAGTTGGCCGAGTTCGAGGCCTATGGCCACGGGTACGCCCTTGACGCGTCGTACGTCACCGAGATCATCGATGTGGGCACGGCGCGCCCGCGCTTCCGTCGTTATTTCGACCTGGAGGATCCGGAACGGCCCATCGCCCTGGAGACAATCCAGACACTCGACGACAACGACGACGACACGATCTCGGACGACGAGTTGGCCTCTACCAAAGTGGCCTCGCAATTCGATCCTGACGCGAGTGGCACACCCGTTACCTGGGGGCGAGTGCGGTGGCACGGCACGGTCGAGGGAGAGGACGCAGACCTGCAGATCCGTGTGCGCTCAGGGACCAGCCTCAACACGCACATCTTCGAACGCGTCGTCGGGCGTGGCGTCGTGTCACCCTTCTCCGGGCCCTCGATCGTGGCCGACTGGCCGACGCCGGGCACTCGCATCGAGTTGTTCAGTTGGACTCAGTTGAGCGGTCTGCAGAGGTCGGCGCTGAGGAACTTGCCGAAGAACCAGGTGACCGATCGGGACGGTATCCCTGGCGGATGGACTCCGTGGTCGGCACCCTTCGATTTCCTCGAAGGGCGGATCCAGGACGGGCAGTCGGGCGGCGGGATCACGCTGCCCCTCCCGCCGCTGCACCGCTATATCCAGTTTCAGTTCGATTTCGTCAGCGGCGAGGACAGCGGTGTCAGTCTCGACTACCTGGAGTTCGATTTTGCCAGCCCGGTCGTGTCGCGTGGGATCCTCGCCGAGATCTTCCCCGATACAGCGTCCGTGCTGGGTGTACCGTCCTCCTTCGACTACGTGTTGAAGCCGGACGTGTCGACGACGGACGTCGGCTTCAACCGCATTGACATCGCGGTGCCGTCGCCACATGCGAGTCTCGACGCGCTGTCGATCGACGATCTGCGCTGGGAGCGGATTCAGCCCGTGCCACCCTCCGGGTTGAGTGACTCGGATGCCCTTGATTGGGTGCAGAACCGACTGACGGACGTGGCCTGGCTCGACACGCTCACGGTTGCCGCGGGACCGCAGTTCGCGGCGGTCACGTACTTCGATTCCGCAGCGGCATCGCACAAGCTGGCGATCAAGACGCAGACGCTGACGGCGGCCGACTTCCCTCGCGGTCAGGATCGTGAGATTCAGATCGCTCTGACGACGCCGGTGTTCCGTTTGCTGACCGGCTTCAAGAGCTGGATCTGGAACGAGACTGCCAGTCAGGAACTGCAGCAGCCGACACAACCTGGCAACGCCTCCGACCGATTGCCCTCCGATGCCGTGCGTGTCACAGTGCAAGGCGCACAGAGCACCATCAACATCCAGGAGGTGGCGCCCAACCCGTTCACACCCAACAATGACCGCATCAACGACGCGGCGACGTGGACGTTCGACGTATTCCTACTGACCTCAACGGTGGATATTTCGGTGACGATCTTCCACCTCGACGGCCGGCAGATTCGCAAGATCGAGTCGCCCGCGAGTGCCGGGCAGATGTCGATCGAGTGGGATGGACTCGACGAGGAAGGGGACCTCGTGCCGCCGGGCATTTACCTCTACCGGCTGTTCGTCGACAGTGACACGAACGAGAGCAAGGAACAGTTAGGCACGATCGCCGTAGCGTACTAGGAAGCACGCGACGTTTCACCGCTTGGCCCGGGCTGCCCGCATGGCAGCCCGGGCTTTCTCGTTCTGTCCTGTGGCGGTATAGGCGCGGGCAAGGGCCTGCCACAATGGTACGGGGTCATCGACGTGTGGCATAGCCTGCTCGAGATGCCGAATGCCAGCTTCAAGTCGCCCGGCACCGATGTCGAGCAGACCGAGGTTGACCCGCGCCGGCGCATAGGCCGCATCGGCCTGCAGGGCCCGCCCCAGCAAGTCCCCGGCAGACACGGGGTCTCCCATGGCCAACGCCACAGCCCCTGCGGCGCTGAGGGCCTCGGCACGCCGTGGCTGCTGACGTGCGGCCCTCTCAAACGCCGCGCGGGCCTGTGGCAGGGCTCCAGTGGCGTGCAGCGCACGCCCCAGATCATATGTCATCCAGTACTCTGCAGGTCGCGCCACAGCTGCTTTCCGAAGGTAGGGTATCGCCCTGGCGGCCTGTCCGAACTGTAGCAGCAGGCGACCGGCCCCGTAGTGGACGTCTGTCTGTCTGCTATCCCCTGGAGCTGCCCGTTCGATCTGGGTAAGTGCCTCGCCCATGCGGTTCTGGTGCAACAACGCTCGGGCAAGCAGCAGGCGCGTATCCGCTCGGGCAGGATAGATCTCAAGAGCCTGACGCGCTGCGGCCTCTGCCTGACCGGGATCCGACAGGGCGAGTGCTGCGACTGCGAGGTTGTGCCACGCCGACGGATAGCCAGGCTCGAGCTGCAGTGCCTGGCGTGAGTGCGTGACGGCAGCATCAAAGTCCTGCCGACGCAAGGCGACCTCACCCAGGTCGTGCTGTAACTGCGCATCGGCGGCAGAGGCGGTCGGTGAGGGCAGGTTGACGACGATCGCCAAGCCTGCGACGACGGCCAGCGGCCGTTGCCACGAGCCGTTGCGTATCCGCGCGAGCAGGTCGGTGACGGCAAGACCCGCGAAAATGAAGGCCACCGGAGCCAGGGGCACACGATAGCGGCTGGTGACGAAGAACAGCACGACGGCGAGCCCGTAGCCCCCAAGAAACTGCCGTAGCAGACTCAACTCGGAGTCGCGGCGGCGCCAACTGGCAGCAAGACCCCACAGGGCCAGCGGCACGAGTACACCATGGGGAAAGGACAGCCACCGATCCCACATCAACAGAGCCAGCGTGTGGGAATGCTGACGTGCATAATACGGGTCCTGGTTGCGCTTGATTTCCGGGCCTGAAAGTAGCTGCCAACTCTTTCGGGCAAGCAGTGATACCCAACCGATGGGATCGGCGGCGATCGACTGCAGCCCCCGCCGATAGAAATAGCCCGACCGCTGGCCGGCCGCTGCCACTCCGGCCTCCATTGGTTCGGCCACCAGTCGGTCCCAGTGAATTCCGGGATGGATCGCAACCAGGCTGTCCTGCCGGGCATGATTGCCGATATGGAAATTGATCCCGCCGTTGGCCGAGACCAGGACAAATTCGTCACCGACTGCCGCGTTGCGCACCGTCACCGGTAACAGCAGGATGAACAGTCCGGCCGCCGCCAGGCAAAGTCGCCCCGCCAGATGCCGTCTGGCCGCACGCCCCGACGCCCGCGCCAGGGCGATCGTGGCGGCAAGTATGATGAACAGCAGGATCGTCGGTCGTGTCACCGTCGCGGCGCCGGCCAGTAAACCGCAGGTCAACCAGTGCCAAGGCGCGCCCCCGTCGCTGGCTCGTCGCATGAACAGCAGCAGAGCGAGGTAGAGGAACACCTCGAGGGCGACCGCCAGCAGTTCGCCCTCGAAATAGAGCAACGGACCGTAGAGCGCGGTGCCGGATCCGGCCAACAGCGCGACGGGTCGTCCCAGAGGGCGAGCCAGGCGATAGGTAAGGACCACGCTGCCGGCTCCGAGAACGGCGTGGAGCAGGCGCATGCCAACGTAAATACCCTCGTCACCAACAAGACGTAGCACGAGAGCCAGGACGTAGGGGAAGGCAGGCGGCTGCCAGTAGGATTCGGGCCCCAGGAGCCAGTCACCGGCGCAGATCCTGCTGGCCAACTCCAGGTAGGTCTGAGCGTCGACGACGGGAGCATCGAAAAAAGGGTTGGATGATCGGCTCTCGAGCAGGTAGAGGATGCGGACGAGGAACGACGCGACGAACAGCGCCACCAGGCATCCCCGGTCGGCGCCCCGGTCAAACCACCCTTTTAGAAAACGATCCAGCGACATATCTTGAGAAGATACAACGACTAATGGGGTTTGTCCGGACTCGGATACGAGGCCCGGCATGGCGACTCAAGGCGAGAACTGCACCCCACTCCCAGGAACGATGAATTCTCCGTTGACACACGGCTGCCACCGACTTATCCTGAAGGCGCTCAGAAGGCTGGTTCCCCTGGGAATCCTGGGGTGTATCCTGCTTGATGTCAGCAGCGCCCTGGCGCATGCGCCCCCGGGGGCCATGATTCGTGCGGTGCATCTCGATGTGGGAGAGATTCCCATCGTCGACGGCGAGTTGCACGACTGGGAAGGAATCGCGCCTGTCGCAAGGTCCTCTGATTTCAGCGATCTGGTCTCCGGGGCCGAGGCTGATCTCGACGATCTGGACCTGCGGGTCTGGATCGGTTGGAGCGACACTGAGAACAGGCTGTACATAGCTGCTGAAGTCGCGGATGACATCCACCAGGTGGACCGGCCCGCCGGGACGGCACCAACGAGGATCTTCCAGGACGACGACCTGGAGGTCTTCATCGATGCCGATCACTCCGGAGGCCAGTTTGCTGATTTCTCGGATCTCAGTCCCGATGAGCAGCTGGCCAGCAACGGCGCACAGGCAAACCACTTCGTTCTCGCAGGCCCACACGAGGACGATGTGGAGTTCGTCAATTTCTCGGCGGCGGCGTGGTATTCGCTTCGAGACGGTCAGTATACCGAAGCTCGTGTTGAATACGAAGGCACTCCAGGTGGGGGCGGAGTGACTCGCTATGAGATGTCTCTGGTACCGTTCGACCGCGTGAACGTCACGGCGGACTTTCTCAGTACTGCCCACGACCTGCAAGCCGGACAGGTGATGGGATTCAACCTGGAGTTCAGCGATTTTGACACCCACGCCGAACTGTTTGACGCCAAGTGGTCCCTCTCGGGCGGTTTCAACGCGTTTCGGCTGGCAGAGCGATTCACCGATCTGCGACTCGAAGCCCCGGCCACGGCAACGGTGGCTAAGGATCTGTCCTGGGGCCGTATCAAGGCTTCCTTTCGACCCTAGATTCATATATATTTAGACATCTCCAAAGACGCCTACCAAGAGTCGACCACCTGGTGACCATGCCCCGAGTTCTGACGCGCCGTCGTTATCGATTTTCAATGCTGCTGGGAATGGTGGGTCTGTGGGGCTTTACTTTACCGGGCTGTGGGTATTACCATTACGCCGGCCCGTTGCAGCCGGCGACCGGACAGCTCGACCGCGTGGCCGTCGTCGATGACAACACGGTGACTTTCACCCAGGGGCAGATGCAGGTGGAGTTGCGCCCCCTCACCGATGCCGAGTTGAACCGCCAGTTTGCCGCGCATTCAAGCGATGGCCCGGTGTCGACAAATCCCTATACTTTTGGCGACACGAGGTTCTGGGAGGGTGAGAAGGAACGGCAGCGATTCACGACCTTTCGCATACGGGTCACCAACGACGGATATCCGAAGGTCAAGATCGACCCGTCCCGCATGGTGTTGAAGGCAGGTGGGGCTGAATACTGGAGTCTGAATCTTCAGCAGTTGGACACGTACTACCGGGCCTACGCCATTGGTTTCCGGGGAAATGAATATGCCCGCTACCAGGAACGGCTTGACATCCTGCGTCGGACGTTGTTCAAGAATGAGGAGATCTTCAACGGTCAACAGGTTGAGGGATATGTTGTGTTCCCCACGCTCCATCACTCGGTCAGCGACATCGACCTTGTAATTCACGACGCTGTATTGCGGTTCGACTACCGCAATGAGCCGGTTGAGACGGTGCAGATCCAGTACCACTTTCAACGCGAGGTGGGTCGGATCTACAGAGACGGTCGCCTGGATCTCGAACAGGCCGGCTGATACATGATCCGCCGGCAGCTCCTCTGGAGCTCTGGCGTGCCTTCTAACAGGTTTGAAGGTACGAAAACGACAAGAGAAGGAGTCACACCATGAGCAAGCGCTTTTCGCTCATACTCAGCGCCATCGTAACCGTCACACTGGCCACAACGGCAGATGCGGTGGTCAACATCCAGAGTCTGGGAGCCAGTGCTCGCTCGGCGGCTCTGGGCAATGCCTTTGTGGCGGTGGCCGACAACGGCGACGCGGTCTTCGCCAACCCGGCGGGTCTGGCCACGGTGGACGGCCGGACGCTGGCCTACACGAATGTGTCGCTGCTGTTTTCCGGCATCGACGGTGACAACC
>DASCMS010000022.1:0-21230 GCA_036011085.1 Candidatus Latescibacterota bacterium
CATCGACATGCACATCAAGGTGCTCTACAACGTCATCAACATCCTCAGCCAGCGCGTCAGCGACGCCAACGGGCTGACCGAGACCCAGGCGCGGCTGATCCGGGATCTGGAGAAGAAGCTTGGGGGGGCGGGTGGGGCCGTCGACGAGTACGATGACGACGAGTACGAGGAAGAAGAACTGGAGCCGGTCGTCGGGCAGGAGTGACAGTTTCTGGTTACGGGTATAACCGGTAGACAAAACTGAGCGTCGTCAACAGGCCGCCGCCTCTCGAACTGCCACCGATGAAGTGTGGCCCGTCACGCAGGAAGTTCTTTTCCAGCATCCCGTCCACTGCAAGGTCACCAAACTCGAAGCCGAGGCCGATGTCGGTGACCAGTCCAGCGTCGAAGGACAGGTCGACGCCGGCCGGGCCTTCCACTTCTTCTACGACACTCTCGTGACGGGCTCCCAGGCGCAACTGCAGCGATCCCACCTGTACTTCGCCTCCGGTGACGATGGCGGGCAACAGCCAGCGCCGGTGTTCGGTGGCACCGAGCCCATCCCCGGGCACGTCGCTGCGCTGCCAGTGACCGGCGACGCTGATTCCGAGTACTCCCAGCACTGTCGGGGCAGGGCGAACGTTCAGCGCGATGCTGCCACGTAGCTCTTCCTCTTCATGCTGTTGGGGTGCCAGTCCGAAGGCGGACCGACGCCACAGCACCGAGGGCAGCAGGATGGCATCGGCGCCCAGCCACCAGCGGCCCCGCAGGTCGATGCCGAACCCGTTGCCATCCGATTCGTCGAGGGAAACCCCTGCGGCGCGATCGCTCAGGGCGACGCGCTCGAGGCGCAGCGTACCTTCGAGTCGGCGGTGTCCGGCCCCCACGGCGATACCGATTCGGCTGTCCCACCGCGAGACACTCGCCTCGTCATCACCAAGATCACGAACGTCATAGGCGTAGCGGAGGCCGACTCCGACCGACAGTCCCCGACGCAACTGCAGGGCGTACATCGCGTCGAGCCAGGGCCGCGGCTCGAGGGAGCGCAGCAACGGGCTGCCCGTGCCGGTCAGGTAGGTCGACAGTTCATCGAGGCCATCGTCGGGGCGATTCAGAAACAGCGCCACCCCATGTTGTGCGGTGATGGGAACAGCGATACCGGCCCAGTGGTCGAACAACTCGATATCGACGTGTGCCAGTTGCCGAAGCAGGGCGGGGTAGTCGAAGAGATTGGTGGAATCGAGCAGCAGCCGGCGGTCTCCACCGAGAGTGGCGACGCGCACGGGGGAGGCGGACAGACCCGTTACAGCGAGCAGGACGGCCATGACCGTCCATCGGAGCCGAAAGGCTCCGAGACTAGCGAACAGCATCGGTGTCGAAGGGCAGATCCTCGAGGTCGGCTTCCTCTTCCAGGATGTCGGGCACCTCTTCTTCCTCGACGCCATCCTCGACGACGGCAGCGATCTTCCAGTTTGCCGCAAGCGATTGAAAGTCGCGGTTCTCGATCTTTTCGGCGACTTCGTGTGGGCGGTAGACGATTTCTTCGTTGACGCGGTAGAGGCGGTCCTGCCAGTGGAACAGGGCACCGTCGAGGACGAAGGCGGTCTTGGGCTCTTTGCCGAAGATGGCGTTGTTGATGATGGCGACGAGGTCGCCGATAGGTTCACCGGAGGCGCCGACATCACCCAGCATCGGTTTCTCCTGGGGCCCGATGATGACCGACTTCTTCTCCTCACGACGTTCGTAGCGGATCGACTCAGGGATGAACTCTTCCATATAAGGCCGGGTGAATGATAAGGCCGGGTGAATGTCTCGTACGGATAGAACAGGTTGGTATGCGCCGCGTAGATCCAGTCGCCGAAGCGCTCGTCCTTGATGCGCATGCGCGTGCCGATCTTGATCAGCAGTTTTCCCTCTGCCAGCAGATGCTCGCGGACCGCCTTGAGATCGAGATCGGTGATCTCCACGTCCTTGCCGCCCAGTTCGATGCTGAAGGTGCCCCGGGAGGCGCTGTTCAGCTGGAAGACAGTCTTGCCGAGAAGGTGGCGGAACTTGCCTGTGTGGGCGTAGGGCAGTTCGGTCATGAACTTGTAGAACACATTCTTGTCGAGCAGCAGTGTCTCGATGTTGATCCTCGTCGTGCCCGCCTGGCGGAAGACGTCCCGCAGGTAGGTGAGATCGTCCTGGGTGACGACGAGACCCGGCCCACCGATCTGATTCCCCTTCGTCTTCGAGACCTCCACCATGTGCGGATCCCAGATCTGTGATTCACGGGACCATGTGGTCAGCGTCGCTTCGTCCACCTCGAGCCCTTCCTTCCAGACGAAGTAGACCTTACCGGCAGAGCTGAAGATGAATGTGCCCCGCTCGATGGGGATGGCCCGACTGCCCGCTTTGGCGGAGCGCTGAATGAGGGTTTCGATGGGGAAGCGCTCGTATTGCGTGCGCAGCTGAAACAGTGCCTCGAGATCGGACAGCGGTCCCTTGTGGGGCAGGTTGTAGTCCTCGAGCATGAGGCCCACCAGCGCTCCGGAGCGGCTGATGACGAGGCTGCCCTTGTCGACCTTGCGGACGTTCTCGGCCGACGCGTCGAACAGGACATCCTCTTTCAGCAGTTCAAAACTCGGTGGGATGTCGAGCAGGGCCTGCAGGTATTTCTGCGCCGTGGTCTCGGTGACGGCGAGAATCTGCGGATTGCTGGACAACTCTCGTCGCAACGGCAGCTGCAGGTCGTCGAGCAGATAGGCATTGGGATGTCCACCCACACTGAGGAAGAGGCTGCCCTTGCGGAGTTTGGCGGCGAACCCTCGGCCCTGATGCAGGACCTCCTCCTTGTACAACTGCGTGCCCATGGGCAGGTAGATCGCCTGGTTCGGACGCAGCTTGCGGGCACAGACCTCCTTGAGCGTGCGCCGACCGACTTCGACGAGCTGGTCGATGAGCAGGCACTTCACCCCCAGCCTCTGGCTGACGAGGACGGTGCCGGCCTGCAGTTCATCGGGGATGGGACGAGGACGCCCGGTGGGCGGGTTGATGAGCGGGTCGATGTCGAGGACGGGAGCCGTGAACTCCGACAGTGCGTCCTTCTGCTGTTTCAGGCGGCGCTTCTTGGAGGGGCGACGCCGGCCATTGCGGCCATTGCTCCCCGGCGACTGTCGACGTCGCACCAGCGCCTGCACGATCAGCATCAGGACGACGACGCCGATGAACGCACCGAGGAACACATAGGTGCTCCCGGAGGTCGTCTGGCTGCTGCCGAAGTCGACGTAGCTGCCCTTGGCCTGCTGTGCGAGGACGGCGATCATAGCAAATCCGAAGCGATTGACCTGGGCCTAACGTTCACTGCCAGAATGGAATATCCCGAAACTTCTCAAAGTGAACAAGGTGCCATGACAAGTCAAACCCGTGGCGGTTCTGTCTTGACCCGGTTTCAGGACGCGTGTAAGCTACGCGGGTAGCCATCAGTTCACTCACCCAAGATCAGGAGCAGCTCCATGGCCCGGGGCGTCAACAAGGTCATTCTCATCGGCAATCTGGGAGGAGACCCCGAAGTCCGCTACACGCCGGGTGGTGCGGCCGTAGCCAACGTCAACCTGGCGACCAACGAGAGCTGGACGGATCGGGAGGGCCAGCGCCAGGACCGCACCGAGTGGCACCGGCTCGTGTTCTGGAGCAAACTGGCCGAGATCGTCGGCCAGTATCTCAAGAAGGGCAGTAAGATCTTCGTCGAAGGCCGTCTGCAGACACGCTCCTGGGATGATCAGAGCGGTCAGAAGCGATACACCACGGAGATCGTCGTCAGCGACATGCAGATGCTGGACGGCCGCGGTGAGGGTGGCATGGGTGGCGGCATGGGCGGTCCCCCCTCCGGCGGCCAGGCGTCGGACGTCGGACCAGCTGGAGGAGGCCCCCCCGGGGGAGGCGACTTCGGTCAGGGCGGGGGTGGTTTCGCCCCGCCAGCCGGAGGCGGCCAGGGCGCCGCCACCGAGGACGACGACCTGCCCTTCTGACCCGACGAGACGGGGGACTGGGTGAAGGGGCGTCCCCCGGCCGGAATCGATCATCATGAACGACCTCGGACGTATCCTGCCAGTGGCGGCGGTGATCGCTACGGTACTGTTGGTGGTGGGGCGTCGTCTGCTGTCGGCGCGAGACCGTCCCTGGTGGGTGTGGGCCGTGCTCGACAGTCCGATGGTGGCTGCTGTTTCGGGGATGCTGCTCGCCTTTGCCGCGCCTGCGTGGGTGGCGGCACCGGCACGTGAGATTCTGCACCCGGCGTTGCTGTTCCTGACCGGCTGGGTGGCCCTCGAGATCGGCTGCGGCCTTGATCTGCGCGTCATGCGCCGCTCTGCCGGACTGCCCTTCCTCAACGAAACCGTCACGACGCTGCTGACGACGATGGCCGTGTTCGTCGCCGCCTACGCCGGCTCCCGGCTGTTGCCGCCCACCCCGTTGCCCGCGGCCCTGCTCGTGCTCGCCGGCATCTGCGTCGCCGGCCCGGCCTTGCCCGGTGGCGGTATCTCACTGACTCGGGGGTCCGGCCGCGGCGGTTTCTGGAATCCCTCGGCGGCGGCAGCGCTGGCCGTGTTGCTGGCGGCCGTTGGCGGCGCCTTCTATCCATGGCCTGTGGTAGAAACCGTCATCCCCTTCTGGGATGTACCGTTCCTGGTTGAAATCGAGAGCGTCCCGGGCAGGCTTCTCTGGGCTATTGGCGCCGGATGTGTCGCCGGATTTGTCGCGGATCTGTCGACCAGGGAGGACTTTGCACCCGGCGGCCTGTATCCCCAGCTGGCCGCGGTCGTTCTCACGGCAACGGGGATCGCGGCGGCCGTCGGTCTCGAGGTGCTGCTGGTGGGCATGCTGGCCGGTTTCTGGCTCGTCAGCGCGACCCTGCGTCGCCTCGACATCCTCCATGTCCTCGAGCGGGGTGCGGCTCTCCCGCGGCTGCTGGCACCCTTCCTCGCCGGCTGGCTGGTGGGTGACGGCCTCCGGGCCCCCGGAATCGATGTGGCTGCTTTCGCTCTGATCCTCGTCCTCGTACTCCTGCTGCGGCCGGCCAGCCGTGTCCTGGGACGTCGCGTGGGCCCCATGGGTCAGCAGGTGGTACGGCGGCGACGGCCAGAGCCGTTGTCGGGAACCCTTGTCGAGATCGATGAACTCGGGATACTGCTGGCGGTGCTGTTGACGAGGCTGCTGGAACCGGCAGCTGGCATCGGGGCGATGGCAGCCGTTCTGCTGGCCAAGTGGCTTCTCGGTATCGGCGCCCGTGCCTGGGATCAACGGCAGGCAGGACAACGGTCGGAAACGTAGCCCGGGGCTTTTCGCTTCTGACCGAGGATCAGGCCAGCAGGCGACCGAAGGCGGAGCGACCGGGGTAAACCGCCTGGGGCCCCAGTTGTTCCTCGATCCGCAGCAGTTGATTGTATTTGGCGATGCGGTCTGTCCTTGAGGCCGAGCCCGTTTTGATCTGACCGGCGTTCGTGGCCACGGCGATGTCGGCGATGGTGGTGTCTTCGGTTTCTCCGGAGCGATGGGAGATCACGGAGGTGTATCCGGCCCGGTGGGCCATGTCGATGGCCGCCAGCGTTTCGGTGAGCGTGCCGATCTGGTTCACCTTGACCAGGATCGAGTTGCCAATGCCTTCATCGATACCCCGGGCCAGCCTCTCGACGTTGGTGACGAACAGGTCGTCACCCACCAACTGCACGCGATTGCCGATGCGGTCGGACAGTTCTTTCCAGCCTTCCCAGTCGTCTTCGTTCATGCCGTCTTCGATGGAGATGATGGGGAAGCGCTCCAGAAGACCGGCGTAGTAGTCGGCCATCTGCGAGGAAGTACGGTTCTGCTTGTCGGACCAGTGGAAGGTGTAGGCACCATCGGCGTAGAGTTCGCTCGAGGCCACGTCCAGCGCCAGGAGGATATCGTCGCCAAGCTTGTAGCCGGCTCGACCCACCGCTTCGGCGATGACTTCGAGAGCATCGTCGTTCGACGCCAGATCAGGTGCAAAGCCACCTTCATCGCCGACGGAGGTATTGAGGCCGCGGTCCTTGAGCACTGATTTCAGGTTGTGGAAGATCTCGGCACCCATGCGCAGGCCCTCGGCGAAGGATCCGGCGCTGACCGGCATCACCATGAACTCCTGCAGGTCGACATTGTTGTCGGAGTGAGCCCCACCATTGAGGATGTTCATCATGGGCACGGGCAGAGTGCGCGCCGAGGGCCCTCCGAGGTAGCGATAGAGGGGTAGTCCAGCGGCTGACGCGGCGGCATGGGCGGTGGCCAGCGATACCCCGAGGATGGCATTGGCCCCCAGGCGGCCCTTGTTGGGCGTGCCGTCGAGGTCGATCATCTTTTCATCTACCTGCACCTGATCGAAGACAGCGGTACCTTTCAGGGCCGGCGCGATCTCGTCGTGAACGTTGGCGACGGCAAGTCCGGTACCTTTGCCGAGATAGCGGTTCTTGTCTTCGTCGCGAAGTTCCACCGCCTCGTGTTCGCCCGTGGAGGCACCAGAGGGTACGGCGGCGCGTCCGCGATGGCCGCTGTCGAGAATGACGTCGACCTCGACCGTGGGATTGCCGCGTGAGTCGAGGATCTCGCGGGCGCGAATGTCGGAGATGGAGTTCATGTCGGGTACCGATCGGGTTGAGAAGTTGGGAGGCACACGCCGGAAGCGGCCAAGAGGAGAGTATCCGCGTCCGCAGAAATCGTCAAGGCGACGACGGCAGTGCGGTCTCCTCATCGGCCTCGCGTTGCTGTGGCTGGCGCCGGCGCGGGTACGGGCCTGGGATCCGTCGACGCTGGTACCCGTCGAGCACTGGTCGTACGCACTGGTCGAACGCCTGGAAGCTGCCGGTCATCTGGTTGGCACCGCTGACGGCATCAAGCCGTACAGTCGTCGTCACCTGGCGCGTCTGGCATTGCGGGCCGACAGCGTGGCCACCTTGACGCGGATCGATCGCCAACGCCTGTCGCTGTTGCTGCGGGAACTGGATCCCGAAGTACGGGCCCTGCAGAGCAGGGTGGCCCCCCGGCCGCACGGACTTCACCTGCAGTCGCCAGCGGCAACCGGCCCCCCGGTGCAATACAGCGCCGACCGGGGTGGCCTCTACGTCGACCTGCTGGCGCGGCAGCAGACCGATGTGCTCACCGGACGTGGCCGGGCCGGCAGCGAGCGGGTCTATCGCAACCGCTTTGGCGGCGTGATACGGGGTGATCTGCTCAACGACGTCGGCTTCCGCATCGCCTTCGAGCAGAGCCGCGAGCAGGGCACCGGCGACTATGACCTTCGTGAGGATGTCTTCGAGCGACGGCTGGAGGCGGTGCAACTGAAAGGCAGCCTGGCTGATTTCCATGCTGGTGCGGCCTACATCACCTTCGGCCTCGGAGCCTGGGTGGACGTCCAGGTGGGCAAGGATCAGGTCGCCTGGGGACCGGCACCGGACGACAATCTCGGCCTCAGCATAAATGCTCCCGCTTTCGACATGATCCGCCTGCGAACGCGGCTTGGGGGGCTCGAACTCGTCAGCCTCCACGGGTCTCTGGCGACCTGCCCCGAGCGCCCGGATTCACCGATCTGCGGCGGTGAGGCCGACACCAACGCCAGCTACATCGTCAACGGCATGTCGCGCCTTCTGGATCGTGACAGGTGGATCGCCGCCCATCGAGTGGAAGTGGCGGTGACGCCGACACTCGATATCGGCTTTCAGGAAGTCGTCATCTACGGCGACCGCAACCCGGAGCCCTCGTACCTCAATCCCTTCATGTTTTACTGGGCGGCGCAGAGTTATCTGGGTGACAAGGACAACGTCATGATGGCCATCGACGCCGACTGGCGGGTGCGTGCCGGCCTGCGCTGGTGGGGGGCATACGCCATCGATGACCTGAAGAAGCTGAAGGTTTTCTCCGACGATTTTGCCAATAAGTTTTCGCTGCAGACCGGGATTCTATGGACCGATCCTCTGGGTGTGAGGGATACGGATCTACGCGCCGACTACGTGCGCGTGGAACCGTGGATCTACACGCACAAGTTCCCGGTCAACACGTTCCGCCATTTTGACGCCCCCCTCGGTCACAGCCTCGGGCCGAACAGCGATCGCTGGCGTGTCGCTGTCGAGCGACGCTGGACGCGGGACCTGTCAACATCGGTCTCCTTCGGTCGCAGCCGTCACGGCGACAATGTGCTGCGTCAGGACGGTACAATCCTCAACGTCGGGGGGGATCTGCATCGCGGCTGGCGACCAGGAGACCGGCGCAACGATAAGGATTTCCTCGACGGCAACCTCAGCGTGCGCCGCCTGCTTGAGGCCGCTGTCGATTTTCGCCTGTGGCCGCGCCTGCACCTGCAGGCTGGCGCTGCGGTCGAATGGGGAGACAATGTGCCGCTGCCACCACGGGATGGATCCGCCACGCCACTGACGCACCGTAGCGGCTACGGCGATGGTCGGCAGACGCATGTCTCTCTGGATGTGCGTTACGGGGTGCTGTAGTCCTTAACAGCCCGTTGATAGAGCCCATCTGGGCTACGGCCGGCCCTTTCGACCGATGCCTGCGTTGCGCTCCCTCAACGGGTCTCACCGACCCGCTTCAGTCGCGCGCCTTGTCACCGGCCGAAATGCCTCGGACTCGCCAGCAGAGCGACTCTAACAACGGACTGCCAACATGAGCTGGCTAGACATCGCCATCACCGCGGCAACCGTGTTCTACGGGGTTGTCATCTGCTGGCTGTCTGTCGGCATATTCCGGAGTCGTCGCCATCCATGTCGGACCACACAAAGGCCGTCCGTCTCCGTCATCGTCGCTGCCCGCAACGAGGCCGGGAGCATCGGTTCCTGCCTGGCGGCTCTGCGCCGACAGCGATATGACGGCAGGCTGCAGGTCGTCATCGTCGACGATCGCTCCACCGACGGCACGGGGGCGATCGTCGACAGTGCTGCGGGCGAGTGGGGGACCGGGCTGGTCTGCCTCCGGGCGCCGGAGTCGCCTCGGTACGTATGTCCCAAGAAGAGCGCCCTCGCCGTCGGGATCGAAGGCAGCGACGGTGACCTGCTGTTGTTCACCGACGCCGATTGTGAGCCGCCGCCGGATTGGGTGGCAACCATGGCGACCTGTTTCAGCCCTGGGGTGGGCCTGGTGGCCGGTTTCGCCTGTGTCGAACCTCTGCGGTGGCTTCGGCACCGACTCCTGGCGATCGACAATCTCGGGGTGTCCGCCCTGGCCGAAGGCAGCATCGGTATGGTGGCACCGCTGTCGTGTACGGGACGGAATCTCGCCTATCGCCGATCCGTCTGGGACGAAGTGGGCGGCTTCGACGAGATCGGTCACCTGATCAGCGGCGACGACGTCTACTTCCTGCGACTGGTGTCGGGGCGTACCGACTGGCGCATCTCCTACTGTGCCGAACCCGCAGCCGTGGTCACCGGGCCATCCGGGTCACCGACGCTCGGGGCCATCCTGCAGCAAAAGCTGCGGCACGCTTCCAAGGCGGCACGCTACAGCGGCGGTGCCCGCTGGCTTGGCCTCGGCGTGTATGGTTATCACGGCCTGCTGCTGGCCGGCCTTGTGCTGACGGCGGCAACGGGTACGCTGTCGAAGGGGTTCGCCATCGCCTGGGTTCTCAAGTGGGGCCTGGATGCCGCCCTGCTGGCGGCCTTTGCGCCGCGCCGGGGTCGCGACCGTCGACAGCTGTTCTTCCTGCCTCTCGTCGAGGCCCTGTATATTCCGTACGTCCTGTTCTGCGTACCCCTGGGCCGGAGCGGACGCTTCCGCTGGAAGCAAGAGCCCGACTGCGCGGACCTCGCCCCCCCGGCCTCTCGCATGAACGAAACCTGCTGATGGCTTTTCTCGCCACGCCACGCGCGATCCCACGCTACATCGACCGCTACGGCTACTGCTTCAGCTGGCGGCGTCTGTGGAATGTGGGCAAGGTGCTGTTGTCCATGGCGGCGTCGCGGGTCACCGGCCGACCCGTCGTCTGGGGGCGGCCTTTCGTGATGATGGTGGAACCCTCCAACTTCTGCAATCTGAAGTGCCCGCTGTGCCCCTCCGGCAATGGTCAGATGACTCGCGAGCGTGGCAACATGGGCCTGGCCGAATTCAAACGGCTCGTCGATGACGTGGGCGACCACCTCGTGCTGCTGATGTTGTGGAACCAGGGTGAGCCCTTCATCAACAAGGACCTGCTGGCGATGATCCGCTACGCCCGGGATCGGCGGATCGTGGTCATGACGAGCACCAACGGCCATTTCGTGCGCACCAGGGAACAGGCCCGGCAGGTCGTCGACAGCGGCCTGAGCGAGATGATCGTATCTCTCGACGGGGTCGATCAGCAGACCTATGAGGCCTACCGCGTAGGGGGCGAGCTGCAGAAGGTCATCGATGGTACGCGCCTGGTGGCCGAGGCCAAACGTGAACGGGGTTCCAGGACACCGCTCATCAACATGCAGTTCATCGTTTTCCGTCACAACGAAGAGGACATTGCCGAAGCCGAACGTCTGGCCGCGCGTCTGGAAGCGGATCAGTTCCTGATCAAGACAGCCCAGGTCTATTCCGCTGACGAGGCGGCGACCTTTCTGCCTGAGGACGATCTGTTCCGCCGGTACGAAGAGAAAGACGGCAAAGGACTGCAGGTGAAGGGACAACCGGCGAAAGGCTGCAAGGTTCTCTGGTACAGCTCCATGGTGAACTGGAACGGAGATGTGGCTCCCTGCTGCTTCGACAAGGATGTCGATTTCGGTATGGGGGACGCCTTCAACGGCCACGTCAGCAACCCGACAGCATCGACACTCGGGCAGATCTGGAAGGGACGTGCCTATATGGACTTCCGCGGCAGGATTCTCGAGGATCGAAGCAGCGTCGACATGTGCCGCAACTGTTCAGAAGGGTACCGCGGGATGTTCTCACTGGTGAAGGAACTGCGCGGGTGATCGAGACGGCGGTCAGCGTCGCAGAAGCTGTCTTCGCCGTGTCGACGACGACTTATGTCGCCGGGCTGCTGTGGTTCCTGCGTGGAGCGCGACGTGCCGAGTCTTCCCCGGAGGCGGGCAGCGCGCCGACGATCCCGCCGACGCTGCCTGCCGTCGCCGTCGTTGTGGCGGCGCGCAACGAGGTGAACCATGTGGAAGCCTGCCTGCGATCGTTGTCGGCACAGACCTTTCCCGCCGACCGCTACGAGGTCGTTCTCGTCGATGATGGCTCCACTGACGGCACGGGAGAGCTGGCCCGTACCGTCGCCGCTGAACTGTGCCGGTCGGGCTCCCGAATCCGCGTCCTCGATGGGCCGTCCACCTATGGGGCCGGTGGATCAAAGAAGGCCGCCCTGGGCAGTGGCATTGCCGGCTCCAGCGGCGAACTCGTGCTGACCACGGATGCGGACTGTGCCGTGCCGGCCGGTTGGGTACAGTCGATGGTCGACCACTTTTCGCCAGAGACCGGAGCCGTCATCGGTTTCTCCCAGATCGGGGAGCCGGGCGCTGCCGCCAGCAGGCTGGCCAGGTGGGAAGGACTGGATTTTCTACAGCTGATGACGGCTGCCGCCGGCAGTTGCGTGCAGGGCCATCCCATGGCAGCCTCCGGTCAGAGTCTGGCCTTCCGACGACAGGCCTTCGAGGAAGTGGGAGGGTACGGTCCGGTGCAACACCGGGTCTCGGGTGACGATGTGCTGTTGCTGCAGCTGATACGCGGAACGGGTCGCTGGAAGATCTCCTTCTGTGGCGAGGAGGCGGGGCGTGTCGTACATCCACCTTCCACCGACCTGCGCAGCTTCCTGAGCCGTCGGGCTCGCTGGGCTTCCAACGCACCCATGCAACTGCGCCTGGATCCGCTCTTCTTCCTCTTTATGGTGGCAACCTTCACCACATCGATCGCCCTGCTGATCGGCCCCATCCTGTGGGCGATGGGCAGTGTCTCCGCCGGCTTTTCCCTTACCATGTGGAGCACGAAGATCACGGCCGAGCTCGCCCTGGCGGCCCGGGGGGCGCGCCGTTTTGGCCGTGCCGACCTGTTGGGTGCGTTCCCGTGCTGGACGGTTCTGCAGCCGTTCTACACCGTGGTCGTGGGAGTGGTGGGCCCCTTCGGTTTCTTCCGCTGGAAGGGGAGGCGTGTTGCCCTGGGCGAGGCGAGAACGGCGCGGCTCTAGAGACTTCCGGAGAGCATGTCGAGAAGCAGGCCGTAGCGGATGCCCCGGGTGGACACCGTGATCTGTTCCAGTCCGCGGCTGCCGAGGAAGGTGCGCAGAATCAGGGCGCCGGCCCCGATGATGTCGGCGCGCTGATCGCTGACCTGTGGCAGGGCGACGATGTCGGCATGCTCCATTGTCAGCAGGCGCTCGCTGAGAGCGGTGACGGCGGGCCGGAGCAGCCGATGGCCATCCAGGTCGCGGCTGTCGAAGCTCTGGGTGCCGGTGTCCAACGCCCCCAGGGTGGTAACCGTCCCGGCCACACCGACGAGGGCGACGTCCGCTGGCAGAGCGAACAGCCCGTCGAGGATGGGGCCGATCATGGCCTCCGCCTCGAGTACCTGCCGGGCATCGGGGGGCAGATGAGAGAAGAAACGTTCGGTCACACGGACGGCGCCGACGTCGACGGACTGCGATGTCTCCACCCTGCCATCGGTTCCCAGAGCCAGCTCCGTTGAGCCGCCGCCGATATCCAGCACAGCGTAGCGTGCGGCGGGCAACTCGAGACCGAAGAAGGCCCCGGCGTAGGTATAACGGGCTTCCTGGTCACCGGACAGTTCGACGAGTTCGACGTCTTCTCGGGCCGCCGCAGCGATGAACTCGTCCTTGTTGGCGGCATCACGCAGGGCGGAGGTGCCGAAGGCCCGCACCCGTTCCGACCCCAGTTCTTTTGCCCGCTTGCGGTAACCGCAGAGAAACCGGCAGACGCGGTCGATCGTGTCGGGCAGGATTCTGCCGCCAGCATCGACGCCCTTGCCGAGGCGGGCGATTTCGTGGGCGTCGTCGAGGATCTCGACACTGCCGTCCGGCCGCACACGTCCGGTGACCATGAGGATCGTGTTGGTCCCCAGATCGATGGCAGACTGGATCGATCCGGCGGCCATCCGGCTCGTCATGCCGCCGCGACGCGCTCCTGGTTCTTGATCAGGGCCGTCAGCTCAGACGGTGTCTCGCAGTGCAGGATGGCGTCGCGTGTCTCGTCGGTGTGCATCAGCGAGGCGATCTGTGCGAGCACGGGGATGTAGCTGCGGTAGTTCTGCTGCGGCGTCAGCAGCAGGAAGATGTAGCGTACGACGTCGCCCTGAAGACCATTGAAGTCCACGCCTTCAGGACAGACGCCAAGAGCGCCGATGATTCCCGGCAGGTCCGGCAACGGGGCATGGGGGATCGCCGTTTCCCGACCGATCGAGGTCGAGGACTTCTGCTCTCGGTCGCGGGCCGCGGCGAGTACGTTGTCCCTCTGTGACAGGGGGATCTGCTTTTCTTCGATCAACACCTCCACCATCTGGTTGATGGCCTCCCACTTGTCTCTCGGGTGCAGGTCGAGGCGGATCGTGTGTTCCCAGAAGATGTTGCTCAGTCGATGACTCCCCGGGTTGCGGGAGCGCACCATCAAAACGGAGCAGGGAGCCTTGAAGGCGATTTCGTCGGGGATCGAGCCGGCGAGGAACTCCTCTTGACGCCAGTCGTTCGATGCTCCCAGTACGAGCAGGTCATCCTCGCGGGCCATGTCGACGATGGGGGTCACGACCTCGCGAGAGGGGATGACCTCACTCTCGGCCTCAATGTCGAGCAGACGCAGTTGTACCCGCAGGTCATCGGCGACCTGCTGGCAGTAGCGTTGCAGGATCGGGTCGTCCGGCTGGCAGGAGGCGTCTCTGGCGATGCGGATGGCGCGCATCTGGGCCTGCCATGCCTGGGCCAGCTGATGCGACACTTCCAGGCCCATCAAGGAGTGCGTACCGCCTCCCGTCGGCACCAGCAGTCGCTGAATGCCGCCGAAGCCCTTGTCCTTGAAGATGAAGGTGTCCACGTCGAAGTCTTTTGTCAGGGCGCGGTTGCGCGACGACAGAACCGTCGTACGATCGACATCACCGTACCAGCCCATCATCAGCACGTCGCAACTCCACCGCCGCAGGGCGTCCTCGATGGCGCCGGTTACCGAGGCACCATGCACAAGGTGTGGAATGGCACCCACGCCCATGTCGATCGCGAGGGCGGCTGCCCGCTCGAGATCAGTCTGGGCCTCGGGGCGTGACGGGTTGTCCGGGGTGACGACGTGCGTGAGGTGCAGCTCGGCCCACGGTTCGCTTGCCAGCGTTGCCGCGAGACGGACCAGCGAATCCTCCATCGCCGGATCTTCCAGGGCGACGAGGATTCGAACAGCGGATTTGGGCATGTCGATCGCGTACCAGGGGTCGCAGCGTTGGGAACGCTGTGAACCCTTCGTCTTTGTTAGGATCCAGGGCAGCGGCGCGGCATGGGGACCACGTCGTGACCGAAGCTAACATACACAGGCCCAACCTGGGCCGCCATCTATTATCGAGCTGCCTCTCGGGCAGCTAACTCAAGGGCTGAGCTATGCTTGCGCATGCTCATGTACGTTTGCCAGAGAGGGGGCATTTGTGTAACTTGAACGCCCGAAGAAAACGACTGCGAACATGTGGAACCCCGGTGGGAGCGAGCCTGGACGATGACCGTCGTGACGGTAGCCCGGCAGTTGGGCAGCGGTGGAGACCACGTCGCCGAGTGCGTGGCCGAGGCTCTCGGGTACGAACACGTCGACCGGCGCCTGGTGGAAGAAATCGCCGGCATTATGGACACCTCTCCCGACGAAGTTGAGAAGTACGACGAGAAGGGCGAGGGGGGCGTCCGGCACTTCCTCAAGGGGCTCCTCGTGCCCGAGATGTCCCCGGGAGGCTTCCCGCTCTCGTCGGCCGCCTACTTTCCCGAATTCGGTCTTGAATTTCCTTATGTCATGGAGCGATCCGGCGCCGAAGCCCCGGCGACGTACCTCGACCGCGGCACGTACCAGTTGCTGATCACGACGCTGGTGCAGGACTACGGCGACACGGGCGGCGCCGTCGTTGTCGGCCGCGCCGGCCAGGTGGTCCTGGGGCAGAATCCGCAGGCCTTCCACGTCAAGATTATCGCCCCCTTCGACCTGCGCTGCGAGCGCATCAAGGAGGCCCAGGACGTCAACGATGACCAGGCTCGGGAACTGGTCGAACAGCACGATCGCTGGCGACAACTCTATCTGCGCAATTATCACGACGCTGACTGGGACGACCTGCTCCTCTACCACCTGACGATCAATACCGGCCGCGTCGACACCGAAGAAGCGGTCGATCTCATCGTCCGCTACGTCAACCGGAAGGCCCAGGCGCAGAGCTGACGTACAACAGAGTTGATCTACAGTTCTTTCGCCACGTCTCCTGCTCCGTCCTCCAGCCACACCGACAGCCGTCCTCCCGCCTTCAGGCACGCTGGATCATGGTCGGATGCCGCCTGGGCGTCGGCCATCCGACCCAGCTGGCGCAGGCTGAGCGTCAGGTTGTGCCAGGCGTCGTCGTGATCCGGTTCCTGGCGCAGCAGGGCGACGGACTGCCTGGCCGCCCGCGACGGATCTCCCGCCTCCAGTAGCGCCGCCGACAGGTTGAAGCGCATCAGGCTCTCGTCCGGGCACTGCCGGACACCCTCCGTCCAGCGGTGGATCGCCGTGGGCGTGTCCCCCGTGGCATAGCTGGCAACGCCGCTGCCGTAGTAGAGCCCTGCCAGGTCGTTGTAGCTCAGCAGTTCCTGCAAGCGGAAGGGAGTGGCCAGGATCGTTTCGTAGTGGGTGTCAGCTGCGGCCCAGTCGTTGGCGCGAAATCGTACGGTGGCGCGCGCCAGTTCGGCGAGCAGGCCGAAATAGGTGGCGGCGCTCGGGATCGGATCGGTCAGCTTCAGCGGCACGCTCCCCAGCGTGACATTGGGGCCGCTACGGTGTATTGCCCCAAAGCTGTCCAGCGGCAGGAACATCAGGTCCACCGGATCGTAGGCCGCCGCCTCAACCTCGCCAGCGCCGATCTCGTGATACCAATCGACGACGGACAGGTCCACGGCCCGGCCCTGTTCGGCACGGCTGAGGGGGTGCTTCAGGCGGCAGGTCGTCGCGCTCGGCGAGGCGCTCGTACAGCGCCGCGACACCGGACAGCCCGAAGCTCTGCTCAGCGCGGCGCTGACGGCGGTAAAGGAAGTCCGGGGAGAGCAGGTGTGGACGGCCGTGGCGGCTGGAGAAGTGGACGACACGACCCCCCTCCGGCAGGCCCGCTTCGATCGCTCTTCGAGCCTCGATTCTCGTATCCTCCGTTGTCAGCAGCCGGTGCAGGTGCACCGCGGAGTATCCAGGCTCGGAGAGCATGGCCAGGACCGCAATCGCTGCCAGGGGCCGCGGCAGTGTCTTCGGCCGTCGCAGTGCGAGGACGACCGCCAGCGGGGCCATGGGCATGGCGTAGCGCATGAAGGCGGAAGAAGCGCTGGCGGCGAACAGGGCGAAGACGGCCAACGCGGCGAGGACGACTCTCTCTGCTGGCGTCATCCGCCCGGGGCGCCAGAGAAGGCTGGCGGTGACCGCGAGGCACGTGCCCGCACCCAGGCCGAGACGCAGGTTGTGCCCCACCAGATGCAGCGGTCCCGAAGCGACGGCCGAATGCAGGTCGCCAAGGGCGTGTTCACGTGTCATCACCGTCAGGTCCGTCAGCGCCGTCGACCCATCGAGCCAGACGTACGGCGTGGCGCAGGCGAAGGTGAGAAGCGCCGTCGCCGCGGCGGGCAGCAGCACGCCAAGACGGCGTCCGGGAAACGCGACCCACGTGGCGGCCAGGATCGAGGCGCCGGCGAGCAGGCCGGGGTACTTGGTGGCGCCGGACAGGCCGCAGAACACACCGGAAATGATCAGGTCCCGCGAGCTGGTGCGCTGTGTCGCGCGGACCGCCCACAGCACGGCGAGACTCGACCACAGTACACTCGGGGCGTCGGTGGCCGCCAGGTGTGAGAACCGGACATGCAGGGGCGCCAGGGCGAGCAGCATCGCGGCCGCCAGGCCCCAGATCGGACCGTAGAGCCGCCGGCCGAGATGGGCCGCAACACGCCACCGTGCCCACCGCCATCAGCGACGTCAAGCCGCGGGCAAGCAGGAGGATGTCGCCGGCATCGACGAAGATGCGCCAGGCGACGAAGTCCATCAGTTCGAGGTCGGTGGTCAGCCAGTATGCGTAATACAGGCCGGCGGCAAGGTAGAGCTGCAGCGTGGGGTAATTGAAGAAGTGCGGGTTCAGATCTCCGGAGAAGAATCCAAGGGGATGATTGACAAAGGCCTTTTCGTCAATGTGGGTCCAGGCCATCGACGGTACCGGCCAGCGAACCCACAGCGCTGCCAGCAGGATCACTGCCAGGGCCAGCAGCCAGGCGAGGTCTGTTCTGTTTTCGACTTCCTGCATCCTGATTCTCCCTGACCCATTACAGACGCGCGGGGTAATAATAGGAGAGGCCGCCGTTGGCTGCATTGACAGGGCGGGGCGGCCACCGTAGTGATATGCCCACACTCAGGTCTGAGGACGGCACTCCCCAAAGCGAACCAAATCAGGAGCGGATACAGATGGGAAAACTCAAAGTGGGACTGATTGGCGGCGGCGGCCCCGGCAACTTCTTCGGGCACGTGCACAAGCGCGCCATCGCCCTCGACAATTCCCGCGAGCTGGTGGCCGGTGCCCTGCGTACCGATCCGGAGGCGGCGCTGGCTGCGGCCGCCGATTACGACGTCATCGGGTATTCCAGTTACCAGGCTCTGCTCGAGGCGGTGCAGAGCGGCAAGCAAGCATTGGACTACGTCACCATCGTCACGCCGAATCACGCGCACTACGCGCCGGCGAAGGCCTTTCTCGAGGCGGGAATCCCGGTGCTTTGCGAGAAGCCGATGACGATGACCGTCGCCGAAGCGGAGGATCTGAAAGGGATCGTCGACGCCGGTGGTACGCCCTTCGTCCTGGCCCACACCTACGCCGGACATCCCATGATGATGTTCGCCAGGGAGCTGGTGCAGCAGGGACGGATCGGTGAGGTCCGCAAGGTCGAAGCCTGGTACAATCAGGGCTGGCTCGCCACGGCTCTGGAAGACGAGGGCCTGCAGCAGGCGGAATGGCGTACCGACCCGAGCCGCACCGGCATCTCCAACTGCGGTGGTGACATCGGTACACACGCCTTCATCGCCGCCACCTGGGTCAGTGGCCAGTCGGTGAAGAAAGTGTCGGCCCGGTTGAACTGCTTCGTCGACGGCCGCCAGCTCGACGACGACTTCAACGTCATCGGCGAGTTGAGCAATGGCGGCACCGCCATCATCACCGCCACGCAAATCGCCATCGGCTACAGAAACGACAATGGCTTCCGTGTGTACGGCAGCAAGGGCTCGCTGGAGTGGCATCAGGAGCGAGCCGAGTCCCTTCTCGTGCGCACGGGAGAGGTGGACGAGACCTACTGGATCGGCGCCAATTACAGCTTCCTGCCGGAATCCGTTACCTCGTATCTGCGTGTGCCGTCCGGGCACCATGAGGATTTCTTCGAGGCCCTGGCCAACCTCCACGGAAGCATGGAGCGTATGATTCGCCGAGGCAGAGGCGAGGACGTGCCCGAGGCCTACGCCCATCCCGGCGTCGACGAAGGTGTTGCCGGCATGCGTTTCGTCAAGGCGGCGGTAGACAGTTCCAGCGCGCAGGGGGCCTGGACCGAACTGTAGTCGGGTCAGCCTGCTCGTCACGTTCCGCGGGAGACATCCGTCCGGGCGTCGCGCGCTGCTGTCTCCACGTCGTCGGCGACCAGACCTTGGCGCAGACACAGATGGAATTCCTCGGCCGAACCCGAGGCCCGGGAGAGGCAGGCCAGCTCTCTCGCCGCCAACTCGTGCAGGGACTGTCGAGTCGAAGGTTCGTCGAAGGCGCGCTCGAGGTGGCTCTCGAATTGCGCGACCGCGGCGGCTGCGGTCTGAGCGCCGAGGGCGCCGTCGCTGAAACGGGTGCGGAATTCGGCGATCACCCCGGTGTCCGCGGTAAGTCCCTGGCGTCCGAGAACGAGGGCGAGCCAGAGACGCCGCAGCAGCATCGGCAGGCCGCCGTCGAATCCGGGTTCGTCAGCCACCAGTTCGCGAACCGCTTGCCGGGGCAGGGAGGCGGCAAGACCCAACGTCTGATGCCAATCGGCAAACCGCCGCAGTTCGACAAGTGGATCGAGGGCCTCGTCATCACCTTCGGGTCCCGGCGCCATCCACGTCTCGGCACCCGTCCTCGACCATCGTCGCAGAGCGGGTTCGGCATCGGGAAACAGCGCCAGGGTTGTCCCGTCGGCCAGCCAGGAGGAGGCGGTGGCTCGCAGCCTTTCCAGTTGCAGATGGATGCTCTCGTACCCGTCCCGATAGAGGCTGGCCAGATCGCCTTCGACCAGCCGGGCGATGGCAGCCTCCAGGTTGGCTGAGGTCACGATCGAGAGCCCCTCGTCGACGCACGTCCAGGCACGGACGACACCGCGGTGCAGCAGGTCGCGGCCGAGGGCGATGCCGGTGCGATGCTGCTGGGCGAAGCCGAGGGACCGGGCCCTCAACCAGGCCATCAGCGAGTCGGCGAAGGTATCGGGCAGGTCACCGGTCTGCATGCCGACGGCGGCAGCGCGTCCCAGCAGGCTGTCGACGTCGACGAACAGCTTGCGTGGATCGATCCGGGCAAGCGGCGTGTTGTCGTTCATCGTTCCGCTCCCGCCCGTTCCCAGGCTGCCCGCAGGACCTGTTTGAGGAGATCCGGCGTCGCCTCGTGGAGGATCTGGGTGATCTGCCGGGTCTCCGGATCGTCGATGGGCGGCAGGAGGGTGCCGGCGGCGGACTCGGAGAGCACCTTGAAGGCGCTGATCCTGGCGTAGGGGCCACCGACGACGGCCAGCATATCGAAGTGGTCGATGCGTTCAAGGAAAGCATCCTCGAGGGCGGAGACATCGATACGGTGGAGCAGGTCGGCAATCCGGTCGACGTCGCCGAGAGATGTGACAGCCTCCAGCCACTCCCATGATACACGGCTGCGGTTTCCGTGAAAGGCGACTGGATCCAGGGTGTCATCGACAGCACGGCGAAGTGTGTCCGGCGACATGGCGCGCAGCACCTCGGTGTTGAAGCGGAGGTGGCGGGCGTGGGCTGGCGCCAACAGGCCGGCGAGGGTCTCCGAGGGCAGATGGTCGACGACGGCAGGCAGGTAGCCCGGACGACCGTTCTCATCCATGGCCGTCAGTGACAGAACCTCCTCGGGGTCTTCATCCACCGTCACGAGGGCGGCCTGTTCCTCGGCTGTCCGGGAGTGGATCAGAGCCCGGGCCTCAGCGTGATCGCCACGGCGCAGCAACTGGCGTACCCGGGCGCTGGTCTCGACAAGGGCACCCAGATCGCGCGACCATTCTCCCACCGCCACATGGTCTTCACAGATCTGCACCGTATTGCGTGGTTGGGTGTCGGCCAAGGATCGGACCTCCGGAAGAGGGGTGCGCTCGTCGGGGCGTTGAGGGTGACGGAAGGGTAACGGGGGCAATCTGACACTGTCAAGTAACTCATTGTCTAACAACGAATTAGATAGAATATCGAAAGTTGACATGAGCCGGTCAGAGGAGTATATTCAGTACACGAGAAACAGGGGGCAGCCATGTGGGCGGTCCCCTTTTTTTATCTAGACCGCGGCGGGTGGCAGGCGTCAGAACACACAGAAGCCGCGGGTGCTGGTGAGTGAGTCACATTCACCGGGTTCAGGGCCGTCCGGTGGGAACCAACGGGCACCGGGCCTGCTGGGCGGTTGAGAAATGAAGTCCTGACCCATCGCCGAGGCCCCCCCGACGCGGTGCGCTAGGCCTTCGCCCGCGGTTTCGGCTCTTCTGTGTTTGTGGATTGCCGCTTGCTTCCCCTGAGGCGGGGATGTATTTTCGGCCCAATCCGTCGGTGGCTGTTATTCGCACGATGACTCTCAGGAGATCAGTCCTATGCGTTACCCCCTGAAGAACCTGGTCGGGGCTCTCGCCCTCATCACCTGCGCGGCCACAACGGCAGATGCGGTGGTCAACATCCAGAGTCTGGGAGCCAGTGCTCGCTCGGCGGCCCTGGGCAATGCCTTTGTGGCGGTGGCCGACAACGGCGACGCGGTCTTCGCCAACCCGGCGGGTCTGGCCACGGTGGACGGCCGGACGCTGGCCTACACGAATGTGTCGCTGCTGTTTTCCGGCATCGACGGTGACAACC
>DASCMS010000023.1:0-67355 GCA_036011085.1 Candidatus Latescibacterota bacterium
GTCCGAGACGATGACGGCAGCGGACACGGAAACAATCGTGCAGGATCAAGAGATGGAGGAGTTGGCTCTCCTTGCCGCCCGGCAGGTGCTGAACCGGCAGTCGGTCGATCTCCACCCCATGATGTCACCCGGCAAGGTAAACCACACGTATCGAGCAGACGGCGGATCGGATCGGGTGGTCATACGGCTGAACGGCGAACCCCACCGGAAGCATGAGTTTCACAAAGAGCAGTGGGCCATGGAGAAGGCCCGATCTGTGGGCGTCGATACGCCCAAAGTCCTGGCCCTCGGCCGGATCCGGGATGTGTCCTATCAAGTGCAGACGTTCATTGATGGACGGCACCCCGCGGCTGACGACGTCTCTGCCTGGGTTGGTATTGGTAGAGCACTCAGAGCCGTTCACGGCGTGCCGGTGCAGGGCTGGGGCGGGAGATTTGACGTGGAGAGCGAAGTCTTCGTGCACTGTTGGGAAGAACACGTGGAGCGTTGTATCGGCCTGCTGGGAGAGACCGATCCTTTGCGCGCCCACGGCTTGCTCGACGGAGCTCTGAGCACCTCACTTGAGACGGCCTGGCGAGACCTTCCCGGGCTGCCTGTGGGCCTGTCTCACGGTGATGTTTCTGTCCGCAACGTCCTCCTCCGAGCCGACGGCCAGACCGTACTGATCGACTGGGGGTGCGCCGGCGCTGCTTCTGTACCGTTCGCTGATGTGATCTCGATAGCTGGCGAGCACGATCCGTCCTCGCCGGAGATCGATGCCTTCTTCAAGGGCTACGGATCCAGCTGGGATGAGATGCAGCCTCGTCTGACGGCCGTCGCGACTCTGGGGGCGGTGGACCTCTGCCGATGGGCCATCGATCAGCGCCCCGACGAACTGCCCCGGTGCTTGCACCAGGCCCGTTGGGCTCTGGACTTCTACTGGGAAGGTAGGCCCTGGCGTCCCAGGCCCGATTCGCCGGCATGATGAGCAGACTTTCCGCTGCGCTCCAGGGCCAGCATCGCACTCCTGCGGGCGTGGGACTCATGATGCTGGCAGTGAACCTGAGCTTGATGATGGCCTTCGTGATATCGATGGCCACCATCCTCCTGCTCAGCCTGATCGGCGTCAACATCCCTCCCGGAATAGTGATTGCCGTCTTCGGCATCGGGTCCATCTGCCTCTGGTTCTACGTCGGCATGTCGATCCCACTGTCCTTCTCGATGGGCGACGCGGCCAGATCGACTCTGATCAGCGTTTCTCCTATCGCTCTGGGTACCGCGGCGGATACGCGTTCCTGCTCGTGGACCCGGAGGGATGCGTCGGCGTCCACATCCTCCTTCTGATTCTGGGCTCGCTATCGCTGGTGCTGGTGTCGGTCATGACGGCTGGTGGTTTCGTCGTGCGGCGACGGGGACTGAGGGACTCCTAATCCCGCGTGCGGGAAAGACTCAAGTTTGCTGTCACTGTTGCGCTGAAAGCGGAGACCGAACTCAATGGAAAAGGGATTGCGGCTGCTCTTCGTCACCTGCACGGTCGATGAGGCCTTCTTCGACACGGTGAGGAAGGGGATGCGGGATGCGGCGAGTATGCTGGGGGTCGAGGCGGAGTTCACGGGCACGCAGGGGGTGGACCTGGAGGGGCAGGTTGCCCTGGTGCGGGACGGGATCGCACTGAACATCATCCACGCGACTGCCTTCAACCCAGTGGTCCAGGAGGCGCTGGACAAAGGCGTGCCGTTGGTCGCTTTCAACGTGGACGGCACCCATGGCAAAGGGGCGCATCTGAGCTCGGTAAATCAGGATCTGTACCGGGCCGGAAGGACACAGGGAGCAAGGGCGGCGGAACATCTGGCCAGCGGGAGCAAGGTGCTCATCACCATGCACGACGAGGGCATCTCGGCGCTGGAGGACCGGGCGCGCGGCATCCAGGAGGCGATCGCGCAGGCCCGGCAGGTGACGTGGGAGACGTTGGTGACAGGCACCGACCCGGAGAAAGCGGTACAGATTATCGAGGCGACGCTGAGGGAGGATCCGGGGATCCGGGCGGTACTGTGCACGGGGCAGGCGGATACGGAAGGGGCGGGAAGAGCTCTGGAGAGGGGTGCGGAGGGGCGCTGCCTATGCGCAGGGTTCGATCTCTCTCCCGAGATCCTGCGCCTGATTAGGGATGGGGTCATTGCATTCACCATCGACCAGCAGCCGTATGTGCAGGGGTTCTACCCGGTCGTGCAGCTTGTGCTTTGCTGTCGATACGGCATCACGCCGGCGAACATGGATCCTGGGGCCGGTATCATCACCAAGCAGAATGTGGCCGGGGTGATGGAGTACAGCGACAGGGGGTACAGGTAGACTACGAGTCCACGGCCCCCGGTGTGATGGCGCGTGAAGAAGTTGAAGGTTTACCGCGGCCCATCACCTTCCATCAGGAGCCCTGCTCACATCCTGTGGATCCGTGGCGGGCCGTCGTCGGTCTATGGATCCGCACGCGAACCGCAGGCGAATCGTCACTGCAAGACCAGCATCTTCTTCGTGAGGGCATTCCCGGCGGTCTGTAGTCGGTAGAAGTACACACCGCTGTCTGGGGTTGCCATCGAGCCACATGTGACACGCTCGTGACACAGAATGGCAGGGCGGATTGGGATGCATGAGGTGATGCCGTTGGTGGGGTCGGCGTGCCCTCCCGTGATGGCCAGTGTTCACGGAAGGCTGCCTCCTTCACCTTGTAGGCGAACTCAGAGTCATCCGGCGTCGCTGATCTGAGGCGGATCTCGCTCGAGCCGGGCATGGCCAGAAGCTACGAACCTGCGTGCGGCGTCACACTCCGCCCCGCGACGCTCTGCGTTCGGTCCGAGCAGTGTCCGCACACCTGATGCTCAGAACCGCCACCCGATCCCAATACGCGGCATGAACTGGTTGTCGTCGGATTCCGGTGGAACATAGAGACCCAACTCGACTCGGTAGAACCTGCGAGCCCCCCGCGAACCGGTATCCCATCCGACCCCATAAACCTGACCGAGTCCATCGACTTGGACTACCAGGTTCAGGCCGTCGAAGACGTACAGCCTGTTGAATAGGGCCAGTTCCACTCTCGCCTCCAGGTAGGCGACGGCATAGCCGATTCGGCCCCGGAGGCCAACGGCTCCTGCACGAGCCCCAGCCTCGACATAGGGCACTGGAAGGATCAACATCAGTCCCGAAACACCGTACCCGTATGCGAAGCTCGTCCCCTCGACGAGCCCAGTGCTGTCGGGCACGTCCCCGGACATCGTGCTCGGCTGGTCGGTTCGCGGCGCCTGGGCAAGGGCGCCCGTGGCGATCAAGAGGAGAAGGAGCGAGGGGGCGAGCGCCAGACTGACATGAGCGGAAGTGTGGGGACGGAGAGCGCAGCCAACCATGTGTGTACCCTACCAGGATCGGTGCAGCGAAGTCAACGAAGCGTTGGGAATCTGCAACCTTGGGATCCACCGCCTCTTCTGGCTCAGTGGCCGAATTGGCTTTTGCCCAACCAGCCACACACCTTCAGACTGGAGTAGACCCAAAACAGGACGTGCGTGCGGTCTCTTACAGCGACGGCGTCACCCACACTGGTCGAGTTGGGACTTTACTGGTCCTGGGACCGCCACCGCCGTAATCCACTGATCGCAGAGTTTGTCGTGCATCTCCGCGAACAGTTCCGAGCGGAACTCCGTCAGGAAACCCGAGAACGTTCTGTCGTCCGCCGATCCGGATCCCTCGTCGCGACGATCGACACGCTGAGGGTCCCTTGAGGTCAGTCCCTGCGAAGGCAAGATGCCCGGGCAGTTGGGGTGAGCGCCGACGCCGACGGCCGCATTGGCTCACGACTGCCATCTTGCACTCCCATCCGCCGGGTCCGAGAGGCCCATGCCCTGTGCGACCAACGCCGACTTGCACGCGCAGCAGGTCCCACCACCTTCTGCTTTTTCGCAGATTTGTCGTCCAATGAGGGACGATTGAGGGAAAATCGCATATACGCCAAATCGTAAGTATTTATATTTACAACAGGTTAACACATGCAAAACATCAAAGCAGTGCTGTTCGACATGGACGGCACCCTCGTCGACTCCGAGCGCCAGTCCGAGCAGGCCATGCTGGCCCTGCTGACGGAACGCGGCCGCTCTACCGACGGACTCGACCTGGTGCAGTTTCACGGCGTCGCCTGGAAGCAGATCGCCGCCAGGCTGCTGGAGCTATACCCCGGCGTCGGTGCCGGTGTCGTGCAATTGGCTGGCGACATCGAGGCGGGGTTCCAGCATTTGTTCGTCACCACGCCGCCTGACATAATCCCTGGCGCCCTCGAGGCCTTCGCCGCTGCGGCCGCCGCCTTTCCCGGAGCCACCACTATCGTCACCGGCAGCGAGGCACGGGCCGTCGAGAACCTTCTCGATCGCACGGACCTGCACGAGTTGTGCACGGGATACACCAGCTGTGACCAGTATCAGAAGTCCAAGCCCGACCCGCAGAGTTACCTGGTCGCCGCCGACCGCCTTGGTGTGGCGCCTGAATCCTGCCTCGTCTTTGAAGACTCACGTGCGGGACTGATGGCTGCCCGTGCCGCGGGTATGTGCTGCATCGCCATCACGCGCGGCGTTCCGGAACGAGTGCGGCAGGCGGCCGAATTGGCCGACGACGCCATCGACGACTTTCGCGATCTGCCTGACGGGTTTTTTGCCAGCGCAGCACAGCCCGGAAAGAGCAGCGACTGAACCGCCGCTTCAGTCGCTCCGCCATACCTCCAGCGGATGCCGGCGCTCGGTCAGTGGCAGTATCACGCGGCGTCCACCCTCACGGTGCGACTGATAGATCCCCAGGATCATCTCGAACGCCGTCCTTCCTTCGGCCCCACTTCCGGGAGGCTCCTCATCGGCGTCGATGGCCGTCGCGAAGGCGCGGTACATGTGCGCGATCGTGCTGGCTCGGCCGTTGATCTCGCCGATATCGACGGCCTGCCAGTCACCGAAGTCCGCTGGCGCACCCTCCATCGGTCGAGGCAGATGCCACAGCCCTCCTCCGAGGGCTCCAGAGGCGCGCACCGCCAGCTGTCCGGTGGAACCGAGGATATCGACTCCGTAGTTCTCATTGTTCCTCGTCTCGTACCCGAGAAACTGAATCTCACCGAGAATACCGCCGGGGAATCCGAAGTGTCCCAGCGCCTGATTGCCGGCGACGGGACCGGAGTCGCGATCCTTCGGTGACATCTGCTTCGCTTCCATGATGTCAGCCGCCACGACTTCACGCCCCTCCCACAGTACCGAACCCGACACCCACCCGGGGGTGCCGCCCATGACCATCATCATGTCGGTCACGTGGGTACCCATCTCCATGAATTCGTTCCCCGACTTGCGGCCGTGTTTGTTGCGGCCGCGCACCATGACCACGTCGCCGATGGCGCCATCGTCGATCATCTGCCGCGCCTTGACCACGGCGGGGTTTACGTGATTCTGCTGGTTGATGGCGAACTTCGCCCCCGACGATTCGGCTGCCGCCACCATCTCGTCGGCCTCCACGAGGTCGATGGCGATCGGTTTCTCACACAACACGGACACACCCCGTCGCAGGGCAGCCACCGTCGGCTCGTGATGGTGCCGCGTCTGCGTCGCCACCACGACGAGGTCGGGAGTCGACCCGTCGAGCATGGCCGCCACGTCGGTGTAGCGTCCCTCGACACCGAACTCGTCTCCCTTGGACTCGAGGGCTTCGGCAGACACGTCGCACAAGGCCACCGTCTCGAAGTCGTCGAGATCGGCCAGCACCTGCAGGTGGTGCTTCCCCATGCCACCACAGCCGACGACGGCGGTGCGTCTCATGTTCTCAGTTCTCCGGCGCAACGCAGGATCGTCTCCTGCACGAGCAGTTCGTGGTCGAGGTCGCGGATGGGGGCCCGGCCGTCACGGACCACTCCGACAAAATCGACCAGCTCAGCGTCGTAGCACTGTTGGCGGCTCCGCGTCTCCATTTCGATCACCTGCTCTCCTTCTTCATACCCGTCACGTGCCTCGTCCAGGCACAGGCGGATCTGGTTTCCCGGCTCGAATGGTTCAGTGATGATCGCCGACCCCCTGGTGCCGTAGACCTCGAAGCGGCGCGCCATGGGACGGGTTTCGAGGGCGGCGATATCGACGGTGGCAATGGCGCCGTCGAACTCGAATACGCCCAGACAGTTGTCCTTGAAGCCGGCCACCTGGCCGGAGTCGTTGCGCAGGAAGGAGGTCACCTTCTCTGGCCGGCCGAGCATCCACAGGATCTGATCCAGCATGTGCCCGGACAGGTCGTACAGGATGCCACCCTCATGGTTGTCGGCGATGATCTGCTGTGCCGCGGGCGGCAGGAACGTCGACATGTGGGCCCGCACGGAGAACACCTGACCGAGGAATCCCGACCGCACCCACTCACAGACCTGCTGAAAGACTTCATGGTAGCGCAGCATGTAACCCATCTGCACATGGATTCGCCCGGCCTTGGCCGCGGCGAACATCCGCTGCGCCTGGGCCCAGTCGTCGCCAGCAGGCTTGTCGTACCAGACGTGTTTTCCGGCGGTGACGATGGCCTCGGTCTGTCCCAGGCTCTCGTTGTTGCGGCCCTCCGAGGCGACGGCGACGATGGAGCTGTCTCCCAGCATCTGACCTTCAGTCTCGAACCAGTGAACGTCGGCGAAGGCCCCACCGGCGGCGGCCCGTCGCGCCGCGTCGGGTTCGAACACGCCGGCCACCTCTACATCCGGGTTTTCCTGCATCGATCGCAACTTGCCACCGGCGTGGCCGTGGCCGGTGCCGTACTGCGCCATACGAAGTGTCCCGCTTCCCATCTTCCTCTCCCTGCGCTCGCGCGCCTTCGTTCAGAACTGCGTTACGTGTGGTGTGCCGATATCGATGGCAAAGGCCGTGGCGTCGAAGCTGCGTTTCATCAGGTCGAAACGCAGTTGCTGCCGATTGTCATCATCCCAGAGATTGTCGAACTCGCCGGGATCGTTCTCCAGATCGTAGAGCTCCCCCGCCTCCAGACCGTGGTAGACACACAGCTTGTGCCGCCTGTCGCGGTACATCGTCGCGAACGTGCCCTTGATGTGCGTGCGGTCCACCGGGCTGAGAGCGTGGTAGAACTCGCTGCGTACGAAGTCCCGATGAGTGTCAGGATCCACGTCGCCACGCAACAGTTCGGCCAGTGACCGCCCCTGCATGCGTTCCGGTGCGGGCTGTCCTGCTTCGGCCAGCAGCGTCGGCGCCAGATCGGTCAACTCCACCAGCGCCTCACTGCGGAGACCTTGGCGGTACTGCCCGGGCCACGAGATGACGAGAGGCACGCGCACGAGGGGCTCGTAGAAGCGGCTGCCTTTGTGCATCAGTTCGTGCTCGCCCACCATGTCGCCGTGGTCGGAGGTGAAGATGACGATCGTATCCTGACGCTGGCCACCGCGGTCCAGGCTCTCGAGCATACGACCCACGTTGTCGTCGATGAGGGTGATCATGGCGAAATACGCTGCCTGCATCTGCTGACGGCGCTCCAGTTCGATCGGCTTGTCCGGCGTACCGAAATCGACGTCGGCAAAGCGTCTCTGGTGGGCCACGTCTCCGGCGCCAACGGGGTACCCAGGCAGTTGATCTGGTTGGTACCGTCCCAGGTACTGCCGTGGCGGGTCCAGCGGCGGATGGGGATCAAAGGGATTGACGCTCATCAACCAGGGCGTGTCGCCACGATCCTCTTCCATGAATTCGATGGCCATGTCCGCACACCAGGCGGTCTGCGTCAGGTGTGGTGGCGTATCGAGGGGGTTCTTGTTGAAGTCTTTCAGCCTGTGCCCGCGCTCGTGCACCCAGTCGGCATAGGCGTGGCCCTCAGGCCACTGATCCCGCGGATCATGACTCCAGTGGAAGACGCGGTAGCCGTCGTCGCCCCGTGGTTCGATCCGTCCGTGGGCGCCGGCCAGATGCAGCTTGCCCGCCAGTCCGCAATCGTAACCGGTATCCGCCAGCAGTCGTGTCACCAGGGGCGCCGCCCCGGGCCACCGTTCGTTGCCGTTGCAGCAACCGTGCACCGACGACGGGTACATGCCGGTGAGAAAACTGGATCGACTGGCGGTACAGATCGGGCTCTGGCAGAAGGTGTGAGTGAAGGCCACACCCTCGCTCACGAGACGGTCGACGTGGGGTGTCTGGATATGCTCGTTGCCAAGAGCATGGATCGTGTCCCAGCGCTGTTCGTCGGTACAGATCCACAAGATGTTGGGTCGTCGCGGCATGGCAACCGATAAGCATAAAAAAAGCAGGGAGCCCTGGGGAGGGCTCCCTGCTAGGGAGAACTGTCAGACGGGGGAGAAAGCTGAGGTCCGTCTGACTTTCCGGAATGGCGACACGAGGCGGGCTATCGTCATTCC
Organism: Candidatus Latescibacterota bacterium; assembly: GCA_036011085.1. GTDB lineage: Bacteria > Latescibacterota > UBA2968 > UBA8231 > UBA8231 > UBA8231. The sequence continues at coordinate 8,369 of DASCMS010000023.1, forward strand.
AGTTCGGTCAGCCCCGAAAGGCAGACCGTGGGGATGGCAGAACCTTACAGAGCCATTCTGTCGATGTCAAGGATACAAAAGAGACCGGCGGGGTCGCCTCGGCCCCACCGGTCTCGTTCAACCTTCTCTGGCACCCCAGTTCACGTGACCGAGAAGTTTTGTGCCCTAATACTAAGTGGTTCTTCTAGAACCGTCAAGCAATGAAATCTAGCTCTAGATCCTGTTTTTTCAGCGGTTGCGACAATCTCTAGTCAGGGCTAGAGTGTTGTCCTGAATCTACATCTCCCATTCCGTCACATCCGCCATCCGGGTGCGCCGGGTGTCCACCGCGACCCGCCCGGCGGCCTGACCGGTGGAGGTGAAGCCGCCGGCGGCAAGCACCGCATCCTTGTCCGGACAGCCATCGTCGCTGACGGCCAGCCAGCTGTTTTTCTGTGACAGATCCAGGGCTCCCAGGATCTCGGTTCCGTAGTCCCAGAAGGCCGGGTGACAGTAGACGTCGAGCAGGCCCGTATCCGGCCACAGTGGATGCTCGCCAGCCACGGCGGCCCCGACCACGGCACCGGTTTCCGGGCGCACCAGAACACGTCCCTGGCGGCTATCGTCATGCAGCAGATGCAGCCAGCCGCCCTCCGTGGACACCCGCCCGAACATCCGCAGCGGCGCACATCGTACCGTCCCCGGAAAGGCCCCGGTGAACAGCGGCGCCGACGTCGGCCAGTTCTCCCAGGAGGCAGACCGGACTTCCACCGGCCCTTGCGCGAACCATCCGGCGCGGAAGGTTTCTCCCGACGCCGCGTAGTACTCCATCAGACCGCTTTCCGGCTCGAGGCCCCGGAACCCTTCGGCATGATAGATGTGGTAGGGAGCGGAATCGAAGCCCGTGCCGAGAAACAGGGCCTGGCCGTGGCGCTGACGGAAGTCCTCCATCAGCAGACTCATCAGCGAGCTGGCCGCTCCCTGGCGACGATCTTCCGGCACCGTATATACGTGGCCGAAGTGGCCCACCCCATAGTGGCTGACGGTCATGATATTGGCGAAGGGAACTCCGTCACGGTGCAGCACGTAGTACCTGACATCGATGCCCAGGTTCTGGCGCAGGCACTCGGCGTTGCCCCAGGCCCACACCTCCCCCTTGTGGCTCAGCAGATCACAGACTCGATCTGCCCACTGCGGATCGGGGCCGATGACGACGCCGGCCTCGACCTTTTCCCCACCTTTGAGCTCCACCACCCCGAGTCGCTCGTACATGACGATCAGCCTTCAGGATAGCCGGGACGCACGGTACACGTGGGACACACCTTCCTCAGGTGTTGCCGCCGCACCTTCCACAGATCCTGCGCCCGCACCAACTCGCAACCGGCTTCGCCCACCAGGCCGCGGCGCTGCAGGCCACGGCGATCCAGCGCCTCGTCAAGTTTCGGCGACACCTGCACGGGACAGGGGCCTCGGCGGAAGGCGAGCCCCCAGACCTCCTCGACCTGGCCGTCCTCTTTGACGACTCGATGGATGTCACCGAAAGGATCGTTGCAGCCGCGATTCTCCGACATCTCGGCCACGTGATACGCTGTCGTCGTCCAGTGCGTGGTGCCCAGGGCGAGCAGCCAGCCCCCGGTGTGCACGAGCTGGCCGATGGGGCTCTCGTCTTCCCAGCACCCCGCCTCCACGTGATCCTTGCAGTACCTCTCGGCGCGGGGGCCGAGGGCGGCCACGGCATGTGTGGCATGCTCGCTGCGTACGGCCTCCGGTCGACGCCAGAAAGCATCGGGAATGGCCCCGTTCGTCGTCGGCGTCGCCATCCGGTTGTAGACCTGGGCGGCCCGGTGATTGAAAGAGGGCATCAGCAGCGTACCCGAGCGTCCCACGGCTGCCAGCAGCGCCTCGACGACGGTGTCCGCCCCACCTTCCACGGGACCGATCTTCGACAGGGAGCTGTGCACCATCAGATCCATGCCCGGCCGGACGCCCAGTCGCCGCAGGTCGCCGACCAGTTGGGCCTTCGACTTCATAGCGGACCGCTCCGGCAGATCGACATAGCCCAGTTCAGCCAGGGCTTCGAAGTAGCCCGCCACGGCCGCTGCATCCACCGGCTCTCGCTTCGGGGTCACCCCCGGCCGCAACAGCCCGCCCTGCTCCCAGGACAGGGCGTCGGCGATCTGCTCCAGCGTCCGCCGACCGTCCGCCCAGTAGAGGGCCCACTGGTTCAGCCGGGCGGCGCCGAGGCGGCGGCCCAGCGACGGCTCCACGTTTTCCGTCGTCGGCGCCAGCAGCGCCGTCCGTCGGGGAATACGTCGGGTCTCCAGCGTCGAGCGTGCGCCCCGTGTCTGCCGGAGGCCGGACGTGGCAGCGGCCATGTCAGCGCGCAGGGACTGCAGCTCGGCCATCACCTGGCGGCGATCACCGCCCCAAAGGAACGTCTGCAGACGGCGCAGGCTCTCCTCGTGGGCGTCACGCAGATACTCGGCACCGGCGCGGTCCAGGCGTCGTCTGTCGGCCTGAGCCACTCCCACCAGACGCGCCGTTTCGGCCCGCGCCATCTGCACGACGTCGGTTGTGCCGGCATCGGCCAGATAGTAGAGATAGGCCGCCATGGACGCGGCGCAGGTCTTCAATCCCGCCGCGCTGAGCAGCCCCATCTGATCGGCTGACGAGTGGTAGGCGTCCCACGTAGCCCCCGGCCTGCCCGGAGTCGTGCCGGCCCGCTTGTGATGTGTCGTCAGCCACGGGCAGGGGTAGCCATACTGCGGGTCGCCGATCAACGTGTCCGAGGTGGACATGAACGGCTCGTGATGCAGGCGGTACCCGGCAGCGCGATACTGGCGCAGGGTGGCGCCCAGGATCTTCTCACCCACCCAATCGACGAATCCCGCCGATGACGGTACCGTGGCCCGCCACTCCAGTCGTCCGCCGCAGACCGCCGGTCGGGCCCCCACCGTGTCGATGCAGACACCTGCCAGCGGCGGCTGCAGACGGCGGTCCCGCTCCAGGAAGGCGAAGAAACCGTAGCACTCGTAGGCGTTGAGCAACCGGATCGTGCGCCGTGGTCGTGGCAGCACACCGGCCTTGATCAACCCTTCGATGGCCCGTGCCACCTCCACGGTGACGGCACAGCCGGAAGCGTTGTCGATGGCACCCGGTTCGCCGGAATGGGCGATGGCCCAGATCTCGTCCTGGCGCTCGTCCCGTCCCTTGATGAGCCCCGAAACGACGTCGTGCTCACCCACGTACTTGGGCGCGTCCACGCGCACGTGCAGCACCATATGCTTGTTCTTCTGCAGTTGCCGCCGCAGCCTGAGCCCCTGACGATGCGACACCACCAGCCCTACCAGGCGTGCCGTGGCGTGGCTCGTGGGCACCATCCCCCAGCCGAACTTGGTCCACGCCAGCGCCCCGGGGTTGCCGGTCACCTCGATGTCGGTGATCACGCCGGCAGCCCCCCTGTGCGCCAGCTTCTCCAGCATGCCCCGGATGTTGAGATTGGTCAGCACAAAACAGCCGCTCAACCCGTCGGGACCCATGCCGTCGAGATCCTCTTCGCGCTCGAGCACGACGAGCTCTCCGCGCAGGCCTCCCTTTGGTGTGGCCGCCGTCCACTGCACCACGTGCCACGGATTCTCGCGATAGTCGGCGACCCGCTCGCGGAATGGCTGAACGATGTCGACGGTGGCGGAGCGTATGTCCTGCGCTTCCTGGATGATCCAGCGTCCGGTGCCGATCCGCCCCCCGGTCTGAATGGGATCGACCTCGGCGCCGGCGCCGGCACTTTCGTATTCGTCTACCAGCGTCTTCGTCGTGTCGTGGAAACGGTCGAAGGAATTCCAGCGGTCCGTGTCGACGATCGCCTCGGTCGTCTGCAGCAGACGACGACCGTCGGTTTCACCGAGGATGGCCGGCAGTGTCTGGCCGCACAGTCGGCGCAGAGACGCAGGCGTGGGGGTCGCCGTCCTTGGCCTGGCAGCCATCAGCGGATCGCGATCGGACGGGCCGGTGAACCGGTGGCGCCCTTGAAGCGGATCGGCGTGAAGATGAACAGGAACTCGTTCACCCCGTCCTCGACGAGACCGTCATAGACCATGTTCTCCAGGTTCCAGATCCCCGCCTTGGTGATGATCTCCTGATGGACTGGAAAGGCCAGCGTCGGATCCGGGTTCGGCACCACCTCCGTCGTCCACTGATCGGAGCCGATCATCGACGGTTGCCGCTCCACCAGCCAGGCCGCCACCTCCAGGCCGATTCCCGGGGGATCGGTGTTGTACTTGTCGGTGTCTGTCCAGTGCTTCGACCAGCCGTAACGGAAGAACAGGGCATCACCGGATTCGATGCTGCTCTCGGCGAGACCTTGCCGGGCCAGCGCCGCCCGCACGTCGGCGAGGGTGACCTCGTACCCGTGATCGAGAGCCTCGACCCCTTTGAGGCCGGCGATGTCGATGAGGACGCCGCGGGTGAAGAAAGGCTTGATGTTCTCGACACCCAGCTTCTGCAGCCCATAAGAGCCGGCGATCTCGTCCTCGGTGAAACCATTGTAGAACACATCCTGAACGCTGCCATCCCCCATCTGCATACGCGTGCCGATGTGGCCCGGGCCATCGAACTGCGTGCCGATCTGGCCGATTTCGCCGCAGAAGAACTCGTCGTGATAGACGAGCTGGTTGTCGCCGAAGGGGCCACCCGTCGGGGCCCCGGGGATCGTCAGCGCGAAGGTCCGATTGCCGAACAGCGGAATGCCCTGCTCGTAGACCTGTCCCAGCTCGTAGACCTTGCCCGTCTGTACCAGGGTCGCCGCCCGCAGCACGACCTCCGGAGTGATCCAGTTGGAGCCCCCTGCCTCGTCATCGGCACCCCAGATCGGGTGCGGCCACCAAGGACCGGCGTCACGATCCTGCGCGCCGGCGGGTGCCATCGTTACGATCATCAGTACGGCGCTTCCGACGGCGAGGAGTCTCGACCGAACATGAGAGCCTCTCATGGCAATCTCCATCTTGAGCTTGAGGTTGGCTAGGAGCCTGTCCGAGTAATCGCTTTGTAGGCGAGGTCGCGGCATTGGGGTCGCTCGCAAGGCGCGCGAGTGACCTGAATTGAAAGGCCATTCAGAGAGCGAGCGCAACGCAACGAGCGGCCTCAAGGGCGTGGCCGTAGCCCAAATGGGTTACTCGGACAGGCTCCTAGGGCCGAAAGGTAGACCCACGCCCTACGGGGTCAACGTGATTCAGGAGGCGGCAGCGGTCCCGGCGTATTCCTCGAGTTGACGACCCACATCCTCCCACTGCGCCATGTCCTGCTCGAGATCGGTTTCCACCTGCTGCAGGGCGGCGGTCAGCTCCGCCAGCAGGTCCATGTCGCGGGCCTCGCTTGCCCGACCGATCTGCTCGCCCAGACCGGTCTTCTTCTCTTCGAGACTGGCGATCCGTGCTTCCAACCGGACGTGCCCTTCCTGCAGCTCTTCGTGCGCCTTGCGCTGCCGTCGGGCGACCCGGCGCGCTTCTCTGTCGTCTACTACCGGCGCGGCCACGCCCTGCACGACTTCTGTGGCAGCGCGGCGCTCACGCCATTCGCAGTACTGCGACCAGTTGCCGTCGAAGGGGGTCAGGCCGCCGGCTTCGACAACCCAGATCTGTGTCGCCAGTGACTGGATGAGGTAGCGATCGTGGCTGACGAGCAGCACGGTACCCGTGAAGTCTGCCAGCACCCCTTCGAGGACTTCCTGCGAGTTGATGTCGAGATGGTTGGTCGGCTCGTCGAGGATGAGAAAGTTCGCTCCCTGGAGCACGAGCCTGGCCAGCGCCACGCGGCTGCGCTCGCCGCCACTGATCTGCTCCACCCGCTTGTCGACATCGTCGCCGGAGAACAGGAAGCTGCCCAGCAGGTCCCGCAGCTCCCCCGTCTTCGTCTCCTCCGACGCTACCTCTCTCAGCGATTCCACCAGGGTCAACGATGGATCGAGGTACTCCTGCGTCTGCGGCAGGTAACCGATCTCCACCTTCGCGCCCAGGTGCACCTGCCCAGCCTGCGGCGCCAGCTGTCCGAGAATGGCGCGCACCAGCGTCGTCTTCCCGGCGCCGTTGGGGCCGATCACGGCAACCCGTTGTCCGCGCAGCGCTTCCACCTCACCCGCGGTACGCACCACGGGCTCGTCCTGCCCGTAGCCCAACGCCAGATCCGTCAGCCGCAGCACGATATCTCCCGTACGCCCCGATGACTCCATGCGCAGGTGCATGCGGCGGTGCTGCTGCGGCCGCTCGATGGCCTCGTGCCGAAGGAAACGCTGCAGTCGCTTGCGCCGGCCCTGTGCCTCTTTTGTCCGCTGGCCGGCAAGAAACCGTCGGACGAACTCCTCCGTCTTCTCCACGTACGCCTGCTGCGCTTCCCACTCTTTCAGGTGGCGCTCGTAGCGCTCCTGCCGCTGGCGCACGTAGGCCGAATATCCGCCCCGATAGGCCTCCAGCCGGCCGAAGGAGATCTCCCACGTCCGTTCTGTGACGCGATCCAGAAACCAGCGATCATGGGACACGACGAGGTAACCCCCGTCGCGATCTCGCAGCCATCCCTCCAGCCACTCCACCGCCCGCAGATCGAGGTAATTCGTCGGTTCATCGAGGAGCAGCAGATCACTGCCTTCCACGAGAAGGCGCGCCAGCTGCACCCGTGTGCGCTGACCGCCGCTCAACTCCGACAGCGCCTTGCCGCAGTCGTTCTCATGGAAACCGAGACCGGCAAGTACCGTGTGGATCCGGGTCTCGTAGAGATAACCGTCACGGCGCTCGAAGTCGGCCTGCATCGAGCTGTAGCGGGCCAGCAGCGGATCGTCGTCGGCACCGGTGAGTTCGGCGGCCACGCTCTGCAGCTCCGCTTCCAGGCGACGCAGATCGGTCACACCTTCCAGCATCGTCTCCCACACCGTGCCGTCGGGGATCGGTCCGCCCGCATCCTGGGCCAGGTAGCCGACCTGGAGGCCACGTTTGTGGTGGATCTGTCCCGGTGGCTCGGAACTCTCCAGGCCGGCGATGATCCGCAGCAGCGTCGTCTTGCCGCCGCCGTTGATGCCCACCAGGCCAATGCGGTCGCCATGCTCGATGGCGAAGGAGAACCCGGAAAAGACGTAGCGATGGGCGTAGGACTTGCCGATGTCAGACCCTGTGAGCAGCGACATCTCTGGCCCTACTCCTGGTTGTCGTACCCCGACTCATCCAGGGCGCTGCGCAGGAAATCGAAGTCCGGCACACGCTCCTCGGTGCGTCGCCAGCGGCCGACGGCGTCCGGACGGACGATGATGCGGCCCAGCGAAAAACCGAGAAACTCTTCGAGACGACCGAGCTCGCGCTCCTGGTGCAGGACAAAATCCTCGAAGCGCAGCGTCAGCCAGCGCTCCGGTTTCGGCGTGGCCGCCACCAGGTCGTACTGATACTTCCACGAGATAGCCCGTCGTCTCATCGTGTCGTCGGTCTCGGGATAGCGGACATCGAACCGGGCCAGGTCGTCTGTCGTGTGGCCGCCGAGGATGGAGTCGCGCGGATCGCGCACCAGATAGATGTAGTAGGCCTCCGGATACATGCGCGTGATCCACGGCAGCGACAGGGTCGTCTCCGGCAGCTTCCAGCCCTTGTGCTGTGTCTTTTCACGGTGGACGTCGCTTAGGTACTCGCCGACCAGGCGCTCGTACTCCGGATCGATCGGGGTTTCGGCCATCGACTCGAAATCCCATTCGAGGTCTCCCTTCCACGGCACGTGTCGGGCAAACACCCTCGCAGCTTCATACATGTCGGCAGGCGGCACCTTGTCTCCGGAGCGGTTGATCGTGCTCCCCATGAAGACACCGCTGGCATAGAGCGTGTGAGAAATGGCGCGCGTACCGGAATGGCCGCGCCCGATGATCGTGATGAGAGACACTTGGTTCGATTCTCCTTTGTCAGACTTCGATCCCAACCGTCGCTTAAGTTATGACAGTATGAGAATTGATGGGATGTCGGGGTTGCGTCGCCTGCTGCGCCAACACGGTGACAGCCGTGACCTTCTCCTGTTTCTGATCGATGGGTTGGACCAAGCCCCGGATCTCCTCTGTCGGCACCTGCCGACGGGGCGACGATGTGTTGTCGCCGATGCGACGACCGCTGCGATTGCGGCCAACCGGTTGGCCGATGCTCTTGGCGCTGAGCTCATCATCCTGCCGCCTCGTGGTGAAGGACAAGTCGTGGCCGGTATGACAGAGGCCGAGTGTCTGGTGCAGCAGCTTGCGGATGGCGGGGCAACCGCTGCCATCGCCGTGGGTTCGGGGACTCTGAACGACCTGACCAAGTTCGCCTGCCACCGGACGGGAATCCCCGCCGCTGTTGTCGCTACGGCGCCGTCGATGAATGGCTACACCTCTGCTTGCGCCGCCCTGCTGGACGGCGACATCAAGGTGTCGCTGCCGTGTCCCCCGCCGCGCATTGCCGTGGCCCCCGTCGACCTGTTGCGCCAGGCGCCGTCGCGGATGGTCGCCGCCGGCTTCGCCGACCTGCGATCCCGTCCGGTGAGCGGCGCCGACTGGTATCTGGGTCACCGTCTGCTCAACACTCCCTATGACCGCCAGGCCCTGCACCTGGCGCACGAAGCCGAGACCATCACTGCCACGGCCGTCGACGGTCTCCGCACACGCGATCCCGACGCCATCGCCGCTCTGACAGCGGGTTTGCTGTTGTCCGGTATGGCAATGGACATCGCCGGCACCTCCGCGCCATCAAGCGGCGCCGAACACCTCGTCAGTCATCTCCTTGACATGCGCCACCATGCCTGCGGCGGCCCCCATGATCTGCACGGCTGCCAGGTCGGTGTCGCCACCCTGGCTGTAGCCCGCCTCTACGAGAGACTGCTGAACTCGGACCTCAGCACGATCCAACCGCCACCCCTCGCGCCGTGGGAAGCGATGAGCGAGAGTTTGAAGCCACACTTTGGCCGCCTGTGGTCCGCTGTCGAACCGGTGGCTCGCCAGGTTCATGGCGATGACGACTCACGTCGAACCCGACGGATTGCCCTGGGCGACAACTGGCCGCAGATCCTGCCCGAGCTGCGCGGTATACTCGGTGCGTCTCCCGCATCCCCGGACAGCCTGCTTCGTGCCGGTGCACCAGTTTGTTTCGCCGAGATCAGCATCGATGCCGACGGCGCCCGTTCCGCCCTCCTCCACGCGCGCTTCGTCCGCACCCGCTACACGATTCTCGACCTGCTTGCCGAGCTCGGCGTGCTCGAAGCGTGGGTCGATGACCTGCTCGCCGACGGTGAGATGTGAAACGCCACGCACTTGCAGCGTTCCTGCTGCTGGTCTGTGCCGGGCTGCTCTTCGCCGTGCTCTGCGCCCGGTATGACGTCCTCCAGGACGACGCCTACATCTCCCTCGTGTACGCAAAGAACCTCGTCGACGGCGTCGGCCTCGTCTTCAACCCGGGCGAGCGGGTCGAGGGCTACACGAACTTCTCGTGGGTCATGCTCCTCACCTTGCCCCATGCTCTTGGCCTGGACGCGGTGGTGGTGGCTCGCACCCTCGGCGTGCTGGCAGCGTCGGCGCTGATCCTGCTGAGCTGGCGCCTGGCCTCGAGCCTCAGTTCCCGCCCGGCAGATCCGGCGCACCTGGCGACGCCCTGCCTGCTGGCGGCCAACGGGGCGCTGGCATTCTGGACTCTCAGCGGCATGGAGACCGCCCTCTTCGCCCTGCTCATCACCGCCGGCGCTGTGCGTTATCTGCAGCGGGGTGAGCTCGACGGCTGGACGGGGATCCTCTTCGGCCTGGCGGCACTTACGCGTCCCGAAGGCTGGATGTTCTTCGGCCTCACCGTGGCTCATCGGGGGGTGCGCCTGCTGCTTGGACCGAGCTCGTCAACAGTGGCCCTGCGCGGACTGTGGCCTCCAACCGTCGGCTACGCCGCTCTCGTGCTGCCTCACCTGCTGTTCCGCTGGTTGTATTACGGCTATCCCCTGCCGAACACGTTCTACGCCAAGACCGGTGTCTCGCTGACCTACCTGGAACTCGGCCTGCGCTACACGGGCGACTTCCTCGCCGACTACGGGCTCTGGGGATTGGCGCCGATCGCCGTCCTGGGTCTGCTGGCACGGCGCCGGACCCGGCCGGGCGCCAGCTATGTGGCCCTGCTCATCTTCGCCAATGTGGCCTACGTCACCCTCATCGGCGGCGACACCCTGGTGGAAAATCGGCTCCATCTGCCGGTGTTGGCTTTGCTCTCGGCCGCCGTCGTGGAGACCGCTCGCGTGACGTTGTTGCGCACCCTCGGCCGCCGCTACGCTCCGACCGCCTTCGTCGCCCTGATGCTGGCCATGGTGGCCGGCTCGGTCACCGGGGCCGATGCGGATCTGCGCCACGCCCGCGACGCCATCACGGCCCACAACAGCAAGCTGCAGGAACTGGCCGACTATGCTAACGAGGCCGGTGAGCCTTTCACTCTTCTGGCCAGCACGGCCATCGGCATCCCGCGCTACCGCACCCAGGCTGCCGTTCTCGACCTGGTGGGCCTCACCGATGAGACCATCGCCCACAGGCCACAGCGCCTTCCGGGTATCCACGACGACCACATCCTGCGCAACTACCAGGTCGTCTACGCCATGGATCGCGCCCCCGATGCCATCCTCTTCATCTCCGGCATCCGTCCCGGAACCCCCGCCGAGCGGGCCCTGTTTCTGTCGCAACGCTTCCGCCGCGATTACCGGTTGACCTACCTCCAGGATCATCGTCCTGTCTACCTGCGGCGGCCCGGCGCCGGACATGCCGAATCACTCCATCACGACGGTGCCTTTATCGAGCGCTACGCGGAAGGTCTGGCCGTCATGCGCCATGATCCCGCACGAGCCATGAGGTTGTTCGGCGAGGCCATCTCCCTTGGCCCGGACGACTTCGCCATGCCCCACAGTTGGATCGGCCGTCTGTTGTACGAAGAGGGTGACCTGGAGCAGGCCGCGGTGTATCTGCGCCGTGCCATGGCCATCGACGAGACCACTGTCATGGCCCTGGCCCATCTGGCTCTCATCGAGACGATGTCAGGCGGACACGGCCAGGCTCTTCCCCTGGTCGAAGCCGCTGTCCGACTGGCGCCGCGCTCACACTTCTGCCGCTACGTTTTCGGCCGTGTGCTGATGTCTCTGGACCGCGCCGTCGATGCGGCGAGTGAACTGGCCCTTGCCGTCGAACTGGGCGGGGCGCAGAGCGCCGATTCCCTGTATCGCCTCGGTCTGGCTTCGCAGCGTGCCGGCAACCCCGGGGGGGCACGGTCCGCCTGGAAGACACTCCTCGAACTGCAACCCGCACACGCGGACGCGAGACGGGCCCTGTCTGCGTTGGGACCACTGTGAATTGACAGTTCTTCGTTGTCTCCCGTTGTAGGGTACACCTCTAGTACCTAATTTGCATCGACCTCCTCCCCGCACTGACAGGGCCGAAATCGTGAGCCAGCAGGATTCCACCGAATCACCTGAGGACCGCCCGGAGAGTGACGGCGCTCTGCAGGAGCTGGCACTGTCGGAGGCCCGCTATCGGGCTCTCGTCGAGGGGAGTTCCGATTTTATCTACGTCCTCGACCCTGAAGGCCATTTCTCCTTCGCCAATACTGAGGTGGGTCACCTGCTCGGGTACTCTCCCGACGAGATCATCGGCCGCCACTATTCTGAGTTTCTCGTCGCCGAGGATGCGGAGCGCGTCGGCCACGCCTTCCACGAGCGACGCACGGGTGAGCGCGCCACACGACGGCTTGAGGTACGTCTGCGCTCCCGTGGTGGTGTCACTCGCGACGTCGAGATGGATGTACGCCACTTCTCCATCTCGGCCCACGGCCTGTACCGCGGGGGCTCCTTCGTCGGCACTCACGGTGTGGCCCGCGACATCACGGATCGCAAGTTCCAGGAGACGAAACGCGGCATCATGCAACAGGTGCGCGAGGCCGTCTGGAGCATGGTCAGCGCTGAAGACATCCAGCAGGTTCTCGAGGCGATCCGCACCGGTCTCGACACGATGGGCATCAGCTACGATCACTGCGCCGTCAACGTCGTCGACACCACCGAACCACCCATGTTGCGCTCGTACAGCTCCTTCGGCTCGTCAGGGATCAGCAAACGCGGCGAGTGGATGATCACCGAGTCGGAGGGCTACGCGTCGCGCATCTACGACATCTGGCGACGAGGTCGCACGGCGCGGCGCTGTCGACCTGCAGGCACTCGACAGCGCCGACGAGCTCATCCTGCTCACCGAGCTCTACGGCCCCGTGCGTTGCGTCATCGACCTGCCCTTTTCCTTTGGCACGCTCACGATCCTGTCCGCCGCGGCCGACGCCTTCTCCGATCGCCACGTCTCCTTCTTCGAAGAGTTGTCAGAAGCCCTGTCGGAGGGCTACCGCCGCATGGAGGATCTGCAGGAACTGGCGCGCTCCGAGAAACGCTACCGGACCCTGGCGGAGACGCCCAACTTCGTCGTCATGCTCCTCGACAGCGAGGGCAACTATCTGTACGTGAGTCCCCAGATCGAAGAATGGCTTGGCTACACGCCCGACGACTTCTACCGCACTCCCGCCTTCCGTCGTGACATCGTGCATCCCGATGACGTTGATGTCACCGAGACGTTCCACGAGGTCGACGAGCCGGGACACCGCTCACTGGAGTTTCGCTGGCGCCATCGCAACGGCAGGTACTTGTGGGCGGCGGGTTCGACCTTCCCGATCTTCGAGAATGCTGAGGATGAACAGATTCACAGAGTGAGCATGGTGCAGGTGGTGGCCCAGGACATCACCGAACGCAAGGAGGCGGAGGAGCAGATCCGCGCGTCACTGGAAGAGAAGGAGGTCCTGCTCAAGGAGATCCACCACCGGGTCAAGAACAACCTGCAAATCATCTCCAGTCTGCTGCACCTGCAGTCGGCCCGGCTCGATGATTCAACGTTGCTGGATGCCTTCGAGGACAGTCAGCACCGCATCCGCTCGATGGCCCTGATTCACGAGGAGCTCTACAAGTCGGCGGATCTGGCCCGCATCGATTTCCGCGCCTACGTCACTCGCCTGGTGGACAACCTGATCGATGCCTACGGTCTCGGCGGCCGCATCGCCTCCACTCTCGACATGGACACATCGCTGCTGACGATCGACCGGGCCATCCCCATGGGCCTCATCGTCAACGAGCTGGTGTCGAATGCGCTGAAGTACGCCTTCCCCGACGAGCGCCAGGGGACGGTGCGGATCGAACTGCGGATCGGTGACAGCGATGACACCTTTTCGTTGAGTGTCGTGGACGACGGCATTGGCGTCCCGGAGGACATTGACCTGGACTCCCCCGATTCCCTCGGTCTGCGACTGGTCTCCAGCCTCGTGGGGCAGCTGAAAGCACGCCTCGTCCTCGACCGCACGTCCGGAACCGCCTTCCGCGTACTGCGAGCCCAGTAGTTCAACACTTCAGTGCTACAGAGGTTCGCCGTTACAGGCCAGCACGTGCTGTTTCGGCGCTGGATAACGCCGACGTACGGCCTCCAGCGTCTCCTCTCGCCAATCTGCTACGTGTGCATCGTCTATGATAACATCCTCCACGTCGTGTGCCTTGATCCGCCAGTGTCCGCAGGCCGCGCCGTGAATCTCGTCGCCGATGAGCAGGTACTGGAGCACTTCCCGCCCGTCGTACTGCAGCGCCAGTTCATCGAGCCGCGGCCGCACGAGAGGATCGCGCAGGTGCAACACACGAACGAGGCCGACATCCCCGGCAGTGGGTCTGTCCCCTGACTGCTGCCAACCCTCGAGTCCATCCATCGTCACCGCTTCGACGCGTGCGGACCGCTCCATGGTGGTGATCGTGCTGCCCACGACCCGCTTGCCCAGGCCACTGCCCGCCGCCAGTTGAGCTGTCGTGGCGAACACCTGCGTGTGCAGCAGACGGGCAAGCACCTCGGCGGCAGCCGCCTCCGGGTCGGGCGCCTGCTGCCAGAGATCGGGAAACTCCCGTTCCACCAGGTGCAGCGGCCGGTCCCAGGCGGAGTCGGTCTGATCCTCACACACCACAAAGGCCCGCTCCAGGCGGTGCACCGCAGCCATCAGCGGCCGGTGGGCCAGTCCGGTTTCCTCGCGCAGCTGCCGGGGGGACAGCGGACCGGAGTACGTCAGAGCCCGGATCACGGCTTCCTGCCTGACGTCCAGCCGGGCCATGGGACGGCGATAGGCCGCCGCGTACAGGGCCAGTTCATCAGCCCGGACGTAGCTACCGTGCCGCCCTGGAAACGCCCCTTGACCAGTTGCCGTTGGCCGCGCAGTTCATCGGCGAGCTCGTCATCCGCGCAGCCGGAAGTCCGGTGCATCAGTCTCGGGGGTGAACCCGGATAGGAGTTGGCCTGAGGGCTCACCGGCTGCAGTCGGCTGAACAGGTCGAGATACCCGGCTTCGTCCTCGACCGGTCGCGTCAGGCCATGCCGCGCCAGACGCTCGGCCCGAACCGCGTTGCCATCGAGACTGACCGCACTCACGCCAGGGTCATCTGCGCCAGGGTCATCTGCGCCAGCGTCAGCGTCTCGTAGGGAGAGTCGGCGCCGCGCTCGTACAGGCACAGGACCCCACCCTCCGCCGTGACGGCCAGATCGCTGTAAGCAGCCGGGCCTTCGTACAGACTGCGCAGCGTGGACCACGAACGGCCGCCATCCTCGGTGATACGCAGCGTCAGATCACAGCGCGCCTCGGTGCTGGCGGGGTTGGCGAACAGCGCCAGGTCGGATAAAGCTGCGCCGCCCCTGTCTCCGGGAAGACTGACGAGACTGCCCTGGCAGATTGGTTCGGGAAGATCGTCCTCCCAGATCCGTGGCTGAAAGCTGCTGCCGCCGTCGACGCTGCGGGCGCTGGCCCGTCGTTTCTCGCCGCGGTAGTTCCGACAATTGATGTAGAGCGACCCGTTCGCCGTCTCGATGACGGCACACTCGTTCGTGCCCTCGTCGACGATGCCGCCGATCTGCCAGCTGCCGCCGCCGTCGTCACTGATGATGACGTGGGAATGGTAGGGATCCGTCTTGCGATCGAAGTCCACACCCACCATATGATCGCAGGGTACCACGAGGCGCCCATTCGCCAGCTGAATGCCGTGGGTGGGACCGGTGGCGTACCAGGTCCAGGACGGATCCTTCGTCGTCGCCGTGATTTCCTCTGGTTCGGTCCAGGTCACACCGTCGTCCTGCGACCGCGTCAGCCAGACGGTGCGCGGCGCCTTGCCTTCGGTGATCAGCCCCTCGTGACCTTCGGCCAGATTCTTGCAGAAGAGCAGACAGAGGGTCCCCGTCCTTCGGTCGACCACCGGACAGGGGTTGCCGCAGGTCATGTCCGGCTCGGTCACCAGAACCTGTGTCATGCCCCAGCTCTGACCGCCGTCTTCGCTGCGGCGCAACAGCAGGTCGATCTGGCCGCTGTCGGAAGAGCTGTCCCGTCGCCCCTCACAGAACGCGAGGATGGTATCCTCCCCGGTCACCACCAGCGCCGGGATGCGGTATGTGTGGTACTCTCCCTCACCGCTGACGAAGAGTTCCTCCTGCTGCAACCGGACGATTTCCAAACTACTCCTCCTCCTCAACCTCGTCGGCCTCGGCGGGCAGCATCACAAACCGGGCGTACTGCGTCTGATCGAACCACTGCGAGGCCCTGAGCACGTCCGCCGGCGTCAGGTTTTCGGCCAGGGAGTTGTCGAGGATGAGCAGGGGGTCGACCTCGTGTTTATCCACCCATTCCAGCAGACTCAGCCACCAGCCGTTCTCCTTCAGGTTGACCTCGCGCTCACGGCGACGAATCTCACGCACCTTATTGGTGTAGGTCGAATCAAGGCCGACGGCCTGCAGGCTGTCGATCTGCACGAAGACGGCGTCGGTGAGCTCTTCCACGCGCTCGGGGTCACATCCGAAGCTGACGGTGAGTCTGTAGCTGGGCGTGGGGTATCGCGACGGGCGGGCGCCGACACCGACACCGTATGTGCCCCCGAGGTCCTCACGCAGCACCTCCCGCAGCTTGAGTTGGAAGGTTTCCGCCATGAGGCCGATGTGCAACCGGTCCTCGCGGTTGTCGAAGTCGAAAGGGCCGCTGAAGATGATCCGTGTGGACGCCTTGGGCTCGATGCCGCGCCGTACGGTTTTCTCCACCACTCCCTCGGGGGCCTTCATGCCGATGTCGCGCCAGGTTTCGTTGCGCTGCAGTCCTGGCAGGCTGGCCAGGTACGTCGCCACCAGGGGTTCGATCCCCTCCAGCGTGAGATTGCCGACGAAGAAGAAGCTGAAGTCGGAAGCATCGGCGAAACGATCGCGGAACACCTTCATCGACTTCTGCAGGTCAAGCTCGTCCAGCATGGGCGCCGACCATGGTCGCGCCCGGAAGTGGTGCTGCGCCATGGTCACGTTGACCGTGTCGCCGTAGGCCGTCTCTGGACGAGAGCTGCGGTTCTCGATCATCGCTCCCATGCGCTTGCGCAGAGAGGCAAAGGTGGCGCTGTCCTCACGCGTGGCCGTGAAGTAGCCGTGGATGAGCTGGAACATCGTCTCCGCATCCTGCGGCGACGCCGACCCGGAGGCAAACCCCTCGAAGAGCTCGCCGACGTAGGGGGTGACCCGCACCACTTTACCGCTCATCCACTTCATCATGCCTACCTGGTCGAAGTTCCCGAGTCCTCCCTGGGACACCACCGTAGGTGCCGTGGCAGCGGCGATGTAGTCCTCATCCTCCACCAGCGAGTGGCCTCCCGGGCTGTACGCGGAGAACACAATCTGGTCGTTCTTGAAGTCCGTCGGCTTGATGAAGACACGGGCGCCATTCGACAGCTCCCATACCGTGACACCGAGCTCGGAGATCTCCTCACGCGCGACGACGTGTCCCGGTGTGGGTTCGTTTGGCAGCAGCGGCAGATCGGCGCCCTCGTCGACATACGGATCGACCTGGGCAGCGGCCACGGTCTCGAACGTGGCCAGCAGATCCGCCTCGGTCGGAACGCCCACACCCTCCTTCTCCGGCGCGTTCACGGTGATCACACGATTTTCTGTTCCCGCCCAGGCCTGGGCCAGCTCGTTGACTTCGACCAGCGTGATCGTCGGCATCAGTTCGCCATAGAGCGCATACTCGCGTTCGATGCCCGGGATCGGCTCATCCTCCAGCAGATGGCGGATGTACTCGGCGGCAAACCCTCCGGATTGCAGCTTGTCGCGTTCGCGCCAGGCCTGCTCCATACCGCGCATCATCTGCTTCTTCTGCCGCGCCAGCTCCGTGGGAGTGAATCCGTGCAGGGCGACGCGGTTGGCCTCGGTGAGCAGGGCGTCGAGACCGCGCTCGAAGCCATTGTTCTCCACCGCTGCACCGAGCACGAGAAACTCCTTGGTCCGCACCGACAGGCCCACACCGGAGTAGCCACCCAGATAGGGAGGATCCGCTTCGGTCGTAAGCTCGTAGAGCCGACGGTTCAGCATGCCGTGATAGAGCCCCTCCATCAGGCCATTGCGGTACGCCCGTGCCGTAGACGGCTCGAACACCTCCTGCTTGTGGTAGACGAATACTGTATTGCGCGTCGCCTCGGTGTCGGTGGCGATGGCGAACAGCGTCTCCTCGTGGTCGGGTACAGGCGATTCCGGGCGCACCGTGGGTGTCTCCGGGACAGGTACGCGACCGAGATACTCGACGATCAGACTTTCCACGTAGGCCGGCTCGAAGTCGCCCACGGCGACGAAGCCCATCAGATCGGGTCGGTACCAGCGGTCGTAGAATCCGCGCAACGTCGTGTGGTCAAAGGTGTCAAGCACGGCCTTCTGCCCGATGGGCCATCGCTCGGCATATTTCGAATCAGCGAACAGCGCCGGCAGTTGCTCCTTCAGCATGCGGGTGTCGGCGCCCTGCCCCCGGCGCCACTCTTCGATGACGACACCCCGCTCCTTATCGATCTCTTCCGACTCGAAGGTCACCCCGTGAGCCCAGTCCTCGAAAATCTGGAACGCCGTCTCCATAATCTCGGTAGAATCGGTGGGCACCGTGAGTTTGTAGACGGTCTCGTCAAAGCTGGTGTGTGCGTTCAGATCTGCCCCGAGCCGCAGGCCCACCAGTTCGAGATAATCCCACAACTCCTGCTTGGCGAAATGGGTGGTACCGTTGAAGGCCATGTGCTCGACGAAGTGGGCCAGGCCCTGCTCCTGATCGGATTCCAGGATCGAACCGACGTCGAGAGCCAGGCGCAGTTCTGCCCGCTTCTCAGGCTTGGAATTGGCGCGGATGACGTAGCGCATGCCGTTGTCGAGTACGCCGGTGATCACAGCGGGATCGGTCGTCAGGGCGCGGTCCAGCTCGTCGGTCGGAGCGGCAGCCGGCTGCGGTGCCCGCGGGGCACAGCCACACAGGGCAGCCAGCAGCAGAACGGACAGGAAGCGGGTGACGCTTGCAGCGTGTGGCGACATTGGAGTCGATCCTTCGGTTCGGTCGGTGAGACGCACTGCTGAGGTCCCTTAAGCTGACCAACTTGGTGGCGTACGGCAATGCGAATGGCTTCATTGTTGCGCCTATGGATGACAACGGAGAATTCCGCGTCTGGGTACTGGGATGTTCCCATGTGGGCACCGACCTGCGGCGTAGTGGTCGGGAGAGTCTGGCGGAGGCCATCCGTCAGGCCGAAACCGGGGGTGACGAGGGCGGCCCCCCTTTTGACTGGGACATCGCTCTGCACCTGGGAGACCTGTCCGGCAGCCAGACCGCGCCCGACGACGATGAGGGCGAGGAGGTCGTGCGCCAGTTCGGCGCTTCGACGAAACACCCGCGGGAACACTTCTACAACCTCATCGGCAACCACGATGCGTCAGGCCCCGAGGAGGAATGTCAGTGGTGGTTCCGCAAGTGGGTCGACCCCGAAGGACTGAATACCGGACACTCGGGCGTCGACGCTCAGCGGCGGCCCTTTCCCATCGTCGGTACCTGGGAGCGCTACCAGTTCGGCGTCGGCAACCTGTTGTTTCTGTTGATGAGCGACCGCAACGACGGCGGCCCTCCGGTAGGTCGGGCGGAGCGCGGCGGGTATCCGGCCGGCGCCGTCACGGGAGACACGTTCCGCTGGTGGACGGAGCAGGTCGAGGCCCACACGGATCTCGCCATCGTCACCGCCCACCACCACATGCTCAAGGAGACCACCGTCGCCTCCGGTCCCTGGGAGGGATTCCGCAAGGATGACGAGGGCAACTGGAAGTCACACTACCATGGCTACTTTCCGGACGGCGGACCCGAGGGCGCTTCGTACCTTTACTTCGTCGACGGCAGGCCGGACGCACAGGCCTTCGAGGAGTACCTCGACAGACACAACGGCGCCACCGATCTCTGGCTGGGAGCACATACGCACACCCACCCCGACGACACCCACGGTGGACGTTCACATGTGGAGGAAAAGTGGGGGACTACCTTTGTCAACTGCGCCTCTGCTTCGAAGTATCACGCCGGGCTCACGACCTTGCCCATCAGCCGGCTCTTCACATTTTCAGAGGGCAGCGACGAGGTGCGCGTACAGTGCTACCTGCACACCTCAGATCACGCACCACAGGGCTGGTACGCTCCGGCGGAACGCACCGCGAAGATTCGCGTGGCTTTCCACCGGCATACAGCCAAAGCAACTGGTTGCTAGGGGGCGGTGACGAGGTACGTCACCAGCACGAGCAGGTTGATCACCATCGGCAGGAAGATGCCCACGGCGGCGGCCTTGGGCCAGGAGAAACTCTCGGTGTCCACGTCTCGTCTCGCTTGGTGGTCGGGCTGAGCGCCTGCTTCTTTCTCTTTATCGGCGCCTGACCGGAACCCTCCACCCCCCGTCCATGACCGCACCGCCATCCCACCACGCCGGCGCTTTTGCCGCCATGCCGATTCCGGCGACGTTGATCGACGCCCATGGTGTCATCGTCGACGTGAACGACGCCTTCCTGGACCTTGCCCGGCGCCACAACATCCCCCTGCGCCGCGAAGATCGGATCGGCCGACCCATCTGGGAGTTTGCCGGCGAGGATGACCCCCAGCTCGGCCGGCAGGCCATCCTCGATTTCCTCGCTGACGGCGACGCCGAGCGGTGGCGCCGGGTTGAGCAGGATTCTACCAGACGCGAGGGCTTGCATGACATGCAGCTGCTGGCCTTGCGTGATCCCTCCGACGCCGTCTGCGGGGCACTGATCACCCGTCAGGATGTCACCGAATCCGTTGTCCAGACACGCCGACTCGATGAATCACAGCAGCTTCTGACCGCCCTCCGCACCGTCGGGCATCTCGTCCTGTCGTCGCTGGAACTGGAGGTGATCCTGGAAACGATCTCCCGAGAGATCGTCAAGGCGGGAATCTTCCGCAGCCTGGCCCTGGCCCTCGTCGATGAGCCATCCCACTCCATCGAAATCGTGCGCTCCTACGTGCGTGCCATGGACAGCAACGGGGAACTGATTCCCGGGTCTGCCCTGCAGGCCTCCACCAATGTCGTCGGCCTGCGCTACGATCTGGACGACGTCAATATCACCGCCGAGGTAGCGCGGACCGGACAGTTGACCGTAACCGATGGCCGAGACCCGCGTTTCGACAAGCGCGTGCCCCTTCCCACCACGCCACGGGAGCGGATCTGCTACTTCATTACCCGTGAAGCGGGGCAAGCGTGTGGTGGCAGTGATCTCCACGGGCAGTCCGCCGCAACAGCAGGACGCCATCATGGGGCGGATCGAGGCCATGGGGCCGCTCCTCGACCAGGCGGCCATCGCCATCGAACATGCCCGTCTCTACCACGAAACCCAGCGTCGGGAACGCGAGGCGCAGGTCGGTCTTGCCGTGCAGCAGGTACGCAACGAAATCCTGCAGATGCAGACCGACGCCGACTGGAGCCGTGTCGTTCACGCCCTGCGGCGGGAGTCACGCGTCCTCGTCAACTACAGTGCCTGTGGTATCAACCTGGTCGCCGTTGAGGGCATGCACTCCTACAGTTCGGGTCATGGAGTGAGCGATGAGGTCAGAGACCGCGAACTGCCACCACCGGTAGCCGAAGCCCTGCGCACAGGCGAGCCCTACTACAGGAGGACGCCGGAGCAGATGCGCGATGGCGGCGACAATCCCGCCCTGCTTCGCGCCGGCATCCAGTCCGTCGTCGACGTGCCTTTCAAGACGGGCACGCTGGCCATGAACAGTACCAGCCCCGAGGCCTTCGACGATGATGATATCGAGGTCCTGCGTCAGTTCGCTGCCGTCGTTGGCGAGGGGCACCGGCGCTTGGAGGACCTGCAGGCTCTTGCCGCCAAGGAATGGCAGCTGCAGCAGGCGCAGAAAATGGAGGCCGTCGGCCAGCTGACAGCCGGAATCGCGCACAACTTCAACAACATGCTGCAGGCCATCACCGGCAATCTCGACCTGGCGCGGATGGATGCTCCCGACGACGTCCGACAACTCATCGGCAATGCTCTGAAGACCAGTACCCGCGCCGCGCAGAGGGTTCAGCAGTTGATGGTCTACTCAAGACAGAGCCCGCAGCGCGCCCGCTTCGAGTCCGTCAACGCCAGGCGTGTCCTCGAGGATGTCGAGACCATCTGCCGACGCACATTCGACCGCAGGATTGACATCCGCGTCGACGCCCGGGACAACCTGCCCTGGGTGTTGGGCATCGGCCTGCAGCTGGAGCAGGTGCTGCTGAACCTGTGCATCAACGCTCGGGACGCCCTCGAGGGGGCAGACGGTGTGGATCCCGAGATCAGCATCGAAGGACGCGACGTGGAACTTGCCGGAGACCGCGTCCCCGCGGGGTCCGTCGCCGGCCGCTACCTGCAGCTCCGGGTGCGCGACAACGGCCCGGGCATGGACGACGACACGCGCAAACGTATCTTCGAACCGTTCTTCACCACCAAGGACGTGGACAAAGGCACCGGACTCGGCCTGTCGACGGCACTCGGCATCGCCCAGGAGCACGGCGGCTGGATCGAGTGTGACAGCAGACCAGGATCCGGCTCCTGCTTCGATCTGTATCTTCCCGCTGACGACCCGGTCGACACACCGCAGGAGATCACCGCCGAGATGAAGGCAGATTCAGGCACCGAGACGGTTCTCGTCATCGACGACGAGGAGATGATCCGCGATACGGCTATGCAGATGCTCGACCGGCGCGGCTTCAAGGCTCTCGCTGCTGCGGACGGGGAGGAGGGACTGGAGATCTTCCGCCAGCACCGTGAGGAAGTCGATGTGGTCCTTCTCGACCATTCCATGCCGCGCATGTCCGGTCTGGAGACTCTGAAAGCCCTGCGCGAGATGGCCCCTGACCTGCCGATTATCATCATCACCGGGTATCCCACACGCCTGGAGGAGTTCGAGGGGGCGAACGCTCTCATTCAGAAGCCCTTCTCCCTCGATGGTCTGGTGACCCACGTCCGTGCGGCCCTCGACCGCAGTCCCTGATGGAACGACCTGAGGCACCCGCCCCTCGGTCCCTGCTGGTCACCTTCGATTACCCTCCCACCGTTGGCGGCATCGCCCTCGTCCTCGACCGTTTCTGGCGCCTGGCGGGACACGATGGTTGTCTCATCCTGGCTCCAGATGCACCGGGCGCCGCCGATTTCGATGCCACCCATCCCGTACGGACAGTCCGTTTCCCCTCCCCGGGAGGGGGGGTGGGTTGGGGTAAGGTTCTCACTTTTCTCTGTGGCGCTCTGTGGACGGCAGCCTGGCTCCTCCGCCACCGGCCTCAGCTCTTTGTCGCTGGTCAGGTCGTGCGTGCGGGACCGCTGGCCTGGCTGTTTCACCGGATCACGGGACATCCATACGATGTCTGGGTGTACGGAGGCGAGACGCGCGAGGCCTTCGTCGGCCCCGATTGGCTCGGTCACTTTCTGCGACGGATTCTACGGCGGGCGCGGACCCTGTTCACCAACAGCCCCTTCACAACGCGGGAGATGCTCGACTACGGACTGGCGACGGAACAGGTCGTCGAACTGCCGCTGGGGGTGGACGGTGGCATATTCGAGCCGGGCGCAGCCGACGCCGATCTGATCGACGCCTACGGCTTGCAGGACTGTCTCACATACCTCACCGTGGGCCGTCTGGTGGAACGCAAGGGCGTCGACCACATGCTCGAGGCCCTGGCGGGCCTCGGCGACAGGTTGCCTCCGTGGAAATACCTCGTCGTCAGCGACGGTCCGTACCGGGAGGCGTTGGAGGCGCTGAGCCGCCGTCTCGGCCTGACGGACCGCGTCCATTTCTGCGGGTTCATCGACGACGCCCGACTGCCCGCCTTCTACCGGACGTGTGATGTCTTCGCCATGCCGAATCGCGAGGTCGTCGTGCCCGGTCAGGGCAGTCTGTCCGTGGAGGGTTTCGGCATCGTCTTCCTCGAGGCGGCCGCCTGCGGCAAGCCGGTGATTGCCGGTCGTTCCGGCGGCGCCGTTCACGCTGTCGAGGACGGCACTACCGGTCTGCTCGTCGATGGTGAAGACATCGAGTCCCTGCAACAGGCCCTGCTCGGCCTGACCGACGTCGGACGTCGGCAGCGGATGGGCGCCGCCGGGATCCGCTTTGCCGCACGCTTCGACTGGCAGCGTTCCGCCGACATCCTCAAGCGATACCTATAACCCGGCGACCCCTTCGAGCTGCGCCGCCATCTCGCGCGCCCGGCTCGCGTGTCGCGGTTGTCCGCTCTCCTGCAGCAGATCCGCAGCTTTGTGATAGGAGCGGGTCATGGCCCGACGGATGTGCGACGGCGTGGGTTGGCGCTGCACGTGAAACAGACCCGCCATCAACCCCGTGAGAGCCAGATCGGGAGCGCCCGCCCGGGTGAGGGTGAGGCTCGTCGCCCATGGGATCAGGTGTGCTTCGTCGGCACCGAAATAGCCCTCCTGATAACGCCGGAAGGCCGCTTCATCGGCCGTTTGATCTCCACGCTGCCGGTGCAGATCCGCCTCCATCAGCAAACCGGTCTGTGCCGCGCGCTCCCCTGCTCGTACCCGATTCACCGAATCGAATGCGCCGTCGATATCACCGGCAGCGGCCCGCGCCACGGCCTCGACGATCCACTCGTCGGGACAGGTCCCTCCCGCCACGCCATCACGCCACCGATTCAGTGCCGTTCCGGCACCGGCCTGTCGCTGGTAGATGCTGACAGCGGGATGGTCGTAGCCGAGGAAGGAGGGCTCGCCACCGGCATCGTCGAGGTGGATTCCTGCCAGCCCGGGCGTCGTGCGGAAGTGGCCGACTCGGCTGTACCCCAGACGCTCGTCCCGCAGTGCGCGGTAGAAACTCGCCGTCGCCGGCAACAGGTCGGGGGCCGCCGTCACCTGGGCATGCCGGTTGACGTCGACCACCGCGACGTAGGCCACATCCCGCAGTCCGTCTGCCAGATGGTGGGCGGCGGCTCCACAGCTCAGGTGCCCGCGCAGATGGAAGGGTGTGCCGGCGTCGATATCATGCACATCATGGACCCGTGGGTCGACGAGACGGCGCAGTGAGAATCCCCCCGTCTCGAGTCCGATGGCCGCCCCCGCCGGCACATTGGTTGCCAGCCAGCGAGCCGCTTCGATGCGGCTGTCCGTCGCCAGGTAGATTCTCGCGAAGGCGGTACCATAGAAGACGGTGAACAACCCCACGCCGGCGACGGCAAGCCGGCCGTAGCGGCGGCACACAACCGCCGCCAGCGGCAACAGCGCCGGCAACAGCGGCAGCAGGTAACGGACGTGTTTGGTGTGCAGACCGCCCATGACGAGAAAGAATAGGGCCGACCACAGCAGCAGGGCCCCCTGGCGGGACCTCCACCTCGATGTCGACAGGGCCACGCCTCCCAGCACCGCCAATGTCAGGGGCCACCCGATACCCAGGGGCAACAGAGCAATCACGTGATGCAGGTACGGAATGGTGTCCCAGTCGTAGAGCGACCAGAGGCGCAGCCTCTCGCCACTGGCGATGCGGGCGGAGAACCAGAAATCGTCCGAACTCTCGTCGCGCCACATCAGTTCCGGCGACACCACCAGATAGGGCTGCAGAACGACGACGACGGCGAGGGCGGTACCGATGGTCACGAGGGGGTGGATGAGCGCGTCGCGACGCATCTCGGAGGTCATCCGTCCCCTTGGCAGCCAGAGGCTGGCCACGGCCACAGGCAACAGCAGCAGACCGTTCAGCCGCGTCGCCGCCGCCAGTCCGACACAAAAACCCACGATGGCGCCGCTGCGCCACGTGCCGACGCCCTCCACGCGTGCCAAGGCGTACAGGGACGTGGTGACACACAGTAGAAACACCGCGTCGACGGTATAGAAATGGCCCTGCTGGACGGCCACCGGCACGACGGCAAGGAACAGGGCCGCCAGGACCGCCGTCGCTTCGTCGAATAGCCGGCGACTGAGAAGAAAGACGCCCACCATGGCAGCGCCCGACAGGATCACAGCCAGCAGACGCAACGCCCGGTACGCCGGCCAGGGATCCGACTCGAGATCGCCGGAGGAAACACCGGCGACGATAAAGGCGCCTCGTGCCAGATACAGCGGCAACAGGCCGTACGCCGTCAGGGGTGGATCGAGGGGGCTGGCCAGTTCGAGGGCGGCCCGCGCCACGGTCTCTTCGTCCGGGTGGAACGTGTGAAATGAATCTCCGTCGAAGCCGCGATCGAATCCCGTCAGGCGCAGGGCGACACCGAGGACGAACACGGCGGCCAGCAGCCATCGTGCATGCCCCGCCTTCATGGTCCCAGTGGCTGCGGGTCCCGCAACACGCCCAGCTCCTCGGCCCGTGCCAGAGACGGCAGCCAGTACCGGTAGAAGTGTGGCGGCAGGTCCTGGGCCTCGCCGGAGAGCATCCTGCGCTGGGCGAACATGCGCTGCAACTCGGCGAAGCCCACGTCGCCGTAACGAGGCTCTCCGGTCCTGAGCGTGAGAAACATCATCGGCTCGAACCAGAAGTCCGGTTCCGGTTCATAGTAGTTGCGGAACGGGCTGGCCCCCTTCGTCGTGAATCCCTCAGGGCGGATCAGTCCCGTCACGTCAAAGTCACGGTCCGCCAGTTCCTTGAGCAGCGTCAGGGAACGCGGGCTGTCGGTGACCAGATGGTGCCGCATCAGGGCACACATCAGGATGCCGTCAGACAGCGAAGTAGCCACCTGCGTCTTTCCCGGTGGTGTGTAGGCGTTGTACGTGTAATGCCCATCTTCTGCCGACCACTCGTCCAGCCAGTCCATGATCCGCTCACAGGTGGTCAGATAGCTCTCGTCGCGATAATTCTCGTACATGCGCGACATCGCCATCAACGGATACCCCGCCACCCGGGTCAGCGTCTTGACCCGGTGGTCGCCACGTTCGACGGCCTGCTGGAAATGGCGGGCCCGGGCCAGGGCCACCTCCTCGGCGCGCCGGTACCCGGAAAGCAGCCCGAAGAACAAGGGTCCGTCGATCCATTCGTGGCACAGAGCCGGCCCGTGTGTGACACCGTGTTTGGCGAAGTGATACCGCTGCGCGCCGATGGCCTGCTCGTCCTCGTCGTCATGGACGGTGTCGACATCGATCTGATGGTGGATGATCGGTTCCACGTGCTCCCACACCGGTCCTTCTCCGGTGCGGATCATCTGCAGGATCAGACCGAAGCCCTTGTCCATCTCGTTGTTCTTCCACTGCCCGCCTCGTCCCGGAGTCCAGAAGTCCCCGTAGTTGAGGAAATGAAACCCCAGCGACGGGTCTGTTTCGACGTTGAACGTGTGCTTCTGCAAGGCGTGGCGCAGGATGTACTCCCACCATCGGTACTTCTCCGGCTGATAGCTGAACACCGGTCCGAAGGCACCGGAGTCGACCATCCAGTTGCGCGTCGCCACCTGGCAGGAAGGCTGCTTCTCGAAGCCCAGGCAGAAGGCGGTCTGTGCCTGGCGACCCGGTTTCTTCCCGGCCATATCGATGATGAGCTCGTGGGTCTTGGCCACACCACGATGAAACTCCAGCGGCTCCGCCCAGCCGGCGTAGAGAGACAGCTCCGCCCTCTGCGGCGTCAGGGCCATCTCTTTGGGCGCCTGGTGCCAGAAGCGCCGGCACTGCAGGCTCACCGTCGTCTGCTGATCGCCCATGACGGCGGCGGCCGGCATCAGATTGCACCAGTTCGCGCCGGGCAGCCGATCGCTCTGTGCCCCCGCGGCGCCCGGCAGGATCTCGTATTGAGGATCGGCTCGCCGGGGCTGTTCCGACGTCTCCTCTTCGTCCTCGTCCTCCCACGGGGGAAATCCCATGTCTACCAGTCCCACGCGCAGGGAGCGGTAGTCGTCGACCAGATCATGGACGTGGGGGACGTGATTGCCGACATCGACGTTCGACACGAGGAAGGCGTGTTCGAAGGCGGTGCCGGCGTCGAGCGCTGGTGCCAGGCTGACCTTGAACTCCTCCAGATGCACCAGCTTCTGCCGGATGCGATTCGTCAGAGTCAGGAAGATGCGCAGCCAGCTGCAGCCGGCGTGGGCGTAAATACGGACCGTCACATCGAACCCGGGTGAGCCGTCGGCGCCAAGGGCGATCCCGTCAGCGCGCACCACAACTCGCAGCGGCCCCTCCTCCTCGACGACGGGACGTCCGCCCACCCGCAGCTCGAAGGTTTCGCCGTCCACCCGCACCGAGGACTGCAGGCCATCGGTGGCGACGATCTCGCGCTCGCCCAGATAGGCCCGAGCCAGAGGCATCGTGCCGCTCGGTGCGATGGCCCACTGATGCTCTCCCGTCTCGATGAACAGGGTGCCGTCCGCCGTCTCCCGGATACCCACCGGCGTCGGCGGCGCCGGCCGCACCTCGTCTGTGCTCGGCCACGACAGGGTCAGGCGATGGTCCTCCGCCGGTCCCAGATCGGCCTGCAAGTCGAGCAGGGCCCAGCGCACCGAACCATCCGGCCAGCTCAGCATGGTCCGCGTCTGCAGCGGCTGTGCTTCACCCTCGTGTTGCAGACGAAGATCCTGGTCTGTCGCCAGCGCACCCTGCGGGAAAGGCACGCCCATCGTCACCGGCCATCGGCGCCGCTCGACACCGAGAGGCTCGACGATGGAGAGCTCCAGTTTCATGACCTGGATTCGTCCTGTTTGTCTACGGCGCGCTGCACGATGGCCTCGGCGCTGCGTGGCCGCAATGCCTTCAACACGGCCAGGGCCTTCAGCTTTGCCGGGATGACGAGTTCTCGCTCACGGCGGGAGACACCCCGCAGGATCGCCGTACACGCCTGCTCGAGGCTGACCGACTCGCTGCTGTGTCCGCGCCGCGTGTCTCCCATGGGGGCCCCGTCCGCGCCGAAAGCATGGTGCCGGAGTTCGGTTCCACGCAGCCAGTGGAGCAGCACGGTGAGCACCCCCACGCCGCGGCCTTGCTGTTCCATACGAAGGGTGTCACAGAAGCCCTGCAACGCGTGCTTGGCCGCCACGTACCCGGTGTGGTTGGGCACGCCCATGCGGCCCTGAATCGACGAGATGGCGACGAACTGCCCCTGTCTCTGCTGCAGGTGCGGCAGGGCCGGGTGCACGCAGTACACGGCACCCAGGTAGTTGACCTCCATCAACTGGCGGAACAGGGTCAGATCGGTGACCTGCTCGAAAGGCGCCCACATGCTCATGCCGGCGTTGGCGATCAGACAGTCGATGCCGCCGTGAGCGGTGACGGCGTGATCCACCAGACGCTGTCCGTCTTCGATCCGGGTCACATCCCCGACGACGGTCTCAACCTCGGCGCCCACCGTACGACAGCCGGCGGCGATCTCCTCGAGTTGATCCTGACGTCGCGCCAGCAGGGTCAGTCGGGCGCCCGCGTCGGCGAAGGATCGGGCCAGCGCCGCACCCAGGCCGGAGGAAGCGCCGGTGATGACGACGGATTGGTCCCGGTGTTCACCTGGCACGGTTGCCTGCTCCTACTTTGCCGCGTCGGCGAGCGGCCCGTTGCGGGCACCGAAGATGTTGTCAGGATCCACCGCCCGCTTGGTCTCCCGCAGGACCTGCAGACTCGCCTCCGACTGGATCTGTGTCAGGAACCCGGCACGGATCTTGCCGATGCCGTGGTGATGGGACAGGGAGCCGCCGTTGTCGAGAATCGCCTGTCGCAGACCAGCCTCGATCTCGTGATACACCGCGTCGGGTTGATCCAACCCCTTGCCCGAGAAGCCCATGGTGAAGTAGATGCAGACGCCGGTGTGATAGGTCTGGGTCACGCGGTATGCCAGATAGGGTGTGCCACGAACGCTGCGCGCCTTGCACTGCTGATGCAGTTGTTTCTCGACAGCGCCCGTGACCTGATGGATCCGGTTCCACGGCACCGACGTCTCGAAGGTCTCGCCCATGATGTGGAACTGATTGAAGAAATCACGGATATAGGCGATACCGAAGGTCAGCATGTAGCCGTTCCGGCCGTTGTGCGCCCCGCCGCTCATGCCGCCATACGATTTGGCCAGGTTGAAGATGATCTTCTTCTGTTGCGCCACCTCGCGCCGGGTACCCTCCATGACGATGGTGCAGGCCACCATGCGCAGCGGATCGAATCCCTTCAAGGTGTACAGGACGAACTTCTGCACCTTTCCCATCAGGCTCTTCATCGCCGTCGGCGTCGACTTGAGAGCCTGCCCGAAACGGGACTCGTTGTTGTTCACCAGACGAATGCTGGCCGGCAATCCCCCCTCGTGCCGCAGCTGCTTGAGAAAGCGCACGCCCACGTCGAACTGTGGAAACACGAGCAACCCGTACTCTCTGGCTTCCGGGCTGGGGTGCACCTTGATCGTCGCCTTGGTGATGATGCCGAAGTTGCCCTCATTGCCGAAGAGCCACACGCGCGGCGGTACACCGGTGGAATTGCGTGGTGTCGCGTGGAAGGTCTCGACGTCGCCGGCGGGTGTCACCAGCGTCGCTTCGAGCACGATATCCTCGATGTTGCCGTAGCGGTTCTTCTTCATGCCGCTGGCGTTGGTGGCGATCCAGCCGCCCAGGGTCGACAGCTCGACGCTGTCGGGATCGTGACCCGAGGTGAAGCCGAGCGCCCCGAGCTCCCGTTCCAGTACCTTGCCCGAGATCCCCGCCTCGACGGTGGCCTGCTGGTTTTCCTCGTCCAGGGACAGGATGTGGTTCATCCGCCGCATGTCGACGGAGGCGATCACCCGCTCCTCGTCCTGCGGCAGGGTCAAGGCGCCGCTCACATTCGTGCCCCCACCGTAGGGCACCAGGCAGACGCCGTGGGCAGCTGCCGTAGTTACGATGTGGCGCACGTCGTCCTCGCTCTGCGGGTACAGCACGCGGTCGACGACGCGTCCGAGGGCCCCCAGGTAGAGGAGACGATAGATCTCGTCGACACTGAGCTGCCCGTGGCTGTGCACGAGGCGGTCGGTGTCTGTGATGGAGACCTGATCGTCGTCGAGCTGCTCTCGCAGGGCGGCGTCAAAACCGGCGTGGTCGCACGGCGCCGGCGGTACCTGTGGCGGCGGTTCCGGCATCATCTCCTCAGGTGTGATCGGCACGCCGAGGACCTCCTCGGCGAAGGGGATGAATGCCGGCATCGAATACCCGGCCAGGGGGTAGCGGCTGCCGGTGACGCGAACCGAACGGGGGCCGTCGAACTCGAAGACGGTATCGGTGTAGCCCCACTTGTGAGGTTTTCGTTCGCCGTCGGACAGGTCATAGAACGTGTCCACGGGCGTCTGCGACAGGCGTCGCTGTATGAGCCAGGCGAGGAGGATGACGGCGATGACGGTGACGACGAGGGCTTCGGTCATGTATGTACAGCTCCGCGGAGGGCAGTAGTCTTGCTGATCAGCAGTGATGTTCGACTGTTGGGCTGGAGGCGTCAACCGCCTCTGCATACCTTGACGGGGAGTTCACCAGAGCCGCACGGCTCTCGTCCACCTGCAATCCTGGAGACACCATGTCCGAGCCTGACACTCATACTCCCGACATCGTCCGACCGCCGAAGGAGCTCGTCGACGGCCTGCGCGAGGTCGGCGCTGCCACCGCTGCTGGCGAAATGAAGAAACTCGGTGTCCAGAACCCCACGATCCTCGGCCCGACGCCATTTTCGCCTGGCAAGGTCGTCGCCGGACCGGCATTGACGCTGCAGTTCATGCCGCAACGGATCGATGTCTACAATCAGGACGAGTTCTCCGGTCCGGAGCAGCAGCTGCACCGCCACGTCCTCTACCACACGCAGCCCGGTGACGTGGTCTGCGTCGACGCCCGCGGCAGCATGACGAGTGGCTGCTTCGGCAACATGATGCTCACCTTCTTCCAGGGGCGCGGCGGTGTCGGTGTCGTCATCGACGGCTGCATCCGCGACTATCCCATCGTCCAGCGCGACCTCGACCTGGGTCTGTGGCTGCGAGGGGTGACGCCCAACTTCCACACGCAGACGGATATTTACCCGAACGCCGTCAACGTGCCCATCGCCATGAACAACACGCTTGTGCTGCCTGGCGATATCATCGTTGCCGACGACGATGGGGTTGTTGCCGTGCCGGCGAAGTTTGCCGCTGACCTGCTGGATCTGGCCAGTCAGCACGCCGAGTGGGAGGAGTTCAGCCGCGACAAGCTGCTCGCCGGCGGGCATCTCAAGAGATACTACCCCCTCTCGGACGACGCCCGCCCGGAGTACGAGGCGTGGAAGAAAGAGCAGGGCGGGTAGACCGACTCGCCCCCGAAACAGCACGAGCCCGCAGGGCCTGAATCCCTGCGGGCTCGTAACTCCATACAGTTGCAGACCGGCTAGCCGGTCAGGGCCTGCCAGCTGCCGTCCGGGAGTTGATTGACGTAGCGCAGTCGCCGCTTCCGCTTCTGCGCCACCAGTTCCCCCGACTCCGGATCACGCTCGGCCAGAACCATGCGCTTGGAGTCGTCCGGGTCGGGCATGACGACACCGGAGATCGTCTGGGGTCGGCCGTCGACCCGGACCGCCACCTGGGTGAGCAGCGCTCCCCGTGACTTCTCGATCTCGGTCAACTCTTCTTCCTCGGCCGGGTCGGTGGCCCCGGCGCTGTCGCTGGTGGCGCCTGCCCGGCGGAGAGTATCCATCACCTCGTCGGCCTCAGCATCGACCTCGGCCACCAGCTTCTGCTCCATCGACATCAGCAGCGCCTGGCTGCGCTTGCGCACGGCCTCCTCCTCTTCGGTCGAGGCATCGACAAAGACCGGCTCCAGCTTCTGCCGCAGCATCACCTCGGCCTTGGCGCGGCTGACGGCGACAGAGGCGCCGGCGCGATAGATCGACTCGATCTCGCTGCCTGAGCCCTGCAGCACACGATTGCCGATCAACAGGCGGACCTTGCGCCGGAACGGCGTCGCTTCCATCAGCTGGTCGAGCAGATGGATGAGGCCGTTGACATCTGTCATGGCGCGGGTGCGCTCCATGTCATCCTTCGACTCCAGCTTCTGCTCGTAGTCAGCGGGACTCAACCGACGCAGGTCATCGACGAAGGACTCTTCGATCTTCAACGCGTCCTTCGACTGAAGCTTTTCCGGCGCCTGATCGTAGGGCGGCAAGCGCTCGGACAGCTTGCGCATCTCGGGGTCGCGTCGCTCCATGGCGGCCACCGACAGTTGCAGGAAGCCGGGACTGCCCATCAGCGCCGTCATCAGTCGGGTACGATCACCCTCGTCGCCGCCGACGACGAGTTCCTTGTGCTGGATGAGTGTCCGCATCAGCCCGTCGTACTCGCCGCTGATGTTCTGCAGGCCGTCGAAGAGTTGCAGGCTGGGCGGCCCGTCGGCCACAAGCGGGTCCACCGCCTGCCCACGGCCGCCCTCACCCGGTCCGTCGAGTTCATCGGCTTCGTCGAGAAGGAACGGGGAAGGAAGCGGTGGCAGGGCCGCCGCCTTGTGGGGTGTGGAGGCAGTAGAGATCACGGTCTCGGCGTCCAGCAGGGGGCCAGCCAGGGTGTCGGCAGCCCGCACGCAGGCGTAGACGTTGATCAGATCGGGATCGAGACGAATCTCGTGCAGGAAGCCGCGGATCTTCGATCGTCGCAGGAAACGCCGGATCGACGCCGAACCGTGTCGCTGCACGCGGACCTGATCCCAGTGCAGATTCTCGACGCCGTGCGCGAAGGCCTTCCGTACGGCATTCTGCACGCCGCGGGCGAGATAGGTGTCGGGCCGCTCGGCGTTGACGTCACGCACGAGGCGGCGCAGTCGCTCCCTCACCTGTGCCGGTGGCACCTGACCGGTGAAGTCGCGGTACGCCGATTCGATGGCGGACTGGAAATGGCGACCCGTTGCCAGGGTCTCACCATCAGCCAGACGTTGTTCGATACGGAGCCACAACTCGGTACGCAGACGCGTATCGAGTGCCGAGGCCGCCGATCGACTGATGACAGTCATTCTCAGCTCGGGACAGCTGTGGGGAGTGGTTCA
Source organism: Candidatus Latescibacterota bacterium (assembly GCA_036011085.1). Lineage (GTDB taxonomy): Bacteria > Latescibacterota > UBA2968 > UBA8231 > UBA8231 > UBA8231. The sequence goes on from DASCMS010000023.1 coordinate 41,669, forward strand.
GAAGATCTGTAGACAGCGATGGAGCAAGGGGGATCTTTGAATATGGTGCCCGGCACCGGGATTGACCAGTGATTCCCGTCACCACTCGAGGACAAGAACGTGTAATTCTTGTATCAGAACGCCAAAGATTCACTTCCGGCATAGGCCCTGGCGCTGTCGCCGGCGGCGGCGGCCCCGGCCGGGTCGCCTCCGGCTGCCAGCTTCTCCACCAGCAGCAGGTAAGCGCTGACCAGGCGTCGTCGACTGGCGGCGGGGTCAGGGTTCCAGTCGAGAGCGCGGTGGTATAGGGGGATGGCTCGTTCCGGAGCGCCCACCCGCTCGTACGCCACGCCGAGGTTGTGACAGAGGGCGGCGATGTTCGTGCCGAAGGTTTCCTGCTGGCCCTGGTTGGCGGCGAGCTCTGCCGCCTGTTGGAGACGCTGAGCCCCCCGTTCCCGGGCCCGCGGATCCGGACTCTCCATCTCGCGCACGGCGATCCCGCCCTGGACGTACGCACTTGTCGGATAGCGGCTGGCCGCTTCCTGCAGCACGGGATACGGATCCTGCCCCGCAAGGGGCAGAGCCAGAGCCAGGCGCAGGTACACCTCGTGCAGCGGGACCACGCCTCCCCCGGCGTCGATGGTTCGACGCAGGTACTGCACGGAGGTCGCTGGATCCCGATCGAACAGATACCGCCCTGAATTGTAGAGTGACATGGGGAGCAACTCGCCCAATGCCCAGATACTGCTGCCGGTGATGCCAAGGGCGCAGACTGAGGTGAGCATCCAGCCTCTGCCCCGCCACCGGCCGTCCAGCCGACGGGCGAGGGACTGGATCCCCATGGCCAGCAGCATGCTGGCCCCGGCGCTGGCCAGGTACATATAGTGGGAGGGACCCTCCCGTCCCCGAGTGGCAAGCTGCTCTGAGATGAGGGCGAAGGGCGCCAGAAACACCAGTGTCCACACTGCGGCAGCGCCGACCTGCCCGCCTTGCCGCCAGGCCAGAGCGACGAGGCCGATGAGGACGATGGCGCCGAAGACCAGCTCCACCGTCGTCCTGTCTCCCAGCTCCACCGGCAACCAGTGGGCGGTGGTCACGAGGCGGGCCGCCATCCAGCAGAGCATGCGGCCGCTGCCTGCCACGGCGCCGAGAGGATCTGTGCCGGCGTGTTGCAGCGAGGCGGAGGTTGTCGTTCGGACGGGTGTCATGGCCAGCAGACCGATGGCGGCCACCGCGACGACCACCCCTGAGGCGGCATGCCGGCGCAGCGCCAGACGCCAGTCGCCGCTTTCACGCCACGTCTCGTATACCCACAGCGGCAGGAGGGCGACGGCACTCAGGTGGCAGGAAATGGCGATCACCAGGCAGGCCCCGGCGGCCAGACGTGTTCGCCATGAAGGGTCTTGATGATGCCGCAGTACCCAAGCAGCCAGACCAAATAGCAGAGCCAGAGGGAAATCCAGCGCGGAGATGTGAAACACGGCCTGGAAGTGAGCGACGTTGACGAGAAACAGCAACCCCGTCAGCAACCCCGCGATCAGGCTGAGACCAAGCCGGGTGCAGACCCAGGCCAGCAGCACACTCGCCGCGGCGTGGGCGATGACGACGATGAGGTGCGCGGCGCCGGGTTGATTGTCGACGGCGGCGAAGGACCACCATTTCACCAGAGAGGCCACGGGTCGCCCGGCGCGGTGCTCGCGGCCGGATGAGAAGAAGAAGCCTGGATCTGTGGCCAGCGCCTCGTTGTCGCGGAAGGTCTCGTCGTCGTGAAAGTAGATACCATGGTCACCCAGAGCACCGAAACAGAAGGCCGCCACGATGGCGATCACGGCGCAGTAGGCGGGCCAGAGGAGATATCTGAGGTATCTATGGTTGTCGATGGGAGCCTTGACGATGCTATGACGGAAAGCGACCTTGCTTGGCTGACTGACCGGTCAGTCTAGAGCCGTCCCGAAGCCGATGCAAGCCAATCCCTTCAGACCCTTCCGCGCCTGGTTGCGCCCGTACTGGCGGGAGGTCACCCTCGGCCTGCTGTTCCTCTTCGTCGGCCTCTGCATCATCACCATCCTCCCACTCCTGCTCAAGCAGGCCATCGACACGGTCAGCGGGTCCACGGCCGAGGGCGCCGATGCCCTGACCTTCCAACTGCCGCTGGCAGACCAGGCCGATGATCCGATCGCTGTCTACGCCGGCATCATCGCCGCTCTCGCCATTGTCGGCTGGGCGGTGAACTTCGGCATGCGCTGGTATTTCACCAGTCTGTCACGCTACGTCGAAGCCGACATCCGCAGCGCCTATGTAGAGCACCTGGTGCGCCTGCCACTGCGCTTCTTCCACGAACGCCGCGTGGGCGATCTCATGTCGCGCGCCATCAACGATGTCGAGGCCATCCAGCGGTTTCTCCATCACGCCTTCCGCATGACCCTCACCGGCATCCTCACCTTCGTCCTCAGCCTCGGCCTGATGTGCGCCATCGACTGGCAGCTCGCCCTGTTGTCGCTGGCGCCGATGCCGGTGATGGTGCTGGCCACCAACGCGGTGGCGGGCCGGGTTCGAGATGGCTACCGCCGGGTGCAGGAGCAGTTCGCCGCCATGAGCGCGCGGATCCAGGAAAACCTGACGGGGATGCGGGTGATCAAGGCCAATGCCCTCGAATCGCGTCAGATCGACGGCTTTGCCGAGTTGAACGAGCAGTACGTCGAGTGCAATCGCAGACTCGTCGTCGTGCGCAGCCTGTTCTATCCCTTCGCCGGGTTCCTCGGCGGTGTCTCGATGGTCCTCCTGTTGTGGCTCGGCGGCCTGCGCGTCATCGATGGAACCCTGTCTCTGGGTGCCTTCGTCGCCTTCAACGCCTACCTGATCCGCATGAGTCGGCCCTTGATGCTGCTGGGGCGAATGGTCGACGAGTTTCAACGTGCCGTCGCCTCGCTGGCGCGGATCGAGACCATCCTCGCCCATCCGCCCGAGGATCGGGGCACCGGAGCCGATCGGCACATCGGCGGCGAGATCGAATTTCGCGACGTGAGTTTCACCTACCCAGGGGACGACACGCCCGTGCTCGACCGCATTTCGTTGCGCATACCCGCCGGTGACACCCTCGCCATCGTCGGCCGTGTGGGCTCCGGCAAGTCCACCCTGGCCCGCCTGCTGCCACGTCTTCTCGAACCCACATCGGGAGAGGTCCTCGTCGACGGCGTTCCGCTGGACCAGATGCCGGTCGCCGCCCTGCGGGGCGCCATCGGCTACGTACCCCAGGACTCCTTCCTCTTCTCCGAGACCATTCGCGAAAACCTCAACATCGGACTGGACGGTGCCGCCGGCGCTTCGCCTTCCAGCAACGGCCAGGCCGTGGAATGGGCTGCGGGGATCTCGCAGCTGGCCGGTGACCTCGAGGAGTTCCCCGCCGGCTACGAAACCCTCGTCGGCGAGCGCGGCGTCACTCTCTCCGGCGGGCAGAAGCAACGGGCAGCGCTGGCCCGCGCCGTCATCCGCAAGCCCCGGCTCCTCGTCCTCGACGATGCCCTCGCCAGCGTCGACACCCACACCGAGGAGCGGATTCTCGAAGGCCTGCGCGGCGTCATGGCCTCCCGCACGACGATCATCATCGCCCATCGGCTGTCCTCCGTACGCGAGGCAGATCGAATCGTCGTGCTCGACGGCGGCCGCATCGCCGAGTCCGGCACCCACGACGAGCTCGTGGCGCAGGACGGGATCTACGCCGACATGCATCGCCGTCAGAACCTGGCTCAGGAATTGGGAGACCTGTAGATGATACAGGAGGAATCCACACCCCTGGGGCGCGGACTCGACCTGCGGCTTCTCGGCCGATTGCTCCGCTACCTGCTGCCGTACACCCCCTGGGTGCTGCTCACCCTGCTGTTCATCTTCGTTGGCGCTCTGGCCCGCCAGGCGGGACCGCTGCTGACCAAGTTCGCCGTCGACGATCACTTCCTTCCCGGTATCGAGGACGGTTTCGGCTCCCTGGTCCTCATCTATGTCGGCTTACTGGCCCTGCAGTTCGCCCTCGGCTACGGTGAGACGTGGGCGACGAACATGGTCGGCCAGTGGGCCATGCGGGATGTGCGTATGGAGATGTTCAGCCACCTGCAGAGACTGCCACTGCGTTTCTTCGACCGCACGCCTGTCGGTCGCCTGATGGCCCGCAACACCAGCGATGTGGACGCCCTCAATGAGCTGTTCACCGACGGTCTCGTCGCCCTCGTCAGCGATGTCGTCACCGTGGTCACGATTCTCGGCATGATCTTCTATATGGACCTGCGCATGGGTCTGCTCGCCTGTCTCTGTCTGCCCTTGTCCTTCGTCGCCACGGTCTGGCTGCAGCGCATGACCTATGGAGCGATGCAGGAAGCTCGCACGCGTTTCGCCAGCTTCGCCGCCTCGCTGCAGGAAGCCATCTCCGGCATGGAGGTGGTGCAGCTCTTCGGTTCGGAGGACCGCCGCTCCCGCAGCTTCGCCCACAGCAACGGGCATTACGTCAAGGCCCGATTGCTGGCCAGCCGCTATCACTCGGCCTACTTCCCGTCCATGGAGATGTGGGGCGGACTGCTGCTGGCTCTGACCCTCTGGTACGGCACCGGGCAGATCACGCGCCAGCAGATGGAGTGGGGGGTGCTGGTCGCCATGCTGCAGTACGTGCCGCGCTTCTTCATGCCCCTGCGCGACATCGCCGAGCGCTACGCCACGGTGCAGACGGCCATGGCCTCGTCGGAGCGGATCTTCGAGTTGATCGATACCGAAGCAGAGACCACCGGCTCGCATCGCGCCCCGCAGCAGGTGCAGGGACGCATCGAGTTCCGCAATGTCTGGTTCACCTATGGCGACGATGTCAGCGAGGACGCCGAGTGGATCCTGCGCGATGTGTCTTTCGCCGTGGAACCCGGGCAGAGCCTGGCCGTCGTCGGCGCCACGGGCGCCGGCAAGAGCACCGTCGTCAGCCTGTTGTGTCGCTTCTACCAGGTGCAGCGCGGTGCCGTCCTCGTCGACGGCATCGATGTGAAGCAGTGGGACGCCCGGGATCTGCGACGACGCATCGGGCTCGTGCACCAGGACGTGTTCCTCTTCGCCGGGACCGTCGGCGACAACATTTCTCTGGGCGATCCGGACCTGTCGATGCAACGGATCGAAGCGGCGGCGCGGGACACGAACGCCGATCGCTTTATCTCTCGCCTGCCGCAGGGCTACGACCAACCCGTCGGTGAACGGGGCGTCTCCCTGTCGTCCGGACAGCGCCAGCTGCTCTCCTTCGCCCGCGTCCTGGCCGCCGATCCCGAGATCCTCGTGCTCGACGAGGCCACGGCCAACGTCGACACCGAGACCGAGATGTGGATTCAGGAGGGAGTGGATCGGCTGATGCGCCAGCGCACCAGCCTCGTCATCGCCCACCGCCTGTCGACGGTGCGTACCGCCGATACCATTCTGGTCCTCCATCACGGCCAGGTCCGTGAGATGGGATCACACGACGAGCTGCTGGCCCGCAACGGCCTCTACCATCGCCTCTATCAGCTGCAGTATTCGGGAGAATCGGCATGAAGAGTCAACAACGACGGGACAAGATCCTCTCCTGTGCGGCCCGCCTGTTCGCCGCGGCACGGTACGACGAGGTGCTGATGGAGGACATCGCCCGCGAAGCCGGGGTCGCCAAGGGCACACTCTACAGCCACTTCGCCGACAAGGACGCTCTCTACTTCGCCGTCGTCTTCGACGGCATCTCGCAGCTCAACGACCGTCTGCGCACCGCTGCGGCACAGGACCGACAGCCTGAGGAGCAGGTGCGCGCCGTGATGAATGCCATCCTCTCTTTCTTCTCTCGCAACAGGGTTTTCTTTCGTCTGTTGTCCATGGAGGATGCCAAGGCCGGTCCCGGGGGCAGTGAGAGTCGCCAGCGCTGGCAGACGGAGCGGACCGAACAGATCGACGTGATCGAATCCGTTCTGCTGCGAGGTATGACCACCGGCGACTTCCATGTCCCCCACCCACGACTGCAGGCCTTCGTCCTGCGCGGCATGGTGCGCTCGGTCCTGACCAGCAGCGAGAAGCTGTCGGTGGCGGAGATGGTAGACGTCATCGTCGACACCTTCCTCTATGGCACGCACAGCTCCACACGCCGACCCGAGGCGCCGGCACCGTGAGATGGCGTCGGTGGCTGGGCGGGGGCGTCGCCGCCCTGCTGATCGTCTGGACCTTCCTCGCCCTGCTGCCAGCTCCGGTCTCCTTCCCCCACCCCTACTTCACCGGACATCCGCGCTGGCGACAGCCGGCACCGCAGATCATCGCCCATCGTGGGGGCTGGGGACTGTGGCCGCAGCATACGCTGGACGGCTACCGCCGCGCCATCGAGCTGGGCGCCGACGTGCTGGAGCTCGATGTGCGGCGTACGTCAGATGGGGTGATGGTCGTGTTTCACGATCGCGTCGTCGACCATGTCACCGAGGCGGAAGGCCAGGTCGACTCCTTCACCTTCGCGCAGCTGCGGAGCCTCGACGCCGGCTACGACTGGTCCCCGGCCGATGACGGCAGCCATCCCTTCCGCGGTCAGGGCCTGCTGATTCCGACGCTGGACGAAGTGCTGTCCGAGTTCGCCGGGCAGCACATGGTGATCGAGCTGAAGACAGCCGACGCCGAGGCGGCACAGCAACTGTGTGGTGAGTTGCGCCGTCACGCTCACGAGGAGCGCGCCATCGTCGCCGCCTTCGCACCAGAGGCGTTGACCAATTTTCGTCAGGCCTGTCCCGAGGTGGCCACATCCGCATCTTCTGCAGAGATGTCGAAGTACTGGATCCTGCACCTTCTGCGCCTCGATGTGCTGTCGTGGCCGGAGTTCGAAGCCCTGCAGGTACCCGAAACGCTGGGACCCCTGACCATCGTCGACGAACGGTTCGTCGACGTGAGTCAGGGACGGGGACTGCCGGTGCAGGTGTGGACCATCGATGATGAGGAGACCATGGGGAGACTGTTCGATCTGGGTGTACAGGCCATCATGACCCGGCGACCCGACCAACTCGCACGCCTGCTGGCGGCTCGGGGCCAGCGATGACGGACGTACTGGACGTTCGGGAGCTGTCGCGTATCTACCGCAGCGGCGATCGCGACCTGACCGTGCTGCACGGTGTCACCTTCCGCGTGGCTGCCGGCACCACCTGCGCCATCGTCGGCCCGTCGGGCAGCGGCAAGACGACCTTGCTGGGTCTGTGTGCCGGCCTCGATCGGGCCAGCGACGGCTCCGTCATTCTCGACGGCCAACCCCTGGAGGGGCTCGACGAGGACGAACGCGCCCTGCTGCGTCGTGATCTGGTCGGCTTTGTCTTCCAGAACTTCCAGCTGGTGCCGACCCTGAGTGCCGTCGAGAACGTCTCGGTGCCCCTGGAGCTACGCGGTGAGTCCGGCGCCCGCGACCGTGCCGCCGAGCTGCTGACCCGCGTCGGCCTCGGCGATCGCCTCGATCACTACCCCGTGCAGCTGTCCGGCGGCGAGCAGCAGCGTGTCGGTCTGGCCCGGGCCTTCATCCACCGGCCGAAAATCCTCTTCGCCGACGAACCCACAGGCAACCTCGACGCCGACACGGGGGGCGCCGTGGAAGACCTGTTGTTCGATCTGAACCGCGAGACGGGCACCACCCTCGTGCTCGTCACCCACGACGTCGACCTGGCCGGACGTTGTGGCCGCGTCATCCGCCTGCGTGCCGGCGCCGTCATCGAGGACCGCACCACCGGGGATCACGCGACGTGATGTGGGTCCTGCGTATGGCCTGGCGCGACAGCCGCGGTTTCCGCCGGCGGCTGCTGCTCTACACCAGTGCCATCGCCATCGGTATCGCCGCCCTCACCGCCTTGCGGGGATTGAGCCGGGCCATGGAGGAGGGTGTGGCACGGCAGGCGGCAGAGCTTCTCGGCGCCGACCTGGAGGTCGAGAGCAACCAGGCCTTCTCGGCCGAGGCGGAGACCCTCTTCAGCCGCCTCGGCGGACAGCAGTCGCGCATGGTCGAGACCTTCTCCATGGTACTGCTGCCTGAATCCGGCGGCACGCGCCTGTCCGAGGTCCGCGCCATCCACGGCGACTGGCCCTTCTACGGCGAGCTGCGCACCGATCCTCCGGCGGCGGCGCAGACCTTCCGCCAGGGCCAGGACGCCCTTGTGGACAACGGCATCCTCCTGCAGTACGGTGCCGAAGTGGGAGACTCGGTCAAGGTGGGACGTGTCACATTCCGTATCGCCGGACGCCTGCTCGGAATCCCCGGGGAGACGGCGGTGCGCACCGACGTACGTCCGCCGGTGCTGATCCCCCTCGGTTACCTGGAGCAGACGGGACTTGTCCAGTACGGCAGTCGCGTCGAGTACAAAGCCCTGTTCCGCTTCGACGACGACCGTGACGTCGCCAGGCTGCCGGAACAGATAGAGGAGACCCTGCGTGACAGCGATGGCGACATCGATGTCGACACCGCCCGCGATCGCCAGGAACGTCTCGGTCGCACCATACGCAACCTGGACCGCTTTCTCGGCCTCGGCGGCTTCATCGCCCTGCTGCTGGGCGCAGTCGGTGTGGCCAGCGCCATCCACGCCTACATCGAGCAGAAGCTGGAAAGTGTCGCCGTGCTGCGGTCCCTCGGCGCCACGGGTGGCCAGGCTCTGTGGATCTACATGCTACAGGCCGGGGCGCTCGGTTTCATCGGCTCCACCGCCGGTGCCGTGGCCGGCGCCCTCGTGCTGCTGATCCTGCCGCGGATGGTAGCCGACTTCCTGCCGGCCACCATCGAGGTCACCCCCTCTGTCGGCACCGCCCTCGAGGGCATCGCCATCGGCACCGTCATCGCACTGCTGTTCGCGGCCCGGCCGCTGCTGGCGGTGCGCAGTGCCAGCCCGCTGCTGGCCATCCGCGCTTCGTACGAGTCCGGCGTACGCGCCGGAGATCGCGTCCTGCGTGGCCTCGTCGGCGCTGCTGCCGCCGTCGGCGCCTACCTGCTGGCCAGCGTATTGGCCGGACGGCCGGACCACGCTCTGTTCTTCACGGTGGGTACCGCCGTCGCGCTGCTGTTGCTGGCAGCAGCCGCCCGGCTTCTGCGCGGTGCGGTGCGGCGCTTCTTTCCGAAATCTTTCTCCTACGTGAAGCGCCAGGGGCTGGCCAATCTCTACCGACCGCACAATCAGACCCTGTTGCTGATGGTCAGCCTCGGGCTGGGTACTTTTCTCGTGGCCGCCCTCTATACGGCGCAGAGCTCGGTGCTGTCCCATATCAACAGCGTCGGCGGCAGCGACCAGCCCAACGTCGTGCTCTTCGATATCCAGACCGATCAGGCCGAGGGTGTGCGGCAGCTGGTGGAAGACATGGACATGCCGGTGCTGCAGCTGGTGCCCATCGTCGCCATGCATATTGCCGCTGTCGACGGCATCCCCGCCGACAGCCTCGGCGAACGGGGCGGCTGGGCCCTGCATCGCGAATACCGCTCCACCTACCGTGCCGACCTGGCCGACAGCGAGACCCTGGTGGGCGGCACCTGGCACGGCGACACAGCCGGCGCCTTCCTGTCACTTGAGGCAGGAGTCGCTGAGCGCCTCGGCGTCGGCGTCGGCGATTCCCTCACCTTCGATGTGCAGGGTGTGCCGATCACCGTCGCCATCGGCAGCCTGCGCCACGTCGACTGGCAGCGCATCATGCCCAACTTCCTGTGTGTGTTTTCGCCGGGTGTGCTCGAGGCGGCGCCCCAGTTCCATGTTCTCGTCACCCGCGGCGACAGTCCCGAGAAGCGCGCCGCACTGCAGCGTCGGATCGTCGAGCAGTATCCGAACGTCTCGGCCATCGACCTCGATCTCATCCTGCGCACGGTGGACGAGATCCTCGACCGTGTGGCCGCCCTCGTGCGTTTCATGGCACTGTTCAGCGTCGCCACGGGAGTGGTCGTACTCGTGGCCTCGGTGTCGGCCAGTCGCTTTCAGCGTCTGCGCGAAAGCGCCCTGCTGCGCACTCTCGGCGCCACGCGGCGACAGGTCAGTCGGATTCTGCTGGTGGAGTATGCCGCTCTCGGTACCCTGGCGGGCCTGACGGGACTGGTTCTCGCCATCGGCGGCGGCTGGGGGCTGGCGACCTACGTCTTTGAAGTCACCTTCGCCCCGGCGTGGGGCTGGCTGGCCGGCGCTCTGGTCGCCGTTCCCGTGCTCACCGTCGCCGTCGGTCTGTCCGGCAGCCGGGGCGTCGCCGGTGTCCCGCCCCTGGAGATCCTGCGCCGCGCCGGCTGACTCGGCAAGTGCTGTTGGCGGCGACGGCCGCTGTCAGCCAACCGAGCCAGCGTCGCGGAAACCGCCCAGTCCGTCCCCGTCCCCGTCGCCGGGTTCTGTGCGATGGCCCTTGATCTAGCCAGAATTCTAGCCTATTTTTCGCCCGCATAGCACTCAAGCGTCCTCGCGCAAAGGGGCCTCAGATGACGACGGCCAGCATTTCCGAGTTGAAGGATCGATTCAGTGAGTTCATGCGGCGCGTTGAGCAGGGTGACGAGGTCGTCGTCACCCGGCACAACATCCCCGTCGCGACCATTCGACCTCTTCCCAGACAGTCCACGAACCAGACCAAGCTGGGCTGCCTGGTGGGGAGCATCGTCGTGAAAGGCGACCTGACGGAGCCCGCCATCCCGGCATCGGACTGGGAGATGCTTCAGGACTGAGGCCCGTGGACGTCCTGCTGGATACGTGCTGCGTCATTTGGGCCGCAAGCGAGCCCGACGCCCTGTCCGCCGACGCGACGCGCCTCCTCGGCGCGCCCGACACTGATGTGTCCGTGTCCGCCATCAGCTGCGCCGAGGTCGCCTGCCTGGCTGAGCGGGATCGGATCGAGCTCGACCGACATTGGAAGGCCTGGTTCCGCCGTGTCATGGAGGTCAACGCATGGCGGGTCATCGACATCGACCTCAAGGTGCTCGAGGAAGCCTACTCCCTCCCGGGCGACTTCCACCGGGATCCAGCGGACCGCATCATCACCGCCACGGCGAGGCTCTCTGGCAGCACCGTGCTGACGGCGGACCACAGGATTCTCGACTACCCCCATGTGGAAGCGCGCTGGTAGACAGTGGGCTGGGCGCGACCAACCGCGCGGCGCGCCGGCTACTTCTTCCCCAGCAGCCGGTTCACCTTGTAACGGCCTGTCGGTGTCGACGCCGGCGAGAGTAGGTCACCTTCACTCATCGCCCTGATGCGTCTGGGCGTCGTCCTCGGCCTGTCCGACTGCTGCAGGGTCATCGGTGTCCCGCCCCTCCTGAACCGGCGCTTCGGCAGCTGCCCCGGAGGCACCGCCGCACAGCAGCGGCGCCAGCTCCCGCCACACGGTCAGTGCCACCTGTCGGTGACCGGCTACGTTCAGGTGGATGCCGTCACCACTCATCAGTTTGCGATCGCCAGCGACGCCATCCAGCAGGCGGGGGATGAGACGAGCGCTGTTGACTGTCGCCAGTCGCGGAAAGATCGCCTGGAATCCCTCGGTGTAGTCGGGACCGAGGTTGGGCGGCAGGCGTACGCCCGCCAGCACGATGATCGCTTCCGGCGCCTTGACCCGCACCCGGTTGATGATGCCCTGCAAATTGCTCTCGGTCTCGGTGAGTGGTACGCCGCGCAGACCGTCGTTGCCTCCGAGTGCCAGCACGAAGAGGTCCACCGGCTTCTGCAACACCCAGTCGACGCGTCGCCGTCCACCGGCCGTCGTCTCCCCTGCCAGGCCGGCGTTGACCACACGGACGGCACATCCGACGGAGTCTGCATGGGCCTGAATCCTGGCGGGAAAGCCGTGCTCTTTGCCGACACCGTAACCCGAGGTCAGGCTGTCGCCAAAGAAGAGGAGCACGGGCGACTCGCTCGCCTCGGATATGGCTGGCGACACCATCGACGCTACCACGAGGGCCACGAGAATCACTGTCGGCCCCGCCTTGCGAGGCTTGCGTGAACGGGTCATGGGGACCGAATCTACCGTTCCCCTGTGACCCCGCAATTCATCCCACGGAGCTGGCATGGCCACCGTCTATTGCGCCGGACCTCTGTTCAACCCACCCGAAAGAGACGAGATGTCCGCCATCGCCGCCCTCCTGGAGGCAGCGGGACACGACACCTTCCTGCCCCAACGCGACGGCTTTGAGCTGGCTGACGTCTGCCGTCGACTCGTGGAACAGGGAGTTCCCACGGACGAAGCCACCGCCATCGTCAACCGCGCCATCTTCGCCCTCGATGCCCACCACCTGCTGAGTTCCGATGTCGTCGTCGCCAACCTGAATGGCCGGGTTCCCGATGAGGGCACCGTCGTCGAGGCCGCTCTCGCCTGGCACGCCGGCAAGGCGCTCGTGCTCTACAAGAACGACGTACGGAGCCCCTTCGACGGTGTCGACAACCCCATGCTGAGCTGTCTCACCGATCTGCACGTCACCGATCGGCTCGAGAGCCTTCCGCAGGCCGTCGACACGGCCCTGCGCCTGCCTGCGACGACACGCGTGTCCGAGGTCACCGAGACAGGAGGGCGGATCTCCGCGTTCCTGGACACCGATCCCGGTGATGGGCAGTTGGCCGCCTTTCTGCGGCAGCAGGTGCGCTCGTGAAGAGTTGCGACCCGGGCAGAGAGCCACTCTACGGTGAAGTGACGGATGTCGAAGTCAGTTTCCTGGCCGCGCCTCGCAGGGCTTTGTCAAAGGTCCGGAACGTCGCGTTCGCAGGGCTGGAAGCCAGATGGAGTGCGTCGGCGAAATCAAGTCCCTGGCGGTGCCATTGAATGGCGCGACGAACCGAAGGGGCGTCTTCGACCATCGTCCCCACCATCCGGCACAGCTTGTCCAGCCCGTCGACGACCGCTTCGCCATCCAGCTCGTAGGCGTGGCGCAGTACCCACTCGCTTTCGAGCAGAACGGTCTTGGACAGGAAGATGTCGCCGCCGGCAAAAAGGTGGCGTGCCTTGCGAGCCTGCACCGCGTCGTCACGCACGAGGAAACGCACGACGACGTTGGTATCGACGGCGTTCACGTTGCGCGTCTTGCGGCGCTGACGATGGCCTCCTCCATTTCATGAAGGCTTTTCGGCGGGCCGGCATAGGCAATGCTGCCATACACCTCGTCGATGGCGGTCATGGCGCCGTCGCCAATGGGTCGCAGGGCGAGCCCACCCTCGATCTGCTCCACGGTGAACTCCACACCAGCTTGCCATCCGAGGGCATGGCGAAGGCGGGCCGGAATCACGACCTGCCCCTTGTTCGACAATCGGGTTCGATCCATCGGGGGCTCCGTAGTTAGTAAGACATTGGTAAGACGATACACTGCGGGCACGGGCAACACAAGGAGAACGCGCAGGGCACGCTTACCACTCATCCGGTGCACCAGGCGCTCCATGATCAGACCGCGCCATGGTGGCTCAGCTCGATCCGCGCAGCAGGCGTCGGCAGTTTTCCTCCGAGATCAAGTCAATCTCTGCGGGCCGTTCCAAGAACGGGCGCACGTCCTGCGTCGCCGACGGCCAATCGATCCCGGCCAGCCGCTCCATCACCCACTTCCTCCAGTCATCGGCCTTCCCGTCAATGCTCTGCTCGCCCGACTGCCGCAACGCCTCCCTCAGCAGGGTCAGATTGGGCGCCGGCCACGATGGATCGGACAGGTACCAGACCAGATCGTAGAGGTCGCGCCCCTTGGTGAAAGGCCTGGCGAGCAGCGCGGCGATCTTCCCCGCCAACAGCCTGGCCTTGTCGTGGTGCAGCAGACGCAGTGTCACGTGGCGGCGCAACAACGTTCGTGGAGGTATCGGCGCCCGCCGGCGGGCTTGTATCGACTGCCAGGCGGATCGACTCTAGACACTCATGTAGTCGTCTGGCTCTACCTTGATGACATGGGGTTGTTCCCGCCTGCCCTGCGTCGCGATCTGAACGGGTCCCAGCTGGTGGTGTCACCGGTTGTTGAGCTCGAGCTTCAGTACCTGTTCGAGATCGACCGGGTGACTGTGCCCGCCATCGACATTGTAGGCGAACTCAGGCAATCGGTGGGACTGCAGTTCAGCGAAACTGCGTTTCATGACATCGTCCGCGCCGCACTGTCCAACCAGTGGACGTGCGATCCCTTCGATCGAATGATCGCGGCTCAGGCGGCTGTCGAGGGGGCGCCGCTGCTGACCAAGGATGCGAACATCCGCCGACATTACCCGATGGCCTACTGGGGCCGCCGCAAGCGCGGCTAACAAAGCCCGCGGAGCACCAAAACGCCCGGTCCCCACGAGGGAGACCGGGCGTTTCTGTTGGCGGCTGTGAGTCAGCGCGTCGATCTGCTACTGCGGGGTACCCTTCCAGATCTGCGCCCTCGCCTGCACGACCCACGGCGTGCCGTCCGGGCGGCACTCGACAGCAGAGCCGCTCATTGCCCGACGCCGCGTAGGAGCCTGCCGGTGCCGGCCTCGACCACCCACGCGTGGCCGTGCTGGTCAACGGCGATCGCCCAGGAGCCCTGGCCGTTGGTCAGCTCCCAATCGTTGACTTCGGCCCCCCATCGATAGATACCGCCATCCTCTGCGACGGCCCAGATGGAGGGACCGCCCAGGCCGATGTCCTTGGCGACGATCTCGACGCCGAGACTGCCGTTCACCTGGACCCATTCCGGGCTGTCGACGTCCCGATCGCCGACATAGAGGACGATCCTGCCATCGTCCCTCACGACGTAGGGCGCGCCGTTGCTGGCCACGTTCACGCGGTAGCCTTGCAGCGACGCGACCGTCGCCGCTGGTGACGACCCAGACACTGCCCGCGGTCTACATTGGCCCCACCCGCGATCAGCGAGTTGCAGAATTACTGTAATACTGGTATAATGAACTCATGCAAAACAAAGTCACCATAAACGAGCGAGGCGTGATCACGATTCCCGCCGCTCTGCGCCAGGTATTTGATCTCAAGGCCAACGACGAGTTAATCGTCGAAGAGTGCCAAGGGGGCATTCTGTTGCGCCCGGCCGTCAGCGTGCCCATTGAACTGTATACGGAAGAGCGCATCGACGAGTTCGCCAGCGACGAAGAGGCCATCGGCCAGTATCTGCCCAAGTCCCCTTGACATCGCATGCGGGTCTTTCTCGATGCCAATGTCCTGTTCTCAGCGAGCAATGCAGGCAGCCATATCGCTGGGCTCATCGCCTGGTTGACCGAGCGGGAAACTGCCATCAGCAGTGATTTGGCTTTAGGAGAAGCCCGCAAGAATCTCGTATTGAAACGGGCTGCCTGGTTACCCGCTTTTGAGGACGTGATCGCCGGTCTGGAGATCGTGCCTTCCGCGCTCTTCGAACTGCCTGTCGATTTGGCCAGCAAAGACGCCCCGCTGCTCTGTGCCGCCATCCGCAGTCGCTGCCATCTCTTTGTAACAGGCGACAAGCGCGATTTCGGCCACCTCTACGGCCAGCGGGTGCAGGAGGTCGAGGTCGTCTCGCTGCTGCGCCTGGCAGAAATCCTGGCAGAACGCTGACGCCCGGCCCCCTCGCGAGAGAGGACCGGGCGTTTCTGTTGCCGGCTGTGAGTCAGCAGGGCGATCTGCTACTGCGGAGTACCCTTCCAGATCTGCGCCCTCCCCTGCACGACCCACGGCGTGCCGTCCGGGCGGTGATCGACAGCAGAGCCGCTCATTGCCCGATGCCGCGCAGGAGCCTGCCGGTGCCGGCCTCGCGCATCCACGCGTTTCCGTACTGGTCGACCGCGATCGCCCAGGTGCCCTGGCCGTTGGTCACCGGCCAATCGTTGACTTCGGCGCCCCATCGATAGATCGCGCCGTCCTGTCCGACGGCCCAGATAGAGGAACCGCCGTCGCCGATGTCCTTGGCGCGCAGACTGCGGTCCACGTGGACCCATTCAGGATTGCTGCCGGCCCGATCGCCGACATAGTGCCAGATCGTGCCATCGTCCCTCACGACGGAGGCCACCAGGGCCACAGCCGACGTCAATGAGCGCACCCGGGCAGCGGGGTGCTGCCCGGCGATTCAGCTGATGCTCTTCAGATCTGCGATCGGGAGAGCACGAATGCCGTCGGCCAGATCGTACGTCCTGTCGCCCGCATGGATCACGTCGAGCCGGCTCAGGCGCAGATCTTCGATGGCGATTCGCATACTCCTGGTCACGCGTGGAGCAGACGTGAGCTTGATCTCGAAACCGAGCCGCTGCCGACCCCGCACGATCAGCAGGTCGAGCTCGGCCCCGGCGTGGGTGGCCCAGAAGTAGCAGTCCTCCGGATCGGCTGGATCGTCGAACGATCCTGCCGCGTCACGACCCCTGTGATGGTTGAGTCTCTCCCTCGGCCTCGCGTGCTTTCCCGAGAAACTCCCCTATGAGCCTTTCGTAGGTGCCATCCTTCCTCATCGCACCAAGGGCACGGTTGAACTTCTCGAGAACCGCCTTCTTGTTCGTCTTCTTCGCCAGGACCACATAGGCTTTGTTCGTGGCGGCGGGTTGCGCGGCTCTCTCTACCAGATCCACCAGGTGTTGTTGATGAATGATCTGCGACGCGGAGAGCTCATCGGCAATGAAACAGTCGATCCTGCCTCGTATGAGCTTCCTGAAGTTCGCCAGATTGTCGTTCGCTTCCTCGGTTCTGAAGACTCCCTTTTTCCGGATCGAGTCGAAGTCTTCACCATAGCTCCATCCCCGGTTCAGCCCGACCACCTTTCCCTGCAGATCCCCAAACCCGGAAAATGAGAAGGCGCTGCCCTTCTTCACATACAGAACCAGTGTCTCCTCGAAGATGGGGTCGGAGTAGTCGAGTGTCTGCAGACGCTCCTCGTTCCTGTAGATGCCGCCGATAGCGGCTGTTCCCTCTCTGCCTCGCGCCAGAGCTCTTTCCCAGGGAAGTCCCACGATCTCGGCCTTGACTCCTGCGCGGTCGAAAATCGCTCTGATCATCTCGGGATACAGCCCCTGCGTACTGTCGGCGGGACCATACATGTACGGTGGGTACGCCTGATCGACCACGACTGTGATCCTCTCATCCTGCCCGGTCGCCACAGAGCAGAGGGAGATGATCAGCAGGAGAATGGCTGTACCGATCTGCTGTTGCATGGTTGCTCTCCCGGGCGGAAGGGACACACCTCTCAGAGTGAGTGACGGCCACACCACTGCAACGAACGTGCCATACGTCACTCGATAGGACGTAACCGTCTTAACCGACAATATGTTATGACACTGTTGGGAGAATCTGTACCGGGGGCAACGACGTGAAGAAGTTCGTATCAGCACGCTTTGGGCGCGCATGCCCACCCGGATCGGGCACATGCGAACAACTGCAGCGTGCGGGCGAAGGCCGCCCGTTCGTCTCAAGCCTCGGGCTTCTTCAGGATCCGGTAGACCTTGAACCTGTCGATCCCCAGAAGACGGGTAGCCGTCCATGCCTGGCATGTTGATGTCGAGCAGCACGAGGTCGGGCGGGCTCGCTTCGAGCACGGCGAGCGCACGAGACCTGAGGGGATACGTACGCCTGCCAGCCAGTTGCCCCGTGATCTGCGAACCACGTCCTTCCCTGTCGATTGCATCGACTTCAACGGCTCATCAGCAAGAGCTGACCGAGGAGAACCGGGGTGAAAATCCAACGCATCGAAGTGTTGCCCCTCCTGCTGCCGCACGAGGAGCGCATCCGCACGCAGTTCCACCACTTCGGCGTCGGCGAGGAGCTGACGGTCTACCGGTTCCACACCGACAACGGCCTGGTCGGGCTGGGCGAGAGCATGGGAGCGCCCCTCGACCAGGAGTTGCTCGACGACTACATCGGCACCGATCCCTTCGACCACGTCATGGGCCAGGGCAGGTTCAACCTCGACATGGCCTGCTATGACCTGATGGGCAAACACCTGGGGATCCCGGCGTGGAAGCTGATGGGGCAGCAGATGCGGCAGTGGGTGACCATGGGCTGGTGGATGCCATGCATGTCACCGGAGGACTCGGCCGCCGAGGTGCAGCAAGCCGCCGCGCGCGGCTACCGCGGACTCAAGTGCAAGGCGCGGGCCTTCTACGACATCGTCGAGCAGACCGCGGCGATCCAGGAGGTGGCGCCGCCGGATTTTCGCGTGGAGTACGACTTCAACGGCGCTCTGATGAATGTGGAAAAGGCGCTGCCCATTCTCCGCGAGCTGGAAAAGTTCCCTGTCGTCAAAGGCGTGGAGGAGCCCATGTTCGCCCACGACATCGAGGGCTGGCGCCGGCTCCACCAGGAGATCCGCATCCCCTTCTACCTGCACGGCGTCAACGTCATCCGCCAGGGCCCCGCGCGCGAGCCGTCGGGTCCGTGGATGATGCTGCGCGCCGGCGACTACGAGGGTGCATTGTGCAGCCACGAAAATGTCGGCAACGCCCTGGCCGCGGCCTGGACCTTCACGGCGGCCAACACCGCGATCCTGCTTCAGTACGTGGGCACGGGGATCACGTCAGCCTTCGCCTGTCAGCTGGGCGCGGTCATGCCCACGGCGACGATCCCGGCCGTGACCTGCAGCCACACGAAGGAGGATGATCTGATCACCCGCGAGCTCGTCATGCAACGCGGCTTCATGAAAGTTCCGGAAGGTCCCGGACTGGGCGTCGAACTGGATGAGGACTCGGTGGCGCGCTACTCCTCGCTGGCCCCGCGGGACTGGCCCCGCCACCTGTCGGTGGTGACGTTGCCCGGCGGGCTCAAGCACTACTATCAGAACCTGCAGCAGGCGGAAAGGCTGATGAAGCTCGGCGTCGACGAGGCCTTTGCCCCGGGCGTGCGCCTCGATGAATGGGAGGATGACGGCAGCGACGAGTTCGAGCGGCTCTGGCAGCGGCTTCAGCAGCAGGACTGGCCCGTCTGGGAAGAATGACTGACAGGAATGACAACTGGGGCTACTCTGACGATGGCCTCAAGCACTACACCGCGTACCGCACCGCCGGCCCCATCACCGTCGACGGCCGTCCGGACGAGGAGACCTGGAAGCTGGCGCCGCGCTCGCCCCGTTTCGAGGATCTCGTCGACGCCCGGCCCGGCCTCTTCGACACGCGGGCCTCGATCGTGTGGGACGACGACTGCCTGTATGTCGCCTTCTGGATCGAAGAGCCCAACATCGAGGCCACCTTCACCGAGCGTGACTCTCTGATCTGCCTCGAAAACGATGTCGAGATCTTCATCGCCGGCAAAGACGCGTACTACGAGTTCGAGCTCAACGCCCTGGGCACGGTCATGGAACGCTTCTACATCTGGCAGTGTGACTACGAGCAGTCGATCTACGCCGAGGCACCCGAATTCGATCTGCTGGGCGACCAGCGCATCTGCACCCTCCGCCACAGCCATCCGCGGGGACGACGCTGGGCCTTCCTGGACTGGGACATGCCCGGAATGAAGTGGGCGGTCCATCTCGACGGCACGATCAACGACGACCGCGACGTGGACACAGGCTGGACGGTGGAGGTGGCCTTTCCCTGGCAGAGCCTGAAGTGGCTGGCCGACGGTCGTCCGCTACCGGGCCGCGAAGGGGATGTGTGGCGTATGGACCTGTCGCGGTTCCAGTGGCTGAAGGGTGCCGGCGGCGACAAGGTCTGTCCCGGGTGGGCCTTCAACACCCACGGCGTCTACGACTCCCACATTCCCGAGCGCTTCACCTACATCCACCTGTCGGAGACGGAAGTCGGCTCGCAGTGAGCGCCACCCTCTGCCCCTACCGCGAGATCCCCCGCTACACCTGCCGGCGCGCGTCGGGGCCAGCCGACGTCGACGGCAACCTCGACAAGCCGTTCTGGCGCGACGTGGAGCGGACCTCCCTCTTCGCCGACATCCACACGGGCGCCCGCGCCCACCTCGAAACCCGTGCCGCTCTCTGCTGGGACGACGTCGGCCTCTACATCGGCTTCTGGGTCAGCGATCCCGATGTCCGGACCCTCGACACGGAACGGGCGATGCTGAGCTGGCAGGAGAACGCTGTCCTGCTCTGCCTCGCCTTCCCCGGCGCCGTGTACGAGCTCGGTGTCAATCCTGCGGGCCGGACGGCGCCCCTGACTCTCGTCTGGAAGGACGCCTACGCCCGCGGCAGCCACTACGATATCCCCGAGTTCGATCTGGCGAGACTTCAACCTTTCGTGCTCGGCGAGGACCACAAGACCGACCACGCTCGCGGGCCCCGCTGGGGATTCGAGCAGTGGACCTTCCCCGGTCTGCACAGCGCCGTGTGCGTCGACGGCACGCTGAACGACCGCCAGCAGGTCGACCGGGGGTGGACGGCCGAGATCGCCCTGCCGTGGTCGGGCATGAAGCTGCTGGACGACAAGGAGATCCTGCCGCCCCGGGACGGCACAACCTTAAGACTCGAGCTCGGACGCACCGAGGTGGTGGAAGGTCCGGGTCGCAGTACCAGCGCCCTGTGGACGTGGGCCCGCCACGGCGGCGGTGATCTGCACGTACCCGAGTGTTTTCCGGTGATCACGTTGGCGGTCCCGTGAAGGAATTGAGCTCAAACCACTACCAGGAAGTCGATCCGGGCACGGTCTGGCACAAGGACGAAGGCGTCGTCATCGACGTGGACGATGATCGTGACCCGCACCGCGTGCTGACTCCCAATGCCATCGCTCTGCCGGGGGGCGGCTACCGGATGTACTACTACAGCGGCGAGCCGGAGCGTCGGGAGCAGGGCGTTACCGGATGTATCGTCAGTGCCCACTCCGAGTCAGGCGACGTGTGGACGAAAGAGGATGGCCTGCGCCTTGACGTGCACACCCCCGATGCAGAAAACCGGACGCTCTGTCCCGACGTGATCGCCCTGCCGGGTGGCGGTTACCGCATGTACTACCAGGCGCACTCGGCGACGGATCGCAGCGTCGTCCTGAGCGCCCTGTCGACGGATGGTCTCGACTGGCGTCGCGAGCCGGGTATTCGTTTCGCCGTGGCCGATGCCGTCTGCGGCTCACCCCGCTGTGTGCCGCTGGCGGACGGGCGCTGGCGTCTCTACTGCCACGAATACCCGACGGAGCCTGCTGGCACGGGCATCCACACCGGCAATCACGTGATCAGCGCCATCTCCGATGACGGTCTCGATTTCGAGCGGGAGCCGGGCGTGCGCATCGAGCAGGAGTGTGATCTGGAGGACTTCGCCGTGTACGCCGTGGAGGTGCTGCGCCTCGGTGACGGCACCTACCGCATGTACTACGCCGGGTGGTCGAGCGACCCGGTGCGGGGTCGCATCTTCAGCGCCACCTCGGGCGACGGGCTGGAGTGGGTCAAGGACGAGGGAATCTGCCTGGACTGCGGCGGACCACTGCAGAGCGAGAAGGTCAGCGAGCCCTGTGTGGTGCGTCTCCCGGACGGCCGCTTCCGCATGTTCTACGAGGCCAACGACGGCGGTCAGGAGTGGCGCATCCTCAGCGCCACGACACCGAGAGCGTGATGCGGTAGCTCCCGGTCACTCACGTGTCAGTCTGGGCGAGCAGATTCTGCAGACGCTGCGGATGGTTGGTCAGGATGCCGTCCACGCCGCAGTCGACGAGGCGCTGCATCTCGTCGGGGTCGTCGGCGTAGAACGGGTGCACCTCGATCCCGTTCTCATGCGCCTCGTCTACCAGCTCCCGCGTGGTGATGCCGTTGGCCGGCTGCAGGATGCGACAGCCGATCTCGACACATCGGGGTACTGACAGATTGGTGCAGATCTCGATCTCCGGCAGGACCCGCCGCGCCGACAGCATGTTCGCCTCCGAACCCGTGACGAAGGCCGTCGCCAGCAGGTCTCGTCGCACAAGCTCGTCCACCACGAGCGGTACCAGTCTGTCCCGATCCGTGTCCGTCGCCTTCAGGTGCACGTTCAGGCGCATGTCCCCGGGCATGAGGTCGAGAGCCTGTTCCAGCGTGAGAAACCGCTCGCCTCCGGCATCGAGCTCGAGGATCCGGGCCAGCTCCATATCGGCCACGCGCCCCTCGCCATCCGAAATGCGATCGACACTGTCGTCGTGAATGACGACAAGGCCCTCGTCCCGGGTGAGGCGCACATCAAACTCGATGGCGTCCACGGCGAGGTCGGTGGCAGCCTGGAAGGCCGCAGCTGTGTTCTCCGGGTATTCACCGGAAGCACCGCGATGGGCTGTCACCGCCACAGAGCGTCTCACTCATTGCGCTCCTGTCGCAGCTGCGCCAGAAAGCGGCGTGCATTGCCGGAGAAGTGATCCTCGACCTCATCCTGCGTCAGGCCCAGCATGTCGGCCACCTGACGCTCCTGTCGCAGCTGCTCGTAGATCACGAGTGTGGGTGTGGGATTGCAGTGCGGCAGGCTCGTATGGCCGGAGAAGTACTCCCAGGCGTGGCCATAGGTGATGTACTTCCCGCGGGCGCATCCGGCGACGATGTTGTCGGAGCCGAACATGACGCGGCGGCGATCCTCGTGCTTCATCAGCAGGAAGTGGGAGTACAGGTCGTTTACTGCTGACGTGTCGTACCAGATGTTGGGCAGGTCGGTCAGAAACTCGATGGCCTCCTGCATCATGAAGGCGTTAAAGGCCCGGGCACAGTGGGCCAGGATCCACTGCGCTCCCGGATACTGCCGTGTGTAGCGCGCCAGGTCCTGCTGGTTCTCGGGATCTGCCACACCCCGCCGTCTGGCCAGGTGCATGGTGATGGCCAGACCCATGTCGTGGGCCACCTCGATCAGGGGCTCGGGCAGGAAGTCGCCGATACGGGCTTCGGCGGGATCAGTGGCGAACAGACGGTAGGGCTTCAGGCCCAAAAAGCTGTGCCGCTTCACTTGGGCCGCGACATACTCCGGAGACATGTCCGGTGTCACCGCCATGTTCACGGCGGAATCGGAATCGGCCGCCAGCTGCCGGGCCATCCAGTCGTTGTGCCCCTCCACATCCATACCCACCACCGGAGTCCCGAGGATCAGATAGTGCATCTGTCGCCCCGGGTACAGCCTCGCTGCCCAGTCCAGGTGCGACCGGTAGTCGAAAGGCGTACGCAGACCCTTCGCCTCCCCGCCAGCGGGGGCGTGCACCTCCGACCACATGTGCGTGTGCATATCGTAGATGGTGGAGGGGACGAACTCCTCCAGTTCCGTCTCCCAGATCTCGCGGTCGAAGTCGATGTACTCAAACTCAGCCATGGCAACCCTTCCGGGTCGGTGTAGTAGTGTGTAGTTCCCCTCGATTAAGGGTTTCACCAGACCGTCGTCAACCTGCCACTTGACAAGGTTCACGTTATGAACTTAGTTCTCCTCATAAACCGAGTACATCACGCGAACTGAGGAGGCAGTCACCATGTCCGACGAACAATCGAAGACGGAAGCCCGGCTATACAGCTCCTACTGGGGTGACGGTCTGCTGGATCTTCTCGTCGGTGTCGCCCTGCTGACGATCGGCGTGGGATGGTGGCAGGACCAGCCGGTACTGGCCGCTGTCGCGCCGGCGCTCATGGTGCCCCTGTGGGCGCCCTTGCGGCGCCGGATCGTAGAGCCACGGGCAGGATACGTCGAGTTCTCCCAGGCTCGTCAGTCGCAGACAAGAACCGGCCTGAAGGTGACCTTCGCCCTGCTGGTGGGCACGTTCCTTCTGGGGGTGGGATTGTTCCTCTATCTGCAGAGGGCCGAGGGCCCCGAGCCGGTCTCCGGTCTTGGCCACTATATCGCAGGCCTGCCAGCGATGCTGCTGGCCATAGGTGCGCTCATCGGCGCTCAGATCACCGCCGCTCACCGTTTCAGGGCCTATGCCGTGCTGCTCTTCCTTTGCGGCGCGACGACCATCGCCATGGGATGGGGACCGGCCATGCCCATGCTGGCCGGCGGCATCGGCGTATTCCTCTCAGGGCTGGTACTGATGGTGCGGTTCCTGCATACGAGCGCCGCGTTTGATGAGGCCGCGTCGTGAGCGATCCCACAGTACCCGACATCGACACGCTACTGCACGAGCCGGTGCGACTTCGCCTGCTCACGTTCCTGTCCATGTTGGAACGAGCTGACTTCATGTATCTGCTCCGCCAGAGCGGTGTGAGCAAGGGGAATCTCTCCGTCCAGATGGCCAAACTGGAGGAGGCCGGCATCGTCAGCGTCGACAAGGAGCTGGTGGATGGCCGGCCGCGTACGACCTATTCGCTGTCAGCCAAAGGTCGCAAGGCCCTCAGCCAGTACAAGCGAACCATGCAGGAAGTCCTGAGCAAGCTCCCGGACTGAATGCAAAGAGACGAGAGCCACATGGACCCTCGCCTCTCGTTGAGCCCGCAAGCCCTATCGCTTGGCCGCGTATAACCGCGTGAGGATTCGAACCCCGCAGAACCGCAAAAGCCCGTATGCCCGGACCGCTTGCGGTATGGACTCCCTGTCACGCTACCGTGCGAGGTGCCACAGAGTCAAGAACAGTGGTCTCGATCTTGGGTCGGTTATCTGGGAGACTCCCACGAAGAAAGCCTTCCTCGCGCAGCGCGCAGGAGGCTTCTGCAGTGGTGGGCGATGTGTGAAGGGCTCGCACCCGAAGGGACCGCGGCGGCCGCAGGCCGACGTGGCACCTGCGACGCGCACGCAGTGCGCCGCTGATGAGAGACCGGAGGAGAACATCACGAAGAAAGCCCTCCGCGCGTAGCGCGAGAGGGCTCTTCGAGTGGTGGGCGATGTGTGAAGGGCTCGCACCCGAAGGGACCGCGGCGGCCGCAGGCCGACGTGGCACCGGCGACGCGCACGCAGTGCGCCGCTGGTGAGAGACCGGAGGAGAACATCACGAAGAAAGCCCTCCGCGCGTAGCGCGAGAGGGCTCTTCGAGCTGTCCATTGTCACCTCAGGGAGTCCCCCGATGCACGCAGGTACGCAGCAATTCACCACCACGGACAAGGACCTCGAGTTTCTCGCCCGGCACGGCGTAACCGCCAAGAACGAGAACTTCCTCACCTTCGACCGCGACACGGGCTGGGATGTTGCTGAATTGATCGAGAAGAAGGAGAAGTGCGCCAGGTTCGGCGTCGACATGGAGATGGTGGCCATCCCCATCACCCAGCTGAACCGTGATGGCGGTTCGATTCCGGCCTACATGCTGGGTGACTTCCGCAAGGGAGACGAGGAGATCGAACTGGTCTGCACCTTGATCCGGCAGGCTGCCGAGGCCGGCATTCCGGCAATCAAGTACTACCTCTGCGAGATGGAGAATCAGCGCACCGAGAGTGTTCCTCTCGGTCGGGGCAACTCACGCTACAGCACCTGGAACCTGGAAGAAGCCGATGACACCCCACGCTTCGGCAAGCCGCTCACGGCCGAGGTAAACTGGAAGCGCATCACTCACTATCTGGAGCGGGTCGTCCCCGTCGCCGAACAATGCAAGGTGCGTATGGCCTGCCACCCCTGCGATCCTTGGCTTCCCCCGGGCTTCAAGGGCGTTGATCGCGTGCTCGGCGGCCCCGACGGCTTCAAGAAGTTCATCGGGATCTGCCCCAGCGACTATCACGGCGTCAACCTGTGCCTGGGCTGCATGGCCGAAGCCTCCACGGACCCGGTGAACGATGTTCCCGAGATCATCCGCAACTTCGGCTCACGCAACAAGATCTTCCTGTGTCACTTCCGCAACATCGTCGGCGGCCGCAACAAGTTTCAGGAGGTCTGGCCGGATGAAGGGGTGATGAGCATGTACCGCAACATCAGTGCTCTCAAAGAGGTGGGATATCCGCACATGATCGTGCCCGACCACGCACCGGGTCACGAAGACTCCGACGGCTACCAGGCCTGGGCCTACCAGTTCGGCTACATCCAGGCCATGATTCAGGCGGTGAC
>DASCMS010000024.1:0-11940 GCA_036011085.1 Candidatus Latescibacterota bacterium
GCGCTCGCGCCCTGTGGCGTGCCACGGGTATATGAGGACGGAGGATTTCTCCAAACCTATCGCCGCCATCGCCAACTCCTTCACGCAGTTCGTGCCCGGTCACGCGCACCTGCATCCCGTCGGTCAGCAGGTCAAGCGCGTCATCGATGTGGAGCTTGCCCAGGTCATCTTGATGTGGACCCTGCTCTCGACCAATGAGAAGGCTCAGATCCTCGCCGTCGCCCGTGAGCAGACCGCAGCGGCCTGAGTCCCCGCACGGGGACCATTGAGCCCTGAGGGGGCCGATTTGCGCCGGTTCCTGCCACGACCACGAGGACGCACGGAACGACTGAAGGGGAAGAAATCGCTGTCGCATGCGCCTCGGTTCGGACAGGATACAAGAATACTTGTTGCCAACTACTCTCGGATTCACTTATGAATGAAGGAAGAGGTCGGCTCCGGCTGGGACTGCGCCAGCCTCCTTGACCCGCCTGCCGCGCCTCCGTTTAGTACGTGGCAGGGCCCTCTCGGCGAGTGGACAACAAAAGGAGTATGCAATGGGAGACAAAGGTGGCAAGAAGGATAAGAACAAGAACAAGCAGAAGATGATCAAGAAACGGGAAGACAAGGCGGCGAAGGCCAGAGAGAAGAACCAGAAACCCTCCCCGTAAGCAAAAAATGGAATCCCAATGATCGGGAGTCGTTGTACTATCCCGGTCTTTGCGGCGGCGCGGGACAGTTCGGAGCCCCGGATGCGCCGGTTCCAAAGAACGCCATCTCATGAGATATTCATGGGGTGGCGTTTTGCAGAGTAGCCCGAGGTCCAGAAGCTCGTCAACGTTCGGACGGCGGCGGAGAGGACTTCCTCGTCCGCGCCTGTAACTGGGCCTCAGGTGCAGGAGAAGGCGGCCGGCCTTCTCAAGGCCCATCTCGGTCTCTGCGAGTCTCACGTCCATGAGTCACTTCGGGCGGGTATATTCGGAGTCCCAGGCGGGGAGGCCAGAGCGCACCTGCATGCGGTTGTCCAATCCGCACCAGGGCTTGCTGATGATCACCTCGCCTGGCAATGTTGTCGGACACACAAATCCGAAGACGTTAGGACCACTGATCGCCGTCTGATCCTTCCTTCGCCCCGTGCCTCGGCTGCCAGTCGATGCACCAGACAATCGGCCAGATCGTAGACGCCCGCCTCGACATCGGCGGCGGAGACCCCGTGCAGCGGATAGGCCAGTTCAAGACGGTCGTGAATACCATCCCCGTTCGGCGTTACCAAGGCAGTGCCCAGATTCAGCTCCGAGAGCACCTCCAGTCTGTCCAGAGGTGTGATGACTCGCAGATCATTGATTGAAACCAGGGGCGTCGCGTCGCCGCGGTCCCTGATGTGGTCTGGTGCTGGCAGCTGCCGACGCCGGAGGGTGACGTGTGGAGGTTCCCCTTCCCCTTCACCCTGAATCAGAAGGCCGCCCACAGCTTGTGTGGCTTCCTCTACTCCACCCTGCGCCGAGTGGCGATCGAGGCAGGCAGCATCGTCTGATTCGGTGCCCGCATAATGCTTGCGGTACGTCGCTCATCGCGGAGGAAACCGGGCTGGAAGATCGATGAGCTGGCTTTTCCTATTTGGTGACCGACGAAGTGGCAGCGGCGATCCGCCACACGCCGCGTTCATCAGCAGCAGTGCCGTCGCACGCTTCGTAGAAGATTCGATACGATGTTTCGTCACGTTCTGAATCCGGCAGACTCATCACGCACATCTCAGAACACTTCACTCTGTCCCAGCGGCCGCCAGGTATGATGACCGGTTCCGTCTCTTTTTGCCATGTGAGGCCGTCGTCGGAGACCGCGCTGAGCAGGTAGGCGCGATTTGGGGCGCTGTAGCCTGCGTAGTACATGCGATACCCCGCACCGGCGATTCGCAACACCTCGGGCGCAAAGGCCGTCACCGCCTCATAGGACGTACTCGGAGCAACTCGCGTCCCCGGTTCGGGTTCGAAGGTCCGCCCGCCGTCCTGCGAGATCGAGCTGATGATGCCGACGCCGCGGGAACTGCAGTACAGCCTCCAGCGACCGTCTTCGAGCACGATCACCCGCGGCGAGTTGTAACTTCCGCCACCGGCCAGCCGCTCGCCCGCCTCTGCCGTCCAGTTGGTCCCGCCATCCGAGGAGATGACACTGCGGATCGAGCTGGCCACCGACTGCGGACCCGGACCGCACTCATAGTACATCCGCAGATCGCCGCTACCGTCGTCAAGGGGCACCACCTCCGGGGACACGACCCGATACTCGCCTCCACCACCGACCTGCGAAGACAGCCTCACACCTGGTTCCGGAGTCCAGGTGGCGCCATCCACCGACGTGGCGCTCAAGATACGCGTCGTGGCGTTGTGATAGTCATTTGCGCCTTGCGGGCACCCCGGACGAGGCAGAATCTGCGTGTAGTACAGTCGCCAGCCCGCGCCGTCGAGGAGAACCACATTCGGTGTGACCACGCCATACACGCCGGTGCGCTCCGCCACAGCTGGCCAGCGCGCCTCTGGTGCGGGATCGACCTGGGCGTCGGGCGGTGGTTCGATCGCCGACGCCGTATCTCTCACCCAGTCCGTTCCGGGGTCGGTGGCAACCGTGTGGGGGGTTGTCATCGGCAACGCTCAGTTGTCCTTCCACGGCAGAAACACGTCCGGCGTGTTGCGATCGAGACAGGCCCCGCCGGGTCGTTCACCCCGTGGACGAATCGGCTCCTGCGTGTACGACGAATAGGCGATGTCCAGATACGGCGTCTCCACCAACCGATTCCCTTCGTGACGCGAGCGCATCACCGCGTCGATCACGCCCGACGTCAGCAGCGTGCGCTCCGGTGGATAGGTCGCCTCCCCTGTGGTGAAGAACCTCTGAATGTTGCGCGACAGATATCCGAAATTGGCGCCCGGCCCGCCCGGCTGAAGGTAGAACTCGCACGCCTGTATGTCGCCGTCCAGGCGTCCGGCGTAGGCCCAGTCGCTTATGTAGTCGTTGAGCATGAGCGCCGCCGAGCGCAGGCCGTCGACATGCTCGATCAGGAAGACGAAGGGATTCGACACGTGCTCCTTCATCGATCCTTTCGGCTTGTTCTCGATTGCAGCGCAGGCCGCTTCTGCCAACTCGAGTGACCACCGGCCGTCCCGCCCGGCCTGCCACACCGCCTCGCCTTCCAGATATTGCACGGACACCACGCCGGTTTCACCGCCTGAGCGTCTTTCGATCATGCACTGGAGTGTCTCAAGTGTGTGGTAGCCATAGGCTTCGGGGTCGCCATACCCCACAGCCAGCGCCTCTTCAATGGGGGATTCCAGCTCGTGCTCGAGCCAGGGCCGCCGCCAGGACACCGGTAGACAGGAGCCTGCCATCAAGGGAATGTCCAGCTCCTGGGCACGATCCCACATCCACTGCGCGTCCCGGAAATCGCAGGCGAAGTGCTTGTCGTTGAAGACCGGCACGCTGCGCCCGCTCTCGGCGAACACGCCAGCGATCTGCTCGAAGAAATAGCGCCGCGGGTACATTTTGCGGCCCAGCTCGTCGTGCGGGTAGTCTCCGTGCTCACCGATGAGCAGCACTCCGTCCACACCGAGTTCGGAACCTCCAGCGTGCAGCGTCCTGCGCAGACTAGGGTACATGGGCACCCCATACTCCTGCGCCAGTCCGATGCCGATGTCGTTCTCGAGGACGTGATCTATGTAGAGAGAGACCACCTCTACCTTGGGCGGAAAGAACCCCTCATCCGTGGACATTCCTTTGAGGAACTTGGTGATGATGGCATCCGCATGGGACCACGGGTGGTAGATCCCACAGATTGCCGCAATCCGCAGCTTGTCACTTTTCTCAACCGTCATTGGCATCTCACTCCTTGGCGCATGTGGCAGTACCCGCTATCGCTTGTTGGCAGGTTCCGTAGACAGCCGCCCTTCTGAACACGCTCATTGCCCAGGCAGTCGGCCAGGTCGTGGACTTCGCCCGGCAGCGGGGCTCGCCAGAGTAGACTTGCCGGCGCACCGTCGATTATACTTGACTCTATATCATGGCGGAGCAAACTATCGGACCCACCACAGCCACCATCGACGACGGCAACGAGACCCGAGACGCGCGCGGCGAGTGGACGCCCCGCACTCTGGGGAAGGCGCTGCCCTTCGCCTGGCCGGTGAAGCCCCGAAAGCTAATGCGGTTCTTCCTCGGCTTTCCCGGTTTCCTGTGGCCTTTCGGAGCCGCGCTGTTCTACGGACTTGCCGCCCTGACCTGGCGCTACCTCCAGCCCGGGGCCGATGATCTGAGCAACTTCAGCCAGCTGCGCGTCGGTTGGATCCTTCCGATGTTCGCCCGCAACCTGGTGCTGCTGTCAATCGTCGCCGGCACCCTGCATGGCATCCTGTATTGGCGACGGGTTCAGGGCACTCGCTTCAAATACAATTCCCGCTGGCCCACCACAAGCAGCACGGTCTTCCTCTTCAACAACCAGGTCAAGGACAACATGTTCTGGAGCCTGGCCAGCGGCGGCACGGTCTGGACGTTGTACGAGGTTGTCATGTTGTGGGCTTACGGCAACGGCTGGATTGCCTTCACCACGTTCTACGACAACCCGGTCTGGTTTATCGCCCTGGGGTTCATCCTTCCTTTCTGGCAGGATTTTCACTTCTACTGGGTGCACCGCATCTCCCACTGGAAGCCGCTTTACGACAGCGCCCACCACGTCCACCATCGCAACACGAACGTAGGGCCGTGGTCGGGCCTTTCCATGCACCCCCTCGAACACCTCCTCTACTTCACGCGCTGGATCATTCTGTTAGTGGTGCCGTCCCACCCGATCCACATGTTCTACTTGATGCAGCGTCCGGCGATCAATCCCGCACTCGGGCACACCGGCTTCGACCGCCTGGTCCTGAGAGATGAAGCCGACGGAATCTCCATCGATTCCTACTTCCACTACCTGCACCACCGCTACTTCGAGTGCAACTACGGCACCGTCACGGTACCGTTCGATCGCTGGTTCGGCTCCCTCCACGACGGGACGCCCGAGTCATACGAGCGCATGCGGCGGAAACGGCGAATTCCGACAGAAACGGCTGCGTAGTCGTAGCGACATCACCGATTAGAGTTCCTCCAGCGTATTGTGCTCCAGTGCCTCTCGGTCCAGCTCCACACCCAATCCAGGTCCTTCGGGCACCGCGAGCTCGCCGCTCACCGGCGTCAGCGGATCCGTGGTCAGGGTGTGTTCGTGAAGGTGATGGGGATGTCGGTTGTTCCGGAAGATCTGATCAGGCCTGGTTTCCCGGCCACAGATCATACTCCACGATCACCTCCACATCCTCCAGCACGACGGGGCTACACAGTCCACTGGGGCGTTCGAGCAGGGCCACCTCAAGACGGTTCGTCCCTTGGCGCAGGCGCTCGGCCCCCTCCAGATCGAACTCCAACCACATGCCCTGATAGGGCGCCACGGGTGTCGTCGTCCGGCGCCGCACGCGCTGTTGGGAAACCCGCTCGCCGTTGATCCTGATCTCGATTCGATCCGCCGTAACCAGATCCGTCAGGGCCAGGCGCAGGCAGACACGGCGGACTCGGTCGTTTCGCTCCGCATCGTCAGCGATCGTCACCGGGATCTCGAAGGTCCGACCCAGGTCGTATGTTGGATCGAAGGTCAGCGGCAGGTGCGCCGCATAGTCCACGTCCACCACGTACGACAGATCGGACGCGCGACGCAGGAAGTAGTGTTTGTCCTTCTCGGCGATCTGCGCCGGATCGGACAGATCGGTGAGCACCGAGCGCTCACTCTCACCCAGCGGCCATTCCATGAACCAGGTGTAGAGACCATCCACACCAGCGGCCTGTGCGTTGGCCGCCGCTGCCCGCACCATCGCCGGCGAGGCATACTGCCTCACGATTCTCGGGCGACTGTCGTCGTGCCGATACGGGTGCAGCATGGCATACACCGATGTGTCCTTCTCATGGGCCGCCTCGATCAGCCACTGGATCGGCATGGCGCCGTCGAGGATGGAGAGCCCGTACACCATCGGCACCAGATAATCGACGAGCCCCTCGTCGAGCCAGCGCTCCACTTCCAGACCCTTCTTCCTGTTCACCTCGGCCGTGGGATACACCCGTGCTCCGAGCAGGCCTTCGCCACCCGCCCGATGGCGTACGGTGTCGCTGGCCTGCCGTAGCCAGTCGGTCATTTCCGGGCCGCGCATCTGCGCCTCGTCGGGCGGGAACCAGGCTCCCGTCCCGCCGGGGGCCGCGGCGAAGTCCAGTTCCACCCCCTCCGTCTCGTAATCGGTAGCCAGTTCGGCAACGGCCCGTTGCATGAACTCCCGCACCGATGCATTCGCCATGCCCGGTCCACCGTTCACCGTCTGCAACGCCTTGTCCAGTCCCGCGTAGGCGCCCATCCGCAGCGAAGGAATGAAGTCCATGCCTCGCTCGTGGGCACGGTCAATGAGGACTTGCAACGGGTCAAGATCCCGATCGATGAGGCTCTGCATGTTCTCCCACACCCGCCAGTAGGCGGCCATGTCAAACTTGCCTACCTGATCCTCACCGAAGCGCAGCCCCACCTTGGATGGGTAGAACCAACCGTCATCGCGGGAAACGCCGTAGACGAAAGTGTCTACGGCCGTGTCGGCCACCTCGTCCACCGGCGCCCACGCATCCTGAAGGCGCATGGGTGGCTCGAAGACGAAGAGATAGTAGTGGCGCGCATCGTTGAAGTAGATCGTCCGTCGCTGACGCATGGGTTGCCTCGAGATCGTCGATCAGCTATAACGCGAGATCGGCGTAATGTTGTCATGCCTGCAGACCAGCCGCAGCCGCGCAAACTACGATGACAGACGAACGCCTGCCATCCGAATCACCCTCCCCGCGCCGCGACGACCTTCACTCCTCCTCACCGTCCCGCACGGAATGTTCAACCGACTGCTGCGCGCGGCCATCACGTTTCCAGAGATCCTGCGCCTCACCTTCATCGCTTCGACGATCGAAGACGTGAACGAGATCTCCGTCATTACCGAAGAAGAACGCATACTCTCCGGTTCGCACGGTGACCGTGTCCGTGTCTCCGTGTACGGCCTGACCCTGCTGAACGAGCCGCAGTCCCAAGTCCCGACCTTCGATCAGTCCGCGCAACGACATGCCCTGCACGTCGTAAGGCAAGGGGAGTTCACAATAGTCGAGGATCGTCGGCAGGACATCGATCTGGCGTGTCAGCTCGTCAGCCGTGGTCCCCGGTTGGATTGACCCTGGACAGCGGATCAGAAGAGGAATGTGTGCATTGGATATCCATAGAGTGCCGTGCCCCCGCTCGACGCCGTGGTCATTCAGGTGCTCGCCATGATCCGCAGTGATCACGGCAAGAGTGCGGTCGACACCGAGTCGGGCGTCCCACCCGTCCAGCAATCGACCTATGAGGGTATCGACGAACTCCACTTCGCCCATGTAGGTCCGTGGAAACGGTTCGGGACAATTGTCGGGCGTGTGCGGGTCGATGAAGTGGACCCACAGCAGTTGCGATCTGCTCGGGTCGACGCCACCGATCCATGCCTCCACCCTCTCGATGGTCTCATCCCCCCGGTTCTCGTCGGCTCCGGCCCCTGCCTCGCTGTGAACCGCGTCGAAACCGAGGCCGCCCTGGTTCTGAAACCCACCCCAGCTGGTAATCGCTGTTGTCTCATAGCCCTCGGTGGCCGCGATTTCGGGCAATGTCCGTCGCCGGCGTGGCGTCTGCACGCCATTCCAGTTGACGCCGTGCACGGAGGGCAGGCATCCGGTGAGCAGACTGGTGTGGGAAGGCAGGGTCGTGGCCAGACTGGACAGATGCTGCACGAACCGAACGCCGGTGGAGGCGAAGGCATCAAGGTTCGGCGTGCGGGTGTCCATCCTCTGGTAGCAACCGACATGGTCGGCGCGTAGCGAATCGATCGTGATGAGCAGAATGTGCTTGTTCATTGGTTGTCCTCTCGCTGTCTCCGGGTCAAGCTGTCTCCGAGCAGGTTCTGCAGTCGATGCGGAAAGTTCGTCAGGATGCCGTCGACACCGCATTCGATCAGGCGCTGCATCTCCGTTGTGTCGTCAGCGAAGAACGGGTGCACCTGGATGCCCTTGGCGTGGGCGTCCTCCACCAGCTCCGCCGTGGTGATGCCGTTGGCGGGTTGCAGGATGCGACAGTCGATCTCCACACAGCGCGAGACGGGCAGATTGCTGCAGATCGCAATCTCTGGCGCGATCCGACGGGCGACCAGCAGGTTCGCCTCCGCGCCGGTAACGAAAGCCGTTGCCAGTAGCTCGCGCCGCAGGAGTTCATCCACTACACGACGCACCAGGAGCTCCCGATCCGTGTCCGACGCCTTCACGTGCACATTCAGGCGCATGTTGGCAGGCATGAGATCGAGCGTCTGATCCAAGGTCAGGAAGGGCTCGCCGGCAAACCTCTCGTCGAAGGGAGCGCCCGCATCGAGTTCGAGAATCTGCGCCAGGTCCAGCTCGTCCACCCGCCCCGTGCCGTCCGAGATCCTGTCCACCCGCTCATCGTGGATGACGACCAGTCCCCCGTCGCGGGTGAGACGCACATCGAATTCGATGATGTCCACAGCCAGGTCGATGGCGGCTTGGAAGGCGGTGCGGAGATTCTCGGGGTAATCGCCCGAAGCGCCACGATGGGCGGTCACCGCCACCATGTTGATTCACCCGCGACTGGCGGCGAGCCCGCATGATTCCGGCCACCAACTGTCAGCGACACGCCTCGTGAATCGGGCAAGCTCTTCAGGCGCTTCACCCTGCCGTGCGACAATGACTTCGGAGGTTGATTTCCCGGCGTGCTGTAGCTGATGCGTACCAGGCTCAGAACTCGACCGATTCGTCCGGCGCCAGGACAAATGGCTTTACCTCGGGCGCGTGTTTCTTCAACGCCGCGAGGAAGTTGTCCGGTGTCTGATCCATGGTATCGAACACTCCGTAATGCGCAGGGATGATGTACTTGGGATTGATCATCTTCGCGGCATAACCGGCGCTGTCGCCACCGACGGTGAAGCCGCCCCCGCAGATGTTCAGAATAGCCAGATCCGGCCGATAGTAATCGCCGATGACGAGTTTCAGATCAGAGCACAGCCCTGTATCAGACGAGATGTAGACCTTGAAACCGTTCTCGAACTCCACCACGAAGCCGATCGGGTCACCGATATCCCGGCCCTTGAGCCGCCCGTCCTCGAGCAGCACGATCTCGGAAGAGGTGTGCTCGCAGTGGACGCCGGAGACCGAGATGCCGTCGATCGGCGGCAGGGGGCCCCTGTTCATGCCGAAACCGCCGTTGCAGAAGTTCTCCAGGTCCGTCTTCTCGCGGATGTAGATGGCGGTTTCCACCGGCGTCAGGAT
Source organism: Candidatus Latescibacterota bacterium (assembly GCA_036011085.1). Taxonomy (GTDB): domain Bacteria; phylum Latescibacterota; class UBA2968; order UBA8231; family UBA8231; genus UBA8231. The sequence continues at coordinate 9,364 of DASCMS010000024.1, forward strand.
GATCGGGTCGAATCTCTCAGAGATAGCAACGATGTCGTTGAGGTTCAGGTGATCGAAATGCGCGTGCGTCTGCAGGATGATGTCGACACGTCCGAATGCCCCCACGTCCTTCTTGTAGGCGTCGGGAACGGCCGGATTCCCATCCGGAAAGAAGTCGTTACCCGTGAGCCACGGATCGACGAGCAACACCTTGCCCTCCGGTGAGGTCAGCTTGATGGTGGCGAAGCCGATCATCTGAATCTGCACTTTCCCATTGCCTGCCATGTGCTTCTCTCCCTCTTGCGATCGTGGTGAAGGACTCGTCTTCCGACAGGCCGCCATCATCCGGCTTCCTCTCCTGCCGGCTACGATGACTCATATCGGTGGCACCGACCATAAATCGCGGCACCCCTGATGCTGACAGACGTCGAGCTCGTCGTCCATCACTGAGAACCTGCCCTTGTGGTGCCATCCCGCCCGATCGGGATCGGCACGGCGGCGGGCGTCGATCCCGGCTCTGGCAACAGTACCGCAAGCTGACTGGTATCGCCAGGCCGCGGGGCCGTAGGGCGACGTAGTCTCCGTCCTCCCTGGTAGGCGATGTCGAGGTGAGGCGTCTCGATGCGAGCCCCGCCACGGTGGTGGGAGATCATGACCGCTTCGAGGATCCCCGTCGTCAGCAGCGTCCGCTCCACCGGCCCCGGCGAAGCGCCCGTGACGAAGAAGTCCTCGATATTGAGTCCGAAGTAGCTGAAATGGGCGTGGTTCGGACCGGTGTCCGTGTGGTACTCGAAGGCGTCGATCGCGCTCCCGCACAGGCCCGCATAGGAGAACTTGCTCACGTACCCGTCATCGCCCAGCATGAGTACGGTACCACGCGTCCCGTCCGTGTACTCCACCAGGAACACGTGGGGATCATCAACCCGCGACGGGTCCAGGCGGCCGGGGCCCGGGTCCATCGCCGCCAAGGCGGCGTCGGCGAGGTCGCGGGACCAGCGGCCGGCGTCCGCCGAGCGCCACACGTCGTCACCGGACAGGCAGGACACGGCGCGGACGCCGGTCTCGCCACCGGTCCGATATTCGACCTGGCACTGCAGGGCCTCGAGGCCGTGGAATCCATAGCGCTCGAGCATGTGGAAACCGATGGTCAGGCCCTCGTCGAGTGGCTCGCCGTTTGGATGCTCGTAGTCGGGCCGGCGCCAGGTGACGGGCAGGGAAGAGCCCGCCCACAGGGGCACGTCGAGGTCGCGGGCAGTGTCGTATATCCAGCGGGCGTCCGACCACCGGTAGGACAGGTGCTTGTCGGTGAACACCGGAATCGGCCGGCCGAATTCGGCGATGACGCCACAGACCTGCTCGAAGAACCAGCGACGCGGCAGCATCTCCTGGCCGAGGGCCGTAAGCGGGTAGTCGCCGTGCTCACCGATGAGGAGGACGGCATCGACGCCGAGCTCCGTACCACCGAGGGTCAAGGCGGCGCGGATGCTCCCGAACACGGGGATGTCGTATGTCTCGGCCAGTTGCAGGCCTACATCACGGTCGTGCACCTGGTCCATGTAGAGCGACGCGACCCGAGTGCGCGGCTCGATCAGGCCCTCGTCGGTGGCGAAGCCGGTGAGAAACTTGCTCGCCAGCACGCCGGCGTGGCTGTTGGGGAAAAAGGTGGTGACGATCGCGGCGATGCGCTTTTGTTCAGGCATGATCAGGAGAGGGCGAGAGGAGATGGCGGGATATCTAATGCGTCACATGCCGAGCGGGATGCGCGAGTAAGTCAGCGGAACCAGTCATAGTTCAACCCCAGCGATCGGTCCGCGAGGGGGAGATCGACTCGTGCCCCATTCCGGGCGGATGACTGCTTGAGGGCCACCTCCACCTCCAGGGCAACGGCCACCCGGCGGCCGGAGTTCTTGGGCTCGTCCAGCTCCCCTGCCAGGCAGTCCATGACGTCCTTCAGCGAGTAGATGCCACCATACGGTGGTACGAACTGCGGCTTGGGCCAGGGCATCTCCACGCGGCCTTTGGTTTGCTCGACCGACGTGTCCTGCCACCAGCGCCAAGCACCGTAGCTGAAAACGATCTCCCCCTCGGTCCCGCACAGGCGCAGACCGGGCGCCCCTGCGCGGAAGTGGAGGATGAGCCCGCTGTCGGTGACCAGCATCCCCTGCCCGGTGAACTCGTCGCTCCCCGACTCCCGGCGCGGGGTGTCCCCGGTTCCCACCACCCAGGCCGGCGCGCTGTCCAGGAAATAGGACCAGTTCTGATGCTGAGCGAACGGTCCTGCCGCCTCCATGGAAACCAGCTCTCCGATGGCGCCGCCGTCGAGAAGCGCCCGCGCCCGAGCGAATGACGGATGTGTCGTCGTGATCGCCCCACAGCTGAGCGGTACGCCGGCGTCTGCACAGATCTTCACCATGCGGTCCGCCTCCTCCAGCGTGTGCGCCATCGGTTTTTCGGTGAAGATCCCTTTGGCCCCGCACTCCACCGCCAGACAAGTGAGATCGGCGCGGTGCTTGGTATTGGTAGCGAGGGCGACGATATCCGGTCGCTCCTGACGCAGCATCTGCTCCGCGTCGGTGTAGGTCGCCCCTTCCTCGTAGC
>DASCMS010000025.1:0-9957 GCA_036011085.1 Candidatus Latescibacterota bacterium
GTCGTTGTCGTCGACGAACTCGAACAGACTGCGCTGGGCGTTGTCGTACTGGACAGTGCCGTTCTCGGCCACGATGTACGACGTGGTCGAATACAGAGGATCGATCGAGTACGCCTCACCATAGCCGAAGAAGGGATACGTCGACCGGGTCAGGTTCATCATCCACGCGTCGGACCGCTCCGACGAGATCTTGTGCTGCTTGCCGGCATTGAACAGGGCGGCATTGGGGTACTGGGCGTAGCGCTTGTTGCGGTTCCACTCACCGTAGAAGTCAAAGCCGGCGATCCGCGTGCCTTCGATCGTGAAGCCGGTGATGAGATTCGCCGTGGGTAGACCGTAGTCGAAGCGCACACTTTGCAGGTTTGATACGTCCTTGACGTTTCCGTCGGCCCGTTTGATGATGATGAAGGCCGGTCGGCTGTTGTCGATGATCTCTGCCGTCAGAGGTGGTGACGGCTGGGCCCGCTGGCCCTCCTGGCGGTCGGACCAGATGGCCACCCGATAGTCGTTGCCGAGGATGTAGTCGAAGTCGACGGAGACGATCTCCGTCGGGTTCGGCCCCGTGTACGCCGGGTCGCTGAAGTCATAGTTGAGGATGATCCGCTCTGTTCCATCGGCGGCCAGGAAGCCGGAACGCTCGAAGCCGCCGAAGATGATGGGCCACTCGGATCCGGGCCGTGCAACATCGGCGAGGCGCTGGGTGGTCTCCTGACCGGTCTCGAAGTTGCGGCTCTTGATGATCACATCGTGGGCGAACAGGGCGGCGCCCCCTTCGCCATCCTCCGGCGAATCATCGCTCAACACGACGGCGATCGCCGTCAACGGCGCCGCGGACTGGCCAGTCGTCAGGTTGCCGGCGATGGGGTCGCCGGTGAACAGATCGAGATTGGTGTTGGCGTTGCGGGCATCAACCAGGGTGCCACCGACCGTGATGAAGTCGCCCACCTGGGCGGTCATGCGTCCGCCCACGAAACTCGTCGAGTTGGTCTGCGCCGCCGGCTCGAAGGTCTCACGATTGACGGGATCATCGATCCGCGAGGCGAGCAGTGTCGCCTGGTAGCGATCCGAAGCGAAGTCGATCTGCACGCCGCTGAAAGCCGGCTTGGAGAAGGTCAGTGGTGTCAGCGTCGAGCGGATCCGGTTGCCCACGGTGATGGCATAACTGTATTGCCCCTTCGTGTCGCCACTGACGGTGACGGCACTGAACCAGCCGCCGAAGTTGGAGCCCTTGAAGATGCTGCTGCCTTCCTGCTGTGGCTGGGCCTGCCGCCAGTCATATAACAACCAGCCGCGATTGATGAAGTTGCCGTAGACGTCGTAGAAGTAGTCGCCTTCCAGCACTGTGTTGACGTAGCGCTCGTAGTTGTCTTCGGGCCGGGCGTAGTTGGAGTACTCCCACTGGCGCCAGCCGTACTCGGCGTAGAGCTCTTGCGGCACATGCCACTTCTTCACCGATGGGTCGAGGGCGCCGAACATCACACCCGGACCGACGGGTGAGAAGTCGACGTCTCCCCCCCGCTGCACACCGAGTCGGGAGCCGTATTCCTGGGCCTGGACTTGCAGTCCGGTGCAGGCCATGGTCACCGCGATCACGAAGAAGGTGCGTGCTGCCCGCAAACGAATCCCTCCTGAAGAGTTGCCGACTGCCGACTCCAAGCGGAGCGCCGCCAGCTCAGTAGACCAGGTTGACAACACCGGCTTTTCTCTCTGTTCCCGTTCCCGCTTCGAGCGTTACTGAAAACACGTATGTCCCCGGGGGTACGAGGGCCCCGTCGTCGCCACGACCGTCCCAGGCCGGAGCGTACCGCCCACTCAGCCCGGCGGCACGGATGAGTTGACGGACACGCCGCCCTGAAAGGTCATATACGACCACCTGCAGCGGTGCCGGCGCGGCGATGTTGGTGATGTCGTACCCGAGATTCGACGCATCGTTGATGCCGTCGCCGTTGGGCGTGAATACCGGCGGGTCGGCCCTGACGTTGATCAGCAGATCGCTGGACGTGCTCACCGCCACCGACAGATTGCCGTTGCGCACGAGCCCGATGGGTACCCTGTGCGGATCCTCAAAGCCGTCCAGCGCGAGATCTGCGGCGTTGCCGGCGACGGCGGGCTGACCTGCCTGCGTATCGGACTGCGTGTCGAAGGCTTGACCGCTGAAGACCGTGCCGAATCTCAGCACGGCCGTGTCGAAATCGATGCGCAGGAGCGTGCTGTCCTGCTCGATGCGGGCGAAGGAGATCGTGAATCCGTCGTCGCTGACCTCAACGATGGAGAAATCCCCGTCGGTCAGGGGCAGATCGTCGAGGGACTGGCCGGAAAAGTCCGCCGCCGTGAGCTGACCGTCGGCCGTGGCCCTGGCGACCCGGCCAATCGACTCAACCCTGAGTGGCGTGCTGACACGAAACTGGTCGAAGCCGCGTACGGCACCGTCGCCGACCTGGTTGAGGACCGCATAACCGAACCGGGTCCTCTTGCCCAGACTGGCATCTCGTGGCGCCACCTCGGCAATCAGTCCCTTGGCAAAGGGTCTGGGGATGGCTTCGAAGGCCAGGCCCCCCACGCCCGTGGCGACGCCGAAGTCTTCGCTGATGAACTCGAGGGAAAACTGGAAGAATCGTCGCGACCCGGGGGAGACCATCGGCACTCCCTGGGTGTTGTCTTCCAGCGATGCGGCATCGACGATCCCGGTGGCCGGGTACGGTGGTGACCAGGCACTCCAGTTGATGAGATCATCCCGGATCACGCCGGGGTCCTGATTTCCGCGTTTCCCCAGCTCGCCATAGTCCTCGCGCGTCAGTGAGATGACCTCCTGTTCGGCGACGCTCAGATCCTTGTATACCTCCCGTGCCTGCCGTACGTCGACCTCTTCGTTGTCGAGAATCCCCTCGATGAGACTGCTCAGTTCCGGATCGTCTACATCCGCTGCCGCCTTCCAGGGGACCTCCGCACGATTCGATCGGTCGGCCCCACCGGTGGCGGTAAAGAGCGGATTGAAAGCATCGGCCTGGGCGATGCCGCCCCCCTCCCGGAAGATGTTCTCTCCCGGGCGAAGCTTGTTGAACTCGACCGGTTGTGCGTCGTGCCCTGTTCGGGTTCGCACCAGCACACTCGACAGGCCGGGATCGCCGATGGCCTCCTCCACCCAGCGCAGGCGTCCGAGGATGGCCGGATCGCCGAAGTCGAAGACATTCGACACGTAGCTGGCTTCAGGCACGAAGCCCGTGCCGAACACCTGGAACTCGGCGACTTCGAAACCGCGCGTGGCGATCGACTTGAGGCGCACAAAACGCACATACTGCGGCACAATGGTGACATCCACCACGGAGTCCTCGTTCTGCCCGTCGACGGCAACCGTCGTGAGGATGGGGACCCCTTCGATCTGTGTGTCAGGCGTGCCGTCGTTGATGAACACTTCGTAGCCACGGATAAAATCGTTCTGGTGCGGAAACTCGGGGGTTGGCAGCAGCGGATCGGCGTTGCGCGGAAAGAACCGGAACCGGTTGATGCCGAATCGCGCTCCGAGGTCCAGATTGATGATGATCCCCAGCACGCGAGCACTCTGACCGCTCTGCGTGGCCCTGAGATCCAGCGCGGTGCTCGGGTCACCATCGATCATGGATGGCAACTGGCTGACGATCTGGGGCGCGTTCGGCGAGAGGATGCTGCCGCCTCGGCCGTCAGAATCTGCGCCGATGGCGATGTTCACCGTGGTATCAGCGCGTTGCGGAAAGATCCAGTTCAGCCGGTCTTCAGGGGTGAAGTCAACGACCCCTCCGGGCGTGTTGGTCTCCTCCACGGCCTTGCGATCTGTGCGGATCACGAAGGCAGGAATCGTCCCTCCCCCGTCCTGCCAGCTGCTGCCCTGATTCCCACCGATCACGATCGCAGGGTCAGCCGAAGCAGCGGTACCACACAGGGCTGTACAGGCACAGCAGATCGTCAGGAACGCCAGTCTCATCGACGATGGTCTCAACGGTCTCATGGTGGTCTCGTCTGACCACGGAGTTGGGGTTGTCAAACGATTGCGAATTATAAGCACATGGGATATGATATATCAAACCGGGAGCAAGATTTGCCTGGCCCGCTGCTTCAATCCCACCCCGAATCAAGACCGCCTAAATACAATGAATCGACGTTCTGTCAGTCTGCTCCTGCCGGCCGTCGGTCTGCTGATTGCCTGCAATTCGTCTGAACCTCAGCAACCGTCGAGCCTGGAGGTCACCCGAACGCTCGCCGTCGTCGGCAACGACTCCATCGATGTTGCCCAGTTCATCGTCTACAGCGCCTCCCTGCCCGAGGCCATGAAGTCCGGCCCGTCCCCTGCCGCCGGGCGTCGCCGGGTATTGGAGACCCTGATCGACAAGACCCTCCTGCTGGCCGAGGCCAGGGCCACGGGGCTCGAGCAGGACGCCGAGTTCGTCGACCGGCTGGAGGAATTCCGCCAGGCTCGGATCATTGAGAGCTACCGCCGTCGGCACATCGCCGCGCAGATTCGGGTCTCAACGGCGGAGATGGAGGAGTTGTGGCGCTCCAGTCACCGGGATCGCGCCCTGCGCTTCGGCGGCGTCATGGTGGAGACCATGGCCGAAGCCCTCGAGGTGAAAGCCCTGCTCGAAGCCGGCGCCTCCTTGAAGGAACTGGCGGCGACACGGTCTCTCCATCAGGCATCTGCCGCCACGGGCGGGCAGCTCGCCCAGTACCTGCCGAAGAGTCAGGTCGTGGCTCCCATCGCCGAGGCCATCTTCCATCTCGAGGTCGGCGGCGTGTCCGAACCGGTGCTGGTTCGGGGGGAGGATGAGGGTCCGCAGAGCCTGGCCGTCTTCAAGGTGATGGACGAGATCGAGGCGCCGCTGACGCTGTCGGAAGGGGCGATTCAACAGGAGCTGGCCACGGCGAAGATGGCGGTCCGGTCCCGCATACTGCGTGATTCCCTGATTACGCAGTACGATGCCCGCACCCACGTCGATGCCATACGACTCGTGGCCCAGCGGTCGGCCGAGATCCAGACCGGTCCCGTCACAGTGACGGCCGCTGATTCCGGACGTGTCATCGCCTCCTACCGTGGGGGTGAGATCACGATCGGTGAATTTCTCGTGGCCACCGCCTCGCTCTACGCTGCGGCGAACACACTGCTGGATACGTCGAAAGTCGCCATTCTCCTCAGGGACAACATCCTGCCGTCCTATCTCTCTCTCGAGGAGGCGAGCGCCCAGGGACTCGACCGGGACCCGGCCCTGCTGCAAAAGGTCTCCCGCAAGAAGGAGGAGCTGTTGCTGAGTCTGTTGCGCTATCGCCATGTGGATCGGCATGTGGCAGCTTCCGACGAGGAGGCCCGCACGTACTTCGAGGCCAACCCGGACCTGTTCAAGAGACCGGGAAAAACGGAACTCGTCGAGATCCTCGTTGACAGCCAGGATCTGGCGCAGCAGTTGAAGGATCAGATCGAGGCGGGCGCCGACCCACAGGCACTGGCCCGCACCCACACCCTGCGGGAAGAGCTGCGTGCCACGGGAGGAGTTGTCGACATCAACCAGGCACAGCTGGCCAACTACAAGGACATCTTTGTCAGTGCCCAGCGATCGCCTCTCGGTTCGGTCCAGGGACCTGTGGCCACACACGACGGCTACTTCTCGGTCTTCAAGATCCTCGAGCGCACCTACGTGCACCCTTCCTTCGAGGAGGCCAGCGTCCGCGCCGCTGCCTTCGTCAGAATCCGCAAGGCCAAGACCGGCTATGTTCGATACGTCCAGTCCCTGCGCGAGAAGTACCCGGTCCGGATTCTCGACGACGAGCTGGCTGACCTCACCCAAGGCACGAGCTGAACCCAGCCGGCGACGGCGACCTGGCATGATCCTCTCCCATCCCGGAGCCTGACCCGTGATTCACCTGCCACGGCTGGTTTACGGGTGCGTGGGAGTTTTTCTCCTGGCAACGGCCCTCACGGCACAGGCCGGAAGCGTGGGATTCGTGGACCAGTCCGAAGCCGCGGGTATTGCTGTCACCAACGTCTCCGGCACGCCGACACAGGACTACATCGTCGATGTCAACATGGGTGGATCCGCCTTCTTCGATTACGATGGTGATGGTGATGTCGATCTCTACCTTCCGAATGGCTCGCGGCTGGTGGCACCGCCGGTCCCCCATCCTGAGAACAAGCTGTTCCGAAATCGTGGCGATGGCGGCTTCGACGACGTAACCGTTGCTGCCGGCGTGGGAGACACCGCCTGGGCCATGGGGTGCGCCGTCGCCGATGTCGACAACGACGGTCACCAGGATCTCTATGTGACCAACTTCGGACCGAACCGTCTCTACATGAATCGGGGTGATAGCACCTTTGTCGAAGGCGGAGCGGTTTCGGGAACGGACCACGCGGGGTTCTCCACGGGTGCCAGCTTCGGCGACATCGATCTCGACGGCGACCTGGATCTACACGTGGCCAACTACCAGGTCTTCGATCTGGACTTCAAATCTCCCATCCCCTGCGTGTGGCGTGGGCTCGACGTGTTCTGCGGACCCAAGGGACAGCGTCCTCAGGCCAACGTCTTCTACCTCAATGACGGTGATGGCACCTTCAGCGACGCTACAGAGGCTGCGGGCCTGAGCGGGCCAAGGCATTTCAGCTTCGAATCCATGTTCACCGACTTCGACGACGACGGCTGGATCGACCTGCTTGTCGTCAACGATCAGGGTCCCAACTACCTCTACCGGAACCGGGGTGATGGCACCTTCGAGGACCAGGCGTTGATGGCCGGCGTCGCCTACAGCGGCGAGGGATCGATGCAGGGCTGCATGGGCGTCGCCCGCGGCGACTATGATGGCGACGGTCGTCAGGACTACTTTGTCACCAACTTCACCGATGAGCACAACACGCTGTACAGGAATGACGGCGACGGGTTTTTCCTCGATCTCTCGTTCCCGTCGATGGCGTCGGTTCTCGGTGAGCCCTATGTGGGCTGGGGAACCGTCTTCTTCGATCGCGACAACGATGGCGACCAGGACCTCTACGTGGCCAACGGCCACGTTTACCCACAGACCGACCTGCCACGCATCGGCATCGGCTACGCCGAGCCGAACTTCCTGCTGGACAACTCAGGCACCGGCCGCTTCACCGACGTTACGGGGACGAGCGGGCCAGGGCTCGACGTCGTCAAGGTCAGTCGAGGTGTCACCGTGGCCGACTATGACGATGACGGCGATCTCGATCTCTTCGTCTTCAACCTCAACGACACACCCAGCCTGTTGCGCAACGACGGGGGCAATCGCCTGAACTGGCTGAAGGTGAAAGTGGTCGGAACACGGAGCAATCGCGACGGCATCGGTGCACGCGTAACCGTGGAGAGCGGTGGACGGACGCAGAGCATGGAGGTGCAGGGCAGCGGCGGGTATCTGTCACACAGCGATATACGCCGTCACTTCGGGCTCGGCTCAGCGACCACCGTCGACCGCGTCGAGGTCCGCTGGCCGGGAGGTACCGTGCAGACCCAGTACGATGTGGCCGTGAATCAGACGCTCACCATACGCGAATCCGCCGACTAGTGCTCTGTTAATGCGCAACTGGGGCGGATCCGTCAGACCGTGGGCTCGAGTCGCTCGAGGGCGTCTCCTCCGGTCCGGATCCGCCATCTGCTGGGTGTGGACTCTGGCTCTGTGTTCCTGCGAGTCGACCGACCCCCTGACGACGGGGCGTCAACTCCTGGCCGAAGAGCGCTACGACGAGGCATTGCCCCTGCTGGAGTCGGCAGGTACCCCGGCCGATCGGTACCTGGCACGGGCATATCTTGCCCTCGGCCGGTTCGATGAGGCCGTACGGGCGGCCGAGAGTGCGGTGACCGACGACGGGCTTGACGCTGGATTGCACGAACTCCTCGGCACGGTTCTCACCGCCCGTTCCTTCGCCCGCGACGAGTTCCGCAACACCGCCGGCGCCGAGGCTTCCTTTCTACGGGCCCTGGAACTGGACTCAGCCCGCGTCCACTCCCACTACAACCTCGGCGTCATCTACACCCACAAGGAACGGCTCGAAGAGGCCGTCAATTCGTACCTGGCGGCGTTGCGCTTCGACTCCACACTGGTGGCGGCGCACAAGAAGGTGGCCGAAATCTACCGCAAGTCCGGAGATCCGCAGACGGCGCTCAACCACTACCGCCGCGCTACCGAACTGGCTGGCGATGACGGGCAGGCCTTCTACTATCTGGGCGTCATCCTGCGCGATGGCGGGCGCCACGAAGAGGCGGTGTCGGCCCTGTCCCGGGCGGCTGAGCTGAATCCGCACTCACCCCAGATTCTGTCGGGCCTCGGACAGGCGCTCGTGCGCCTCGGCAGACGCGAGGAGGGGCGGCGGTTGCTGGAACGCTCCCAGTCCATGCGCCTGCAGGAGCGAGACCTCGGTTCGGATGTCACGCCACCCGAGGGAGGCGTCGTGCCGGTGGGCCCGGCCAAAGCCCACCACGCCCTGGGTCTGCACCGCGCCGTCCGTGGGGACCTGGCTGGGGCGGCGCGTGAATACCGCAACGCCATCGCCATCGACTCCACCTATGTCGACGGCCACAGCGGACTCGGAGCCGTGTTGACCATGCAGGGCGACTACACCGGAGCCATCGTCGCCCTCGAGAGAGCCGTCTCGCTCACACCCGACGATCCGGTCACGCGTACGCGTCTGGGTCTGGCCCTGCTCAAGGCGGGCCGGCTCGCTGCGAGCCGCGTGGCCCTCGACGACGCCGCCGATATCGGTCAGAACTTCCCCGAGCTCTCCTATACGCGGGGTCTGCTCGAGGCCCGCGCCGGCGATCTGGAGTTGGCTCGTGTTCACTTCGATCAGGCCGTGAGACTGCGGCCCGGGTATCGTGATGCCCTGCTGAACCTGGGGGTCACCAGCATGAAGACCGGCAACATACGAGATGCGGCCAGCGCCTACGCCCGACTCGTCGAACTGGATCCCGATGACGCCCGCGCCCATCTGTATCTGAGCGACGCCTACCGGCAGCTCGGCCGGACCGTCGACAGCCAGGCCCATCGACGCGCCGCACAACGACTGAGGGCGGCGCAGGCGGACTCCGGGGCCTCGAGCAAACGATGACCGGTCGCTTCACAGGGCGCGCCCTGCTGCTCGGCACGGCGTTGTCGATCGTCATCAACATCGCCTTCCCCTATGCCCTGCTGGCGATGCACACGGCGGGCATGTCGTCGGACTACATCACTGCCGGTGCCGTCTTTCTGTTCTTTCTCGTCGTCGCCATCGCCAATCCCCTGCTGCGACTCGTGCGGAGGTCGTGGGGGTTGACCAGCGCCGAACTCGTCATCATCTACGTGATGATGCTCATGGCTTCGGCGATCCCAACGTGGGGTCTGACGGCAAACCTGATACCCATGCTGCCCTCCCTCCACTACTACGCCACGCCGGAGAACAACTGGTCCGAGCTGCTGCATCCCTACGTTACCGGTTGGCTCGTGCCCACCGACGATCTGGCGATCCGGTACTTCTTCGAGGGCTTGCCGCAAGGTCAGAGCATTCCCTGGGGTGCCTGGGTGGTTCCCCTGACGGCCTGGTGTTCTTTCATGATCGCCGTCTATCTGATGATGATCACCATGACCGTCATTCTGCGACGGCAGTGGGTGGACTACGACCGACTGAACTTCCCCCTGGTACAGCTGCCGATGGAGATGGTTGACACGGGCAACCGCGACGAGATCGTCAGCCCCTTCCTCAAGAATCCGCTCATGTGGGCGGGCTTCGCGCTGCCCTTCCTCACACTGAGCACTCTGGGGCTCAACCACTACTTCCCCTTCATCCCTGAGCTCGAGTTCAGCCACTATCTCTTCGTGCGCCCCCTCTCGCAGTCACTGCACTTCTTCGTCAGCTTCACCGTTCTGGGTCTGGCCTATTTCCTCAGCCTCGACGTGGGCATGAGCATCTGGCTCTTCCACCTGCTGACGAAGGTGCAGATGGGCGCGGAGAAT
>DASCMS010000026.1:0-7276 GCA_036011085.1 Candidatus Latescibacterota bacterium
GGAATCCGCCCGCCGAACATCGTCACGGTCACACTCGTGCACCAAAGACGAAGTCTCACACTCACCCTCAACGTCAAAACAACAACACCAACGCCCATACCACCGACTCGATCAAGCATTACTGAGACGGGCTCCTAGGATCCCCGTCTGCGGTGGTGTCAGGATCGGCGTCGACATCATCGAGCCGAAGACCCCGCCGTTGGTGATGGTGAAGGTGCCCCCCGACAGCTCGTCGAGGGTGAGCTTGTTGTCCCTGGCAGCGAGGGCGAGTCGTTTTATCTCCCCCTCGATCCCCGCCATCGACAGGTCGTGGGCGTGGCGCACGATCGGCACCATCAGGCCGCGTTCCGAGGACACGGCAATGCCGAGATTAACGTAGTCGTGATAGACGATGTCCTCGTCTTCGACACTGGCGTTGACGGCGGGAATGTCCTGCAGGGCGATGATCGTCGCCCGCGAGAAGAACGACATCAGGCCGAGAGAGACGCCGTGCTTTTCCTGGAAACGTTCCTTGTGACGCTTGCGCAGGGCCATCACCTGAGACAGGTCGACCTCGTTGAAGGTGGTCAGCATCGCCGCCGTGCGCTGAGCGTCGGTCAGGCGCTGGGCGATCCGCTTGCGGATGCGGGACATGGGCTCGCGGCGGGTCCCATCCGCGGTGGGAGCTGGTGCGGCGGCCACCGGTGCGGGCGCCGGCTTCGGCTTGGGGGCAGGCGCTTCTACTGGTGCCGGTGGCGGTGCCGGTTCAATGGGTGCTGCGGGTGCCGGCGCGCTCCTGGCCACTGCCGGGGCCGGTTCGGTTGCCGGCGACGCCGTGGCCTGATCACGGGCATCGCGTTCCTGCTCTTTGAGCACTGCCAGCACGTCCTGCTTGATAAGGCGGCCGCCACGGCCCGTGCCTTCGATCTGCGACGGATCGAGGCCGTTCTCTTCCACGAGACGGCGGACCGCCGGGCTCAGAGAAGACAGGTCCGTGACATCGGCGCTGTCCTCGACGGCTGCCGGCTCAGCCTCCTCGGCTGCGACCTCTACCGCTGGCGCGTCCTGGACAGTGGCCCCGTTGCCGTCGCCAGCGGGAGCCGCGCCTTCCTCGATCTGCGCCAGCACATCACCCACCGACAGTGTATCATCGACTTTCTTCAACTGCCGCAGGAGTCCGGCGGACGGGGCCGGCAGGTCGACGTTGGCCTTGTCCGTCTCCAGGGTGCATATGGGCTCGTCCTTGTCCACGTAATCCCCGTCGGCACGGAGCCATTCGAGGACGGTCACCTCGCTCACCGATTCCCCGAGTTCGGGGATATCCACATCCACTGGCATGGGGAATCCTGTCGGGTTAGCTGCCGTGGCCGCCGTCGATTCCGGCGACTCGGGATTTTGCGTCTTCCAGCCTCAGCTGCTTATCAGAGGCCACATCAAGAGCCTGCGCGACGATCTCCTGTTGTTCGTTCTGGTGCTGCATCGCATCACCGACGGCCGGGCTCGCCGCCTCGTCGCGGCCGACGTAGCGCAGATCGGTCTCGGGCGGCAGCAGGTCGTCGAGCAACGGTTGTACGAAGTACCAGGCGCCCATGTTCAGCGCCTCCTCCTGCACCCAGAGGTACTCCTCGGCGTTGCGGTAGCGGCTGATGGCTCCCAGCAGCTCGGTCTCGGGAAAGGGGTACAGCTGTTCCATGCGCACGAGAGCGACTTCCTCGAGAGCCTTCTCCTCGAGTCCGGCGAGCAGGTCGTAGTAAACCTTGCCGCTGCACAGGATGACGCGACGGACGGCATCGGCGTCGGCCGCCTCAGCATCGATGACGTTGCGGAAGCCGCCCTCGGCAAACTCGGCGATATCGGACACGCAGCGCTTGTGGCGCAGCAGGCTCTTCGGCGTCATCACGATCAGCGGTTTACGGAAGTTGCGGTGCATCTGCCGCCGGAGCACATGGAAGATCTGTGACGGTGTCGTCGGATAGACGACCTGCATGTTGTTCTTGGCGCACAGCTGCAGGTAGCGCTCCAGGCGGGCGCTCGAGTGCTCGGGGCCCATGCCCTCCTGACCGTGAGGCAGCAGCATGACGATGCCGCACATACGGTGCCACTTGGCCTCGGCGCTGGCGATGTACTGGTCGATGACCAGCTGGGCGCCGTTGGCAAAATCGCCGAATTGCGCCTCCCACATGACCAGACGACGCGGGTCCGTGGAAGTGATGCCGTACTCGAAGCCCAGTACCGCCAGCTCCGACAGCATCGTGTTGAGCACGACGAACTCGCCCTGATCGCGTGCCAGATGTGTCAGCGGGCTGTGTTTCTCACCGGTCTCCACATCGTGCCACACACTGTGTCGGTGGGCAAATGTACCGCGCTGGGCGTCCTGGCCTGCGAGCCGCACGGGGATCCGTTCCAGCAACAGACTGCCATAGGCGAGCATCTCGGCACAACCCCAATCGACGGGGCGCTCCCCATTGGCCATCTCGCGGCGCGCCTTGTTCAGTCGTTCCACGGTTCGATGCAGGTGAAATCCCTCCGGCGCCTGGGTGATCAGTCCGCCGAGACGCTTGAGAATGCGGTCGCTGACACCGGTGTCGGCGTCCCATTCCTGACCGGCCCAGGTGATGCCCTGCCAGACACCGCCGAAGGTGTTCGTCCTCGGCTTGACCTTCAGCCGTCTGGCCTTCTCCTGGCAGCGGTTGAGGACATCACGCACATCACCGCGCATCTCATCGGCCTCGCCCTGCGTCACGACACCGGCCTCGACGAGCGTCTGGCTGTAGAGCGTGGCCACCGTTGGGTGATCATTGATCGTGGAGTACATCAGCGGCTGTGTCAGCGTCGGATCATCCGCCTCGTTGTGACCGTACCGCCGATAGCACTTCAGATCGATGAGAACGTCGCGCTTGAACCTCTGTCGAAATCCGATGGCCAGTCGTGCCGCATGTACCACCTGCTCCGGATCGTCGGCGTTGACATGGAATACGGGGGCCTGAATCTGCCGGGCGATGTCGGTGGGGTACTGGGTGAAGCGTGACTCCTGCGGCACGGCCGTGTAACCCAGCTGATTGTCGATGATGATGTGGATCGTGCCGCCGTTCCAGTAGCCGTCGAGCTGAGACAGATTGAGCGTTTCGGCCACGGTACCTTGACCGGTGAAAGCGGCATCGCCGTGAATCTGCACCGGCACGACGCGACCCCGCTCCTTGTCGTGCAGGTAATCCTGCTTGGCCAGCACCATCCCCTCGATGATCGGATTCACCAGCTCTAGATGGCTTGGATTGGGACTGAGAGACAGGTGCATCTTGCGCCCCTGCCGTGTAACGAAGTCGTAGGAGTATCCCTGATGATACTTGACGTCGCCCTCGTCTTCGGCGCCTTCTTCCCGTGACGCTCCTTCGAAGTCGGCGAGCATGATCTCATATGGTTTGTGCAGGATATGCCCCAGCACGTTGAGGCGGCCCCGGTGGGCCATACCCACGACCATCTCTTCCACGCCCAGGCCGCTGCCCGTCTCGACGAGGGCATCGAGCAGCGGCAGCAGCGACTCGCCCCCTTCGATGCTGAACCGCTTCTGCCCGATGTAGCGCGTGTGCAGAAACTGTTCGAACTCTTCGGCCTCGACCAGCTGGAACAGGATGCGCCGCCGTTCCTCGGCGCTGTAGGTCAGCCGGCCGAGGATGGGCTCCACCTTCTCCTCGAGCCAGGCCTCCTGTTCCTTGTCGGCCGTCGACATGGTGTCCAGGCCGAGGGTGCCACAGTAGGTCTGGCGCAGCACGTCGAGCAGGGCAACGAGAGACCCGTCGGTCTTGTAGCGGAAAGTGCCGAAACCGACGCCTTTCTCTAGATCCTCATCCGTCAGGCCGAACTCGGACAACTCGAGCAGGGGGTGGGTCGTCGGACTGTTGCCCAGAGGATCGAGCTGGGAGTAGGATCGGCGACGTACTGCTCGTAGAGAGCGTCGATGTAGTCGCTGTTGGCGCTGTTCCAATCGGTTGGACGCATATGGCCTGAACCCGGTAACTGTAGTTGGCGCTGTTCCAATCGGTTGGACGCATATGGCCTGAACCCGGTAACTGTAGATGGCGATAGAAGATAGCTTCTGTCGTGGCGTCCGCAAAGCAGGGAAATGACCACCTTGAGCGGGTGCCGGATGGGGCGTACGTTCTAGGGTCCACCCACCACCGCTGGTGCTTTGCCCAGCCGAGAGCACGGATGCCATTGCTGTCTTTCGACGGTCCCGAAGCCCTGTCGGCCTTCCGCCGGGCCGCCCTGCTGGATCGATGTCGTCTCGCCATCCCCTCCCTGCGATCGCTCACCGCCCACTACATCTATATAGCAGACCTGGATGGCGTTCCGGACGCGGGGACGACACCGCGCCTTGGCAAGATCCTTGGTCTGGGCATGGATTCCGCCGACCCGGGCGAGACCGACGGGGCGTCCCTGCTGGTTGCGCCCCGCCCCGGCACGATCTCTCCCTGGTCCTCAAAAGCCACCGACATTCTGCACAACTGCGGGCTCACCTCGGTGGTACGCGTCGAACGTGCCATCCGCTACACCTTTGAAGGTTGCCGAGACGACGTCCTGCCCAGACTGCACCCTCTCGTCCACGACCGCATGACGGAAGCCGTCATCGACGACCCGGCGCCCCTGTTCGAGCACATCTCCCCTCGGCCTCTGCAGACCGTCACCCTGATGGCAGACGGTCGCCCCGCCCTGGCCGAAGCCAACCGCAACTGGGGCCTGGCCCTGTCCGACGAGGAACTCGACTACCTGGCCGACACCTACAGCCGCCTCGGACGGGATCCCTCGGATGTCGAACTGGTCATGTTCGCCAACGTCAATTCGGAGCACTGCCGCCACAAGATATTCAATGCCTCGTGGATCGTCGACGGCGTCGAGCAGGACCGCTCGTTGTTCGACATGATCCGCAACACTCACGCCTGTCATCCGGAACACACGATCAAAGCGTACAGCGACAATGCCGGCGTCATCGAAGGGTTCGCGGCGGCCGTATTCCGCCCTGCCGCGGACGCTGGCTTCACGTATGGATCGGCCGAAGGGCAGACTCATATCGTCTGCAAGGTCGAGACCCACAACCACCCCACCGCCATCTCCCCCTACCCTGGAGCGTCCACGGGAGTAGGCGGAGAGATCCGCGACGAGGGCGCCACGGGAACCGGATCGCGTTCACAGGCCGGCCTCTGCGCCTTCTATGTCTCCCACCTGCGGATCCCGGGCTGGGAACAGCCTTGGGAATCCCACATCGCCGAAGCCCCCGCCCGTCTGGCGCCCCCATTGCAGATCATGACCGAGGGGCCACTGGGTGGCGCCGGTTTTGGCAATGAATTCGGCCGCCCCAACGTCCTGGGTGTATTCCGCACCTTTGAGCAGGTCGTCGACGGCCGCCATCGCGGCTACCACAAGCCGATCATGGTCGCCGGTGGTTGCGGCCTCATCGACGCTGACCAGGTGACGAAGAAAGAACCGGCCACCGGCGACACGGTCATTCAGATCGGCGGCCCGGCCATGCTCATCGGTCTCGGCGGCGGCTACGCCTCCTCCATGGATTCGGGCAGCAACACGCAGGATCTCGACTTCGCCTCCGTCCAGCGCGACAACCCGGAGATGGAACGGCGCTGCCAGGAGCTTATCGACCGCTGCTACGGTCTGGGTGCAGCCAACCCGATCAAGTCGATCCACGATGTCGGCGCCGGCGGCCTGTCGAATGCCTGTCCCGAACTGGTCGAAGATGCCGGCGCCGTCTTCGATCTGCGTGCGATCCACAACGACGAGCCGGGCATGAGCCCCATGGAGATCTGGAGCTGCGAGGCCCAGGAACGCTACGTTCTCGTCGTCGGTGCCGAGGCTCTGCCGCGGTTCCGCGACCTGGCGGCACGTGAGCGCTGCCTCTTCGCCGAAATCGGCACCGTCACCGGGGACGGCAGGCTGACCCTCACCGACTCCCACTTCGAAGACCTTCCCATCGACCAGCTTCCTCTCGAGGTCATCCTCGGCAAGCCGCCACGTATGCTGCGTGACGTGACACGACGGCAGACGTCGGGTGGTGCTGGCGTTGCCGACATCGATCTCGCTGAGGCGGCGCGACGGGTGCTCCGCTTCCCCGCCGTAGCCGACAAGACATTCCTCATCACCATCGCCGATCGAACCGTGGGCGGCTGCATCGCCCGCGATCAGATGGTCGGCCCGTGGCAGGTGCCGGTTGCCGACTGTGCTGTCACCATCACCGGCTTCGGCGCCCATACCGGATCCGTCATGGCCATGGGTGAACGTACACCGGTGGCCGTCGTCGACGGACCGGCCTCGGGACGTCTTGCAGTGGCTGAAGCGATCACCAATCTGGCCGCCACCGATATCGGTCCCATCGAGAGGATCAAGCTGTCGGCCAACTGGATGTGCGCCTGCGGCGAAGAGGGCGAGGATGCAGCTTTGTTCGACACGGTGCGTGATCTCGGCCTCGACTTCTGCCCGGCCCTGGGTGTGTCGATTCCCGTCGGCAAGGACAGCCTGTCCATGCGCACAGTGTGGCAGGACAGCAACGGCAGAGATCAGGCCGTCGTCGCCCCCTTGAGCCTTGTGATCTCCGCCTTTGCCGGCGTCACCGACGTACGGCGTACGGCCACGCCCGACCTGAAACCGGGGGAGGACACGCGTCTGCTCCTCGTCGATCTGGGTCAAGGCCGGAACCGCCTCGGCGGATCGACGCTGGCCCAGGTGTTCGAGACGATCGGCGACGATGTGCCCGACGTGGCCGCCGCCGATGTGCGCGGGCTCTTCGCCGCGGTACAGTCGCTGATCGCCAGCGACCTGCTGCTGGCCTACCACGACCGCTCCGATGGTGGTCTGCTCGTCACCGCCGCCGAGATGGGTTTTGCCGGACGCCGGGGTGTGCACCTCGACCTGCCTGCAGACACCGATGCCACGGCGGTCCTGTACAACGAAGAGATCGGCGCCTTGTTGCAGGTGCGAGACAGCGATATGGCGAAAGTGCGAACCGTCTTCGACGAAAACGGAATCGGCAACTGCCTGCTGGATGTAGGCGGACCGACGGACGATGACCGATTGGTGGTGACACAGGCCGGCGTTGAGCGGTTCAGCGAAGAGCTGGGCGTACTGGAGTCCGCCTGGTCAGAACTCACCTTCCGCATGCAGGAACGCCGCGACGATCCGGCGAGCGCCCGCCAGGAATACGAAGCCATCACGGATCGCGCCGACCCGGGGTTGAGCTTCCACGTCCCCTTCGACTTCGGCAGGACCAGCCCCTCAGGGTCTGAACGACCTCGCG
>DASCMS010000027.1:0-3505 GCA_036011085.1 Candidatus Latescibacterota bacterium
CGGCGGTACTGTCCGCCTCCGAAGCCATGCGGATCGCTGACAGCTTGAACTCACGATCGAACTTCTGTGTCATGAAAACACCTCCTATGCCAATATCTATCTTGGCCCTTGGAAGTGTCCACTTCTCAGAGAAGCATCATACTGTGTGCGGCTGCGATCTGCGCCAACCGGGCCCCGATCCGCCTTGACCGACGCCCACAGATCCGCTTTACTCGGCCAAAATCGCAGAGCCACCGCGGGAAACCAGCCACCCATAGGGAGGACAGTATGAGTAAGCTACTTGCCACACTCGCGATCTTCGGACTGTTATCGGCACCATCGATCCAGGCCGAGGAGTCAGGCGGTGGTCAGGCATCCTATGTGACAGTCTCAGCTGAAGGATTTGAACTCGCTGGAGGACAGGGCGCGGTGCGAGTGCATCAGAAAGGCTCTGTCACCGCTGAGGGGACTCCCTTTCATCTCGGCAACCAGGACTGCTTTTCCACTGCACTCCTTGCTGCCGAGGGCCCTCCGACAGTGACTTTTGGCTACTGCGACAGCAGCGACGAAGATGGTGACGTGTGGATAGTCTCGTTCAAGAATGAAGCTGATGAACCAGGCACATGGGAACTCATCGGTGGAACCGGGAAGTATGCCGGTATCACGGGAAGTGGCACAAGCGAAGTAGACATGCAGTCATCGGACCGGATGGTCATCTCTTGGCAGGGAAAGTGGACCTTGAAGTAGCACTTTCAGAGCCTCAAGTTCGAAACGGCTGACTCATCTGGGCTTAGCGATGAGCAGCCGACGCGAGCGCGACCACGCCCTGGTCGAACGGAACGAAGGACTGGAGAAAGCCAGCCAGTCGAAGAGCCGCTTCCTGGCCAGTATTTCACACGAGCTGAGGACGCCGATGAACTCGATCCTCGGCTTCTCGGTGCTTCTGCAGAACAACCCGGAACAGACACTGACCGGCCGGCAGCTGCGTAATCTCCGCACCATCCATCGCAACGCCGGCAACCTGCTGGGGCTGATAGATCAGCTGCTGGATCTGTCCCGCATCGAATCAGGGCGCGCGGAGGTCGAGATCACGGCCTTCCCGGTGATGGATCTCATTCATGAGGCGGTGACGACGGTGCAACCCATGCTCGAAGGCAAGCCGGTCACTTTGCGGGTCCTCGATGACGGCCAGCGCCCCGTGTGCAGCACCGACCGTGCCAAGCTGCTGCAGGTGGTGATCAACCTGTTGAGCAACGCCATCAAGTTCTCCGACGAGGGCCAGGTGCTGGTTGACGCTGTGCACGACGGCGATCGCCTGACCATCGTCGTGGTCGATCGGGGCAGGGGCATCCCGGAGACGATGATAGAGAAGATCTTCGAGGAGTTCGGTCAGGTAGACAGCGAAGACCGGGAGCGGGGGACCGGGCTGGGATTGCCGATCACGCGACAGCTCTGCCGGCTCCTGGGTGGCGACATCAGCGCCACCAGCATGCCGGGGCAGGGCTCGACGTTCATCGTCAACGTACCGCTGGTCTACCAGGCAGTGAGTGAGGAGGCCGGGGCGGCAGAAGATTCGAGGAGCAAAGCGTGAAGGCGCCGTCTGCAGCTACCATGTCGCGTCGTCAGTGCCTGTCGACTCTCGGGTTGGCCACGACAGCGATAGCAGCAACGCCTCTGCTCACCGGCGCCGCCACGGCGCGTCAACCCAATGTCATTCTCATCGTGTCCGACGATCAGGGATCCACTGACCTGGGCTGCTACGGCGCCACCGACCTGCACACGCCGAGGCTGGACGGGCTGGCCGCCGACGGCCTCCGTTTCACCCAGTTCTACGTCGACGCTCCGGCCTGCACGCCCTCGCGCGCGGCCCTGCTCACGGGTCGGCATTTTGTTCGCTGCCTGGCCGACGGTGTCCTGCGCAGCGAGGAGGTGACCATCGCCGAGATGCTGAAGAGCGCCGGCTACCGCACGGCGTGCTTCGGCAAGTGGCATCTTGGGCACGCCGAGACGAATGACCCACTGGCCCAGGGCTTCCACGAGTTCCTCGGCTTCAAGGTCGGCGCCATGGACAACTACTCCCACTACTTCTACTACGGGGGGGCCAACCGTCACGTGCTGCGTCGCAATCGTGCAGCTCACCGGGAGGACGGGACTTTCTTTCCGGACATCGTCACGCGTGAGGCAGAGCGTTTCATCGAGGCCAACCGGGACGCGCCGTTCTTTCTCTACCTGCCACTCAACCAGCCACATTATCCGCTGCAACCGGAGCAGCGCTTCCTGGAGGTCTACGAGCACGTGGGCGATGTGGCCCGCCGCAACTATGCCGCCAGCCTGACGTCGATGGACGAACACATCGGCAGAGTACTGAAGCATGTTGATGATCTCGGCCTGCGTGAGGATACGATCGTGATGTTTCTCAGCGACCACGGGCATTCGCAGGAAGAGCGTGCCTTTGGCGGGGGCGGTCGCAGCACACCATTCTCCGGTCACAAGGGCACTCTACGGGAGGGCGGCATCCGAGTGCCCTTCCTGCTGTCGGCTCCCGGGCGCCTGCCGGGCGGTGAGATCCGTGAACAGGCCGTGACCAGTCTCGATCTGCTGCCGACGATCGCACACCTTACCGGAGCGCCGTTGCCCAGGGTACACGTGGATGGCGTCAATCTGGCGGATGTCCTCGGCAACCGCACGGCAGCATCGCCGCATGCTCAGTTGAACTGGGCCTATGGGAACGAGTGGGTCGTGCGTGAAGCCCACTGGAAGATCCTGGGTGACGCGGCGGATGATTCGCTGGCGCTCTACGACCTGGCTCAGGATCCTGGAGAGACCACCGACCTGGCCAGTCTCAACAGGGAGATCACTTCGTACCTCATCGGTCGACACAACGAGTGGATCCGGGACATCATGCAGGACGCCAACGCCAACGGGTACAACAGCCCCCCATGACGACGCCAGCGATACCCTCTCTCGGCCGCAGGGGAACATGGCGCACCTATATGCCCGCCGACGATCGATGAACGGTTGGATCGACTGGAGCGGCGTTAGAACTCACTGGCAGTCAGAATTCAGTGCCTGGAGACAGTCAGAGTTCAGAGGTTGACGGAAATATTCCTCAATATACGAGGATAACTCAAAACACTGGAGCCATAGTTATGACAGATCAGCAACTCATCAACATTGCTCAGGCATCAATGCTCACCTTTAACAAGAAGGATTGGGATGGAGTCAGATCCTGTACCACTGCCGACTTCGTTTACGAAGACGTAGCCGCAAATCGCAAGATAGAAGGCGTCGATCAGGTTATTGAGGCGTGGCAGGCGTGGACTGTAGCCTTCCCAGATATTCATGGAACCTTTGTGAATTCCTTCGTATGCGGAGCCAATGTTGTGTGTGATGAATCAATCGTGCGTGGAACACATACGGGACCGATGCAGACGCCTGATGGGGAGATTCCTGCAACGGGCAAGAGTATTGAGTTTCGATCGTGTCGAATCGTTGAAATCGAAGGTGAAAAGGTCAAGTCAATACG
>DASCMS010000028.1:0-73600 GCA_036011085.1 Candidatus Latescibacterota bacterium
CCGGATCCGCCCCCGAAGGGCAAGGCGGAGACAGAGGCACCCCGGCGGCCCTCACCACCCCAAAGAGTCGACATTGCCGGGACCGAACGACGCCGGAACTTCGGCCCCAGCAACTCGGGCTGGATGAAACTCGAGGTGATCGAAACCGACGGCGACATCGCCGTCGAGGGTTCCGTCGAAGGGGGCGCCGTGATTCAGTCACAGGAAAACGTCGTCATCGAGAAAGGTATCATCGGTCACGGCACCCGCGTCGTGGCCCAGGGAAGCGTGTCAGCCCGATTCGTCCATGGCAGCACCGTCATCACCGCCGGTGATGTCACGTCCACGCATCTGATGAACGCCACGGTGCGTGCCCGCAACCTCGTCGTCAACGACGTGGAGGGGGACGCGAAGGCCGGCAGCATCGTCGTCGGACAGACACTGGCAACGGGCAAGGTGGAGGCCAGCCGGGCGGGATCGCCCACCTCGGAACAGACGAGGATCGCCATCATCAACGACCCCGAGCTCCAGGCGCAGATGACGAAACTCGACAAGGGACTGGAGTTCTGTCGCACCAACATCCTTCGCATCCTCAGAACGCTCGGGGTCCGCGAGATCGACGCGGTGAAGCTGAAGGAGCTGATCGACAAGGCCCCGCCAGAAAAGCGCAAGCCGCTGATCAAGATATTGACGCAGCTCAAGCAGCTCGTCGATACACGCGACAAGTCGACGAAGAGACGGCAGACGTTGGCGGAGGAGCAGGAGGAGCTGTTCGCCGAGGCGGAGATCTGTATCCGTGGTCTGGTGCACGCCGACGTGCAGGTGCAGATCGGAGAACGGGCCTTCTCGCCCAAGGACGACATCACCGTCGGTGCCGTATTCGAGCGGACGGCCAAGGGTATCAGCTGGTCGCCACCTGAGACAGAATGAACAGGGTCGGGATGGCCGACCCGTCGCACGTCATTCGATCGTGGCCGCCGTCGACACGACGTGCCGCGGCATCTCTCACGCTTGTCATCGCCGGCATCCTGGCCTACAGCAATGCGCTGGATGGGCCGTTTCTCTTCGACGACGTACCGGCCATCGTCGACAACGGCGACATCCGCCAGATCCTGCCCCTGTGGCGCTCTCCCACCGAGAGCGACCGCACGTCGATCAACAGCCGCCCACTCGTACGCTTGAGCCTGGCACTGAACTACGCCGCAGACGGCCTTGATGTACGCGGGTACCATGCGCTGAACATCGTTATCCACGGTGCCTGCGCGCTGCTGATGATGGGTCTGCTGCGCCGAGCTCTGGCCGGACCACAGGTTCGATGCGCATCGGGCAGGGCCGCCGGCTTCGCTTTCGCGGCGGCCGTGCTGTGGCTCGTGCACCCGGTGAACAGCCAGGTCGTCGACTATGTCGTGCAGCGCAGCGAGTCCCTCGTCGCCGCCTGCTACCTGCTGACTCTCTATGGGCTCACACGCGGAGCCACCGGTGGGCGCCTCTGGTACGCGGTCTCGGTGTCGGCGTGTCTGGCGGGGATGATGGCCAAGGAAGTGATGGTCACCGCTCCGGTGATGGCCCTGTTGTGGGATCGCACGTTCCTGTCGGAGGGCTTGCGGCTGTCCCTGGCCCGTCGACCTGCGTACTACACCTGTCTGGCATCGACCTGGTTGCTGCTCGTCGGCCTGTTGTGGTCGCGTCCACACGGCGGCTCGATCGGTGTGGGCAGTGGGGTCGGCCCGGTGGTCTACGCGCTGAATCAGGCCGAGTCGGTGGTCACGTATCTCAGGCTGCTGATCTGGCCTTCGCCGCTGGTGCTCGACTACGGCTTCGCCCGCGGACTGGCCGTTGTCGAAGTGCTGCCCGAACTGCTCTGCATCGCAAGCCTGCTGGTGGCCACCGGTTGGGCCCTGATACGGCATCCGGCGTTCGGCCTGGCGGGGGCGTGGTTCTTCATCATCCTGGCGCCTACATCCAGTGTCATTCCCCTTGTCGGTGAGGTGGCCGCCGAACGCCGCGTCTACCTGTCGGCTATGGCTCCGGTCACCCTGACGGTGATCGTCACCTGGTGGGCTCTGCGTTCGGTGGTGTGGCGCTGGGCGGGGCCGGCGGTCCTGCTCGTCTGTGCCGTGGTGCTGATTGCCGCGACTCGGGCCCGCAACGAGCAGTTCCGTGGTGTCGAGGTCTGGCAGGTGGCCGTCAAGGCGCGGCCGCACAACCCTCGTGGCCACACCTCCCTGGGGGTGGCCCTGGCCGCCGGCGACAGATGGCGGGAAGCGGAGCTACACTTCCGCCGAGCCCTCGAACTGCGCCCCGGATTTGCCGAGGCCCACTACAACCTGGGCAACGCGTGGATGCAGGTGGGAGGACTAGACAGCGCCGTGACGCAGTACCGTGCCGCTATCGCGGCTGAAGCGGAAGACGCCCAGGCGCATGCGAACCTGGCCGCGGCGCTGCGCGGCCTCGGCGATGTGGCCGGCGCACAACGCCATGGCCGGCTCGCGGTACGGCACAATCCCCGACTACCCGTGGGCCACACCAACCTGGCGATCGCTCTGCAGGACCTCGGTCGGTTCGACGAAGCGATCCAGCACTTTCAAGAGGCAGTTCGCCTGGACCCGGACAATCCCGTCGCCCTGCACAATCTGGCAGCGGCCCTGCAGGCCTCGGGAGACCTGGAAGGCGCCGAGTCACATTACCGCGCGGCCCTGCTTCTGCGCCCGGATCTGGTCAGTGCCCGCCGGGGCCTGAACGATCTCCTGCCAGAGGGCAGCATGGAGTGACTGCCGGGTGCCGTTGCGAGGTGATGTATGGTCGGGGTGGTCGGATTCGAACCGACGACCCCCTGCTCCCAAAGCAGGCGCGCTAACCGGGCTGCGCTACACCCCGACCGACCGGTGCCGAAGATACGGGTGCTGTCGCACACCGACAACGACCGCCTCAGCCGTACACCTCTTGTATGAGTCTCCGGATGTAGCCGATCGCATAGGCCTTGCCCACCCGTCTCGACTCGCCACTGGGAAACTGCGGTGTATGGTCCATCATGAACGGCCCATCAAAGCCGTTGTCGCGGTAGGTCTCCATGGCCCGCTTCATGTCGGTGTCACCCTCGTCCATGAAGACCTCCTCGAAGTACGGGAGCTGTCCCCGCACGTTGCGGAAGTGGACCCACTGGATCCCGTTGGCCGCCGCCATCTCAGCGATGAAGTCGTAGACGCCCTGGCCGAGAAGCTCGGCCATACATCCCTGGCAGAACAACATCCGGTGATGGTCGCTGGGTACCGCGGCAAAGATGCGCCGGAACTGGTCGACTGTTGAGCAGATCTGGGCGACACCGCCAAGAGGTTCGGGTACCGGCGGATCGTCGGGATGCAGGGCCATGGTAACACCACACTTCTCGGCGACGGGGATCACAGCCTGCAGGAAACGCAGCATGCGCTCCCACATCTCCGTGTCCGTCACTTCGGGGGTGTAGGGCTCGGGGTGGTCGGCCACGAAAGCGTTGTGGTCGAAGGTGCTGTACCTGGCGCCGCCCCGGCCGATGGCCGATTCTGTGCGGAAGTTGCCCATGGGCTTGAAGTTCCAGCCCAGGGCGGGAATGCCGGCCTGCCCCAGAGATTCGAGAAGTCCGATCCATCCCTCGATCTTGTCGTCGGCGTCTTCCAGCCCCAGGGGGATCTCTCGCGGGCAGGAGAAGAAGACGTTGTTGAGCTTCATCCCCTTGGCTTCGACCTTTTCCCGCGCCTGCTCGAACAGTTCCGTGCGCCTGTCACTGTCGAAGAGGTTGACCTTCTGGTCCTGGACCGCAACCGACTGGCGTGTTTCCACATGGATCGTGTCGACACCGAGAGCTTTGAAGAAATCCAGCCAGTCGCCGTCGAGGTCGTTCCAACTTACTTGATCTTGAATCAGCATAGGGCGTGTTATGTCCGGGTCTGTTGTCGTGTCGAGTTGATCTGATCTCGAAGTGCCACTGTCGCCGCGCGTGCCGCCTCGGCAAAGTCGTCACCGCTGGAAGCGAAAATGATGGAGCGGGAGGCGTTGACGAGCACTCCGGTGCCATCGGCCTTGAGCCCATCGCCGACGGCGCTCTCAAGGTCCCCGCCCTGGCTGCCAACGCCCGGCACGAGAAAGGGCAGATCGGGAGCCAGCTGACGCACACGGGCCATGCAGCCGGCCTGGGTGGCACCGACGACGAGACCACAGTTGCTGTGGGCCTCATTCCATTCAACCGTCCGGCGTGCCACTTCCTCGTAGAGAGGGGATCCATCCAGCGGGAGTCGTTGAAAGTCTGCTGCCCCGGGGTTGGAGGTGTGGCAGAGGACGAAGATCCCTCGATTCTCGTACGCGAGGAAGGGGGCCAGGGCGTCAGCACCCATGTACGGGTTTACAGTGACTGCGTCAGCGCCGAGCTCGTCGAAGATCATGTGAGCCCAACGTTCGGCGGTGCTGCCGATATCGCCCACCTTGCAGTCGAGTATTACAGGCACGCCGTCGGGAACGGCATCGATCGTCTGCTGCAGCGCCTCCACGCCCCGGGCGCCGAAGGCACCGTAAAAGGGGAAGTTCGGCTTGTAACAGCAGGCCAGATCCGCGGTGGCCTCGATCAGTCCGCGATTGAAGGCGACGATCCCTTCCGGGTCGCGCGCGATGCCGGCAGGCAGGCGCTCCGGAACCGGATCGAGACCGACACAGACCAGGGAATCGTTGCGTTCGACGGCGGCGCTAAGTTGCTCGTGGAAGCTGGTCACTCCGTTTGTCCAGCGGTCTCTGCCATCGTGCTGTCGGCGAAGGCGGTATCGGCGAGGGCCCTGGCCTCCAGGATGGAATCGAGAAAGTCTCCCGTCGGCGTCGGAGTCGGCGGCCCCAGGGCGGAGTCGCCGGATGCGGCCTCGCTGAACACGGGTGCCACAATTGGTACCGGGGGCACCGGTCTCGGGCCGACGACGAAGATCACGCGGCACTCGGCGAGAAAGTCGGCTTCCATGTCCGCCATGCGGATGCGGGTACCCATGTCGCGGGTGACGACTACGTCGCTGTTGTAGAGGCCCGAAACGCTGGTCGCCTCCACGAGGAAGGCGTGAGCGGAGGCGCCGCCCACACGTTCGCTGACCACGGCACGCTGCAGATTCTTGTCATAGGCGACGACGCCGGTACGGACCGCGTACTCCCGCCCGATGTGGCTGGCAGCGTAGATGACGCGACCGCTGTCA
This sequence comes from Candidatus Latescibacterota bacterium, assembly GCA_036011085.1. Taxonomy (GTDB): domain Bacteria; phylum Latescibacterota; class UBA2968; order UBA8231; family UBA8231; genus UBA8231. The sequence continues at coordinate 5,181 of DASCMS010000028.1, forward strand.
TCGATGATACGCGGAGACAGGCTGGGCCGTAGCGACGTTCCGCGGGCATCGATGACGAGACCCGTATACGGCTTGGGCGGCACGAAGACGACGAGAGAGTCGCGGGCGGGCAGGTCCTGAGGCACTGAGCGCAGGTCGAGGGCGCTGTCGGGCAACACCGATGCCGACAGATCACCATGGAGGTCGAGGCTCAATCCCAGGCGGTAGTAGCCCTCTTCCTCGACCTGACTGCCAGGTACGACGCGGGCGCCACTGACGAGACCCTCCACGTGGGTGCGGATGGAATCGCTGGCCACCATCGCCATGCTCACCGTGGTGCGGGCATCGACCCGCACACCACCGACGACCTCCAGCAACTTGCGGTAGGCGTCGACCTTGGCGGCACGGAATCCCAGGAGTCGGCGCCGGACGGGGTGCGTGATCTCGTCATTGACGAAACCCTCTCCCGTGACGGTCACCGTACCCGCCGTCCAATCGAGCCGCCCTTCGACTACCGTGCCGGTAGGTGAGTTGACGACGAGGGTATCCACCACCGGATCCAGATCTGCATCCTGGGCACCGGCGATGGTCGCTACAAGGAAGATGATGAGGGCGAGAGGCATAGGCTGGCAAGATGACCGGAGTGGCTCTGTAAGCCGAGTTCTGTGAGCGACTGCAGACCAAAGCCGGCGGTCGCCCGGTGAGCATTCATCTGGGGCGACGGTTACCCGTCGCCTCGGTGCGGCCTACCCGGGAGTCGTAACGAGGCGGGCCACCTCTCCTCCCCTATTTGGCCTTGCTCCGGATGAGGTTTACCGTGCCGTCTCCGTCACCGAAGACGCGGTGAGCTCTTACCTCACCATTTCACCCTTACCCGCCTCACGGTTGCCCCTGTGACGGGCGGTTTGTTTTCTGTGGCACTGGCTGTGGGGTCACCCCCCCTGGGCGTTACCCAGCATCCTGCCCTGTGGAGCTCGGACTTTCCTCAGAGCGAGCAACTGCTTGCCGAAGCAAGCTTGCTTGTCCGCCCCGCGCATCACCCGAGCCACTCCGGCTCAAATCAAGAAGACTCGTCGTCCCAGGCCATGATGGCGCCGCAACTCTCGCAGATACTGACCTCCTCGGAGCGTCGCACGACGGTCTTCATCTGCGCCGGCAGCTGTCGGTAACAGGCACCACAGGAACTCTTGCGCACGGGTGCCACCGTCAGGCCGCGGCCGCCTCTGATATTGTCATAATTGCGCAACAGGGCGCCATCGATGCCCCGAATGGCGGCCTGCCGACGGGACTGTACACCATCGACTTCGCCCTGCAGCGAATCGAGCTTGGCCTGCAGTTCGTCGATGCGGGCCTGCTGCTCCTGACGCAGCTCCTCGACATCCTGCGTTTCCAACTCAACCTGCTCACCGATGCCGTCACTGGACTCGATGATCTCGAGGATCGCACCCTCGTGCTCCGACATCTTGCCCTTGCAGGCTTCGACTTCGATCTGGAGCGCGTCGTATTCCTTGTTCGTCTTCACCTCGGAGAACCGCGCTTCGAGCTTTTTCAGCTGTTCGCGGGCGGTCTCGAGTTCACGTTCGTTCTGGCGCCGCCGCCTTTCCAGTTCTGCCAGGCGATCGGTCAGTTCCTTCAGGCCACCCTCGGCTCGCGTGATCTCGGCTTGCCGACGCGAGATTTCCTCGGGGTATTTGCTCTTGGCCTCTTCGAGGGTTTTCAGTTCAAGATCGACGTCCTGCACCTTGAGCAGCAGCTGCAGACCTTCCTTGAGCGACACCGAGGTCTTTTCTCCGGGCTGGGGATTCGAAAGGGGCCTCAAAAAAGAAAAGTGCACCGCAGACGGCGCACTTTTCCTGTGCGGGCAGTTCTGTAACGGCCCATCACCATGACGTAATAAGGTAGGCGATTCTCGCCATCGGGCAACCCAGGAGCGAAACCCACACACCCCCCGTGAGGCGCCTATCCGATAAGCCGACGAGCGGCGGCGGCGATATGCTCCGGGGTGAGACCGTACTTCTCGAGCAGCTCATCGTTCGGTGCCGATTCGCCGAAGGTGTCCTGGATGCCGACCCGAGCCATCGGCGTCGGCGCGTTCTCGCCGAGGATCTCGGCGACGGCGCCGCCCAAACCACCGATGATACTGTGATCCTCGGTGGTTACTACACGCCCTGTTTTCTGCGCCGCGTCGATGATGGCCGCCGAGTCGATCGGCTTGAGGGACGGTACGTGCAGCACGTGGGCCGACACACCCGCGGTGGCCAGCAGGTCTGCCGCCTGCAGGGCGCGTACAGTCTGTACACCCGTGGCCATGATTGTGACGTCGTCGCCTTCGCGGACGACATACGCCTTGCCGATCTCGAAGGCGTTGACCGCGGGGGTGTCGGAGCCTTCGGCGCTGGCAAAGATCGTCGGGTGGGGATCGCGGGTCAGGCGCAGGTAGACGGGACCGTCCCACTCGTTGGCCGCGAGCATGGCCTGCCGGGTCTCCACACCATCGGCCGGCGCCAGCACGGTGATGTTGGGTATGGAGCGCATGATGGCGATGTCGGAGACTTCCTGATGCGTCTTGCCGGTCTTGCCGGTGAGCAGACCCGTGTAGGCGGAGCCGATCTTGACGTTGAGATTCGGCTGCGCCACGACGACACGCAGCTGATCGAGATCGCGGTTGACGAGAAACACGGCGAAGCTGGACAGCCAGGGGATCAGTCCGCAGCAAGCCATGCCGGCGGCGACGCCCATCATGTTCTGCTCGGCAATGCCCATCTCCAGGAAGTGCTCGGGGCGTTGCTTCGAGACGATGTCGGCTTTTGTCGAATTGGCCAGATCGGCGTCGAGTACGTAGGTGCGCGGTTCGTCGTCGATCAGCTCGACGAGGGTATTGCCGAAGACGTCGCGCTGGGCGACGAGTTCATCGGTGACCGTCAGGTTCGCCATCAGAGAGCCTCCTCCTGTGCCGCCAGCTCCTGGCGGGCAACACTCAGGTCATCATCGGTTACCGGTCGGGAGTGCCAGCTGTAGTCGCCTTCCATGTAGGAGATCCCTTTGCCCTTGGTGGTGCGGGCGATGATGAGAACCGGCTTGCCGTCGAAACCACGCGCCTCGACACAGGCGCTGACGATCTGCTGCGGATCGTGGCCGTCGATCTCTACCGTGTGCCAGCCGAAGGATTGCCAGCGGGCGGCGGGGTTCTCCTGTGGCGGCAACCTGTCATCGCTGGCGTATCCCGCCGCCGTCGCCCAGCCGTACTGCTGCAATCCGTTCCAGTCGAGGATGCAGGTGAGATTGTCGAGGTCATACCGCGCCGCGACGAAGGCGGCTTCCCAGATTTGACCCTCCTGCGAATCACCGTCTCCGATCAGGACCCAGGTGTGGTAGTCCTTGTTCTGCAGCCGCGCGGCGAGGGCCATACCGATGCCGGGGGACAGCCCCTGCCCCAGAGATCCGGTAGACATGTCGAGGCCGGGCAGTACGGCCATGTCGGGATGCCCCTGGAGACGTGAATCGATGGCATCGAAGGTCTTCAGCTCATCCTCCGGGAAATAGCCGCGCAGCGCGAGGGCGGCGTACAGGCCGATGGAGCAGTGTCCCTTCGACAGGATGAAGCGATCGCGGTCGGGGTCGTCCGGGTGGTTCGGATCGACGTTCATCACTTCGAAGTACAGCGCCGTGAGAATCTCCGCCGCCGACATGGGGCCGCCCAGATGTCCGGCGCCGGCGTGATGGACCGATTCCACCACATGGCGTCGAAGCCGGATTGCCGTCTGCCGCAGTTGCCGCAGGCGTTCGGTGGAAACTCTACCGTCAGAACTCATGGTCCTTCCCTCCTCGGTTGCTGCATCAACGCCACGGCACGGCGACACCCAGATCGTGGCCGGCTTCCTCGAGTTTCTCGAGGTCTTCGGCGGGGATGGGGATGCCAGCGTGACGGTAGTCGTTCTCGTTGTGGTGTTCGATGGTACCCGGAGTCGTCGCTTCGTCGTATCCCGGAAGGGGATCCATCTGCTCACGCACGCCCCGCACCAGATCGTCGGTGCCCGAAGTCACCTCCTCGGGATCGGTGAACAGGCCCAGGCTCATGACGATGATGAGACCGCCGCTGTTGGCACGAGGCCAGCGTTCGGTCACCTCACGGGCCGCCTCGTTGTTCTGACCGACGAAACACCCGCCAAGGGCGGTGGCGATTCCGGTATATCCCATGGACTTGAAGAAGGCCGCGGGAATCAAGCTCTGCAGCGCGTCGAACTCTGGTCCGCGCTGGTAGTCGGCCATGATACAGGTGGCGGCATCGAGAATGAGCGGTGGCTCCTGCTCCGAAGGCAGGCCGAAACAGATGGGCGGGTTACCCCAGTACGCGGCCTGCTTGCCCGGGTTGCCGCCGCCCTCGCCGAATTTACCGGGGTGGGTGCCCTGGACCGAAAAGGCCGTACATCCGGCTTCCATGGCGCGCCGCACGTAGTGCCCGGCAGAGCCGTAGTGCCCGTGGTGACAGGTGGCACCGACGGCGACGCCGCGCTTCTTCGCCTTGTCGATGGCCGCCTCGGTGGCCTGCATCATCGGTGCATAGCCCAGTCCGCCATCGCCGCCGACGAGGATCGAGTTGTCGGTTTCGCTGAGTACGCGAAGGTCCGGCCTGGCGTTCGTCCCGCCCTCCTGCAAGGAACGGCAGTACCGCGGCATGGATCGATTGCCGTGGGAGCGAACGCCGCGCAGGTCGGAGCCGGTGAGCAGCCTCGCGATCAGCTCCGCGTGATCCGCCCGCAGTCCGGCAGCCGTGAAGCATGCGGCGCTGAAGGACTGTAACTGACCGGCATCGATGGCGGTGAAATCGGCGGGGGGACGGTTCATGAGTCCAGGTCCTGTCGGAGGCGGGAGGCGCGTGAACGCAGACTGTCACTGCGCCCCAGTTCCTGCGTCTGCAGCAGTAAGGCCAGGTCGTCGAGTACGCGGGCCTCGTCGATGGGGGAGGCAGCCGTAGTGGCGTAGACCCGGGCCGCACGGTGATACTGGTCGATCGCATCCTGACGCCGGCCAAGAAGCTCCAGCAACTGGCCGAGGGCATGGGCGGTACGGGCTACATCCTCATGTTCGGCGCCGAGGCCCTCTTCCTGGTGCGCGAGGGCGCGGCGCCAGGCCTGCTCGGCGCGCACCATATCATCGCCGATGTACAGGGAGAATCCCTGGGCGAAGAGTCTGAGCCCCTGAGCCCGGCTGCGCAGGGAGTCGGCGGCGGCGGCCCGGCCGCGGGCGGCAAGGACCTTTCCCCGGCCATGCAGGGCATAGGCCAGGGCGGGCTCCTCCGGTCGCAGGTCGACGAGACCGGAGCGATCCAGTTCCATGATGCGGGAGAAGTACCCCTCGGCGCCATCGATCTCACCGCGACTCAGGTTGATCTCACCAAGGGATCCCAGCGTGCGCACGACCACCATACCGGACAGGCTGTCCGCCTCGAGGCGTTGCTGCTGCAGGTCCAGCAGGATGCAGTAGAGGCTGTCGGCGATCGCCAGTTTTCCGGTGGCGGCGTGAGACGCCGCCAGACCCTCCAGAGCGTGCATGCGGCCAGTCGACGACCCGGCTGCCGACGCCAGCCGCAAGGCCTCACGGAACCCGGCTTCGGCCTGCTCCATCTGCTGGTCCCGGTAGGCCTGCTCGGCCGCGTGGCCAGCCAGCTCCCACGGCTCTGGCGTGGATTCGGTGGTCTCGCCGCACGCCGTCAACAGGAGCAGGACCGCCGCGACGCGAGTGCCGGGGCATGATCGATCATCCATCATGGGGGTGATTCAACGCGCCCCGTCAGTCCTGGTCAAGATCCGCCATCCAGATCGTCGATCGTCGCCAGAGCCGCCTCGATCTGCTGTCTCAGGTCCTCGTCGTCAGCCACCAGCTCGCGTGCTTCGCTCAGGAGGCGGTGGGCCTCATCCCGCTGATCCAGACTCAGATGCGTAACCGCCAGATAGAAGCGTGCACCCCCGTCCTGCGGTGCCAGGGCTACGGCCCGCTTAAAGTAGGACAGAGCCTCCTGGTGGCGATCCATGGCGTTGAGCACGCCGCCGGCGTTGATCAACGCCGGGCCGAAGTCGGGACGCACCTCGAGGGCACGCCGGTAGTAGTCGAGGGCTTCGGGGCGTCCCTTCTTGCTGAGGAGCCCACCGAGCTCGTTGAGCAGTGAGGCGTCGGTCTGCTCCAGAGAGGCCGCACGCCCCATCAGCGCCAGGGCTTCAGGCATATAGTCGTAATACAGGTAGAAGCCGCCGAGCCGGGCGTGGGTGATGGCATCTTCCGGCGCATTGGTGATGGCGCCGCGCAGACGCTTCCTCGTAGTGGCCGCAACGGTATCACCGGCGGCGAGGGCGAGCAGGTGGCCGTGCAGAGCCAGGCAGGAGTCGGCCAGCGCAGAGTGACCCAGGCGTCGGGCGAGAGTGGCGGCCCGTTCGTGCGTGACCAGGTAACCTGGATCGAGAGCGCCGGCACGCAGGAAGGAGGCCAACGCCTCTTCCCCCCTGCCCAGCGCCTCACCACGAAGGAAGTTGAGCGTCGCATCCTCAGGCAGCAGATCCATGGCCGCATCGATGGACGCCAGAGCCTGTTCGGTCTGACCCAGCTGCAGGTAGGCATGACCCAGGCGCCGCCGGGCCGCCGCTGACGCAGGATCGAGTTTGGCGGCACGCTCGAGGAAGGGCACGGCGGCCGAAAACCGGCCGTGGCGGGAGTGGATACCGCCGAGGTTGACCCAGCCGGCAGTGAATTGCGGCGACAGGCGAACGGCTCTTTCCAGGGCGTCGATCGCCATCGCATCCCGTCCCTGAGAGGCATAGGCAGAGGCCATCAGATTGTACAGGACGATGCGGGTCGAGTCCTGCTGCAGGGCCAGCTGGCAGACGGTGATGACCGAGTCGAGTCGTCCCGCCTTCATGTGGGCGTCGATGGCCGGCAGGTACTGCAGCTCCCACTCGCTGACGGGATCCTCGGCGGTGGGGGCAGCGACCGTGGCGGGCTCCGATGTCGCTGGCGCGACAGTGTCCCGATCCCCTTTGCCGCAGGCCACCAGGGAAATGGCGAAGAGGGTCAGAAAGGGCAATCGCAGGCAGAAGAATCGGTGATACCAGTTCATCAGAATACCTCGACGCGCGACGACGCGTTGCGAAGGGTGATGGCACGTTGCCTCAGGCTGTCGATGCGGCTAGACCCGTCGGGCAGCGCCTGGGCCAGATCGTCGAGAGCGGCAGCGTGACCGAGGCGCCCCGAACCGGCACTGGCGTAGACGCGTACGGCGCGTTCGTAGAGACTCAACGCTTCCCGTTGGCGTCCCTGCAGGTCGAAGAGCCGCCCCAGGGCGTGGGCGCTGCGAGCCAGATCATCGTGGTCCGGACCGAGGACGCGCTCCTGGTGCTGCATGGCACCGCGGAAGGCTTGTTCGGCACGCTCGAGCTTGTCGCCCACATAATAACTGAAGCCCTGGGCGTAGAGTTTGAGCCCCGCCGCCCGGTCGTGGAAGACAGAGGCCCCCGCCACGTCCCCGCGGGCAGCCAGAACATTGCCAAGGCCCTGCATCGTGAAGGCCAGGGTCGCCTCTTCGGGACGCAGGTCGATGGCCCCGGAGGCGTCGAGCTCAAGGATGTGGTTGAGCAGACTGTCGGCGCGGTCCAGCAAGCCGCGATTCAAGCTGATTTCGCTGAGCGTGCCCAGGGTGCGCACCAGCATCCTGCCGGACAGACTGTCGACTTCGAAGCGGTGACGCTGCAGGCCGAGAAGTCGGCTGTAGAGGCTGTCGGCAGGAGGCAGGTTGCCACGCACCGCGTGGGATGCGGCCAGACCATCGAGGGCGATCAGCTGCCCGGTGATCGCCCCGTCAACCCTGGCCAGAGCCAGGGCCTCGGTGAAGCTGGCCTCCGCTCCGGGGTATCGCTGCTCCCGGAACGCCTGCTGTCCGGCGCGCAACGGCGCATGCCAGGCAGCAGGGGGATCGGCCTCGGGGCCGCAGGCGACGAAGGCCAGGGCAAAACACAGAGGGAGCGTTGCCCGCGCCCGACGCTGGGCGCGAGTCGAGAGCTGATTGGTCGAACAGATGGGAAGAACTCCTCGGCTCTGCCCGGTCGTTGCGTGTTCCTCGCCGGGCGGCGAAGTTTTCAATTCATCACTACTGTGCGGTTCAGGGGCTGGAGAGTCATTATCAGGGACACGCTGTTACGGGTCAAGCAGGCCTCGCGCCGATGGCTTCGCTGGTGGTGCTGGGGCGCCGCGACGGCGGCAGCCTTGCCCATCGGGGCTGACACCGAACCGACGGCGTCGCAATTCACCGACGTAGCAGCCGCTTCCGGTGTCGACTTTGTGCACACCAACGGTGCCACGGATGACAAACGCCTGCCCGAAACCGACGGTTCGGGTGTGGCCTTTCTGGATGCCGACGGCGACGGTCGTCAGGATCTTTACTTCGTCAACAGTGGCCATATGGAAGGCGGTCGACAGGGCGCCGACAACCACCTGTACCACTCTGTGGGAGAGGGCCGATTCGAGAGGGTTCCCGATGCCGGTGGGGCCAGGGGGGACGCCTACGGCATGGGCGTACTGGCCGGCGATCCCGATAACGACGGTGACGCCGATCTCTATCTCACGACCTGGGGCAGGGACCAGTTCTATCGCAATGAGGGCGACGCCGGGTTTGTCGATGTCACCCGGTCGGCCGGGCTCGGCAGTACGGCCTGGGGTTCCAGTGCCACCTATCTGGACTTCGACAACGATGGCGATCTCGACCTGTTCGTTGCCAACTACGTGGGCTTCGAGCTGGGCACTCACCCCTGGTGCGGGCGTCGCGACATGGATATGCGGTTCTACTGTGATCCACGACAGTACGAACCGACCACAGATCTGCTCTACCGCAATGAAGGCAACGGAGGTTTCATCGACATCAGCGCCGCGGCGGGTATCAGTGGCAGGGGCAACGGTCTCGGTGTCATCAGCGGCGACTTCGATGGGGACGGCCGGGCCGATCTCTACGTGGCCAACGACATGTCACCCAATTTCCTCTACCGGAATCGCGGCAACGGAACGTTCTCCGAGAACGGCATGCTGTCGGGCACCGCCCTGAGCGCCGATGGCGCCTCCCAGGCCGGTATGGGGGTCGACGCGGGGGACTACGACCGTGACGGGGACCTGGACATTGTGGTGACGAACTACCAGCTGGAGAACAACACGCTCTACCGGAACGACGGCAGCTACTTCACCGAGGCCAGCTTCAACTCCGGTCTTGGACAGGTGAGCCTCAACTACCTGGGATTCGGCGTCGGCTTCTTCGACTGGGACAACGACACCTGGCTCGACCTGTTTGTCGCCAACGGTCATGTTCACGACAACATCGAGAGCTACGACCCCATGGTGACCTACCCGCAACGGGCCCAGGTGTTCCGCAACCTTGGTGCGGGGAAGTTCGTCGATGTGAGTGACGATCTCGGGCCGGCCATGCAGGAGCGGTATGTCGGTCGTGGCGTGGCCTTCGCCGATTACGACGAAGACGGTGACGTCGACGTGGCCCTATCGTCCTCCGGGCAGCCGTCGGTGCTGCTGCGCAATGATGGCGGCAATGCCGGTGCGTGGTTGCGGGTGCATCTGCAGGGAACCATGAGCAATCGCGACGGCGTGGGAGCCTGGATCCGGCTGCACGTCGGCGACGATGTCCAGTTCCACCAGGTACGGGCAGGTACCGGGTACCAGTCGACGAGCGAACTGACCGCCCACTTCGGTCTCGGGACGGCGGCCGGCGCCGATTCGTTGTGGATCGAATGGCCTTCGGGGCGCCGGCAGCGACTCGGGCCGCAGGATGCCGGACGCACCGTGCTGATCACGGAACCCCGGTAGCAGTCCTCTGCAGCGCACCAGAAGATCACCCCACGCGATACTTCTCCACTACCGACATGTCCAGCTCGACACCCAGTCCGGGGCCTTCGGGCACGAAGAAGTGTCCCTGATCGAGCGACAGGCCGCCATCCAGTACATCGGCGGCGCGTACGAAGGGCAACTCGTCGCAGGGCAGGGTTGCATTGGGGATAGTGGACTGGACGTGGACCGAATAGGCGGCCAGCACGCCAAGGCAGACGCCACCCATCTGCACCCACACCGGTACGTCTGCGGCCTCGGCCAGGGCCGCCGCCTTCTTCACCTCCCACGCCGAACCGCCCAACACGGCCTGGTCGATGCACTCGGCCTTGAGGGCTTCGAGCAGCAGGTCGAGCCGTAGCGGGTTCTTCCCGGCTGCCTGGGGGGCGCCAAAATGCATGGCGATGGGGATGTGGGTCTTCTCCCGCAGGAGCCGGTACCAGTCAAGATGACTCTTCAGTACCGGGTCTTCCAGGTTGACAACCGTGCCAAAGGGCTCGAGCTCGGCCGCCAGCCGGGCGGCGACGTGAGGGTAGCGGAACTCGGTATTGGGATCGACGCCGACAGTATAGTCGGAGCCGGCTGCCTCCTTCATCAGTCGCACCGTCTCGACGATATTCCACGAGCGGGCCTTGAGTTTATGATTGGTGAACCCCATCCTGGCGCCGGCCTCGGCTTCCGCCGAGGTTTCGGCCGGCTCCATGGGAGACGACCAGTACGAGACCGGCACCCGATCCCGAACCTTGCTGCCGAAGAAGCGGTGGATCGGGATGTCGTACGCCTGGCCGGCGATGTCGAGCAGGGCGCATTCGAACAGCCCCGGCTGGCAGAACGGGTCGAGTGTCAGCGGGTCATGACCGAGGAAGGCCTCGGCCTGTGCCGCCAGCGTCGCCTGGCCCGCTCTGCCGATATCATACACTGCTGACTCGCCGATGCCGGTCAACCCTTCGTCCGTCTCGATACGGCACAGTGTGATGTCGTAGATCTTCTCCCGGTATCTGGCGATCGCCGGCACCAGGGGTACCTCTACCCGAAACAGATCGACCTTGGTGACTTTCATGTGGCTCCCGGGTGGTATGCCGAAATGAGGAACTGGGCGCCAACCTTGTACGCCTGCGTGTATGCCACAATGATAGACTCATCAGACCTGCGTGAGGAGTCTCGAGAGTTCGATGGTCCACCCCGGCGGCCATGTTGAGGCGTCCCTTCCCGGTGCTTGATCAAGGGTCGGCTGCCGGTCATATTGCGCACCTGAGACTTCACCCGTTTCCACGTAGAGGAGCGGTTCATGGGCAACACGCACGCTGACAGAGAGATCCTCCGGCCTCTGGCCGAGCGTTACAGCGCCATCGCGCAGCAGGACATACAGAAGAAGCGGATGGAGCGTTACTACCGGACGATCGGCCTGGAAGAGGTCCGGCCCGTAGTCCTCATCGACGAGGTCCCCTGGGGCGAGATACGGGATGATGCCCTGGTGAGTCGGTGCGAGAGCGAACAATACCGCCGCCTCGAAGGGATGCTGCGGTGTGCTCTGTATCAGTGGGAGCACTTCCAGGTCGACAAAGTGATCGCACCCGTCTTTCAGATTCCCAAGCACATCCACTCCACCGGTATCGGTATCGAGGTGCAGGAGACGCGGATCAAGGGGGACACGGGAGCCTACATCGAATCGCACGAGTATGTAGACCAGCTGCAGACCGATCAGGATCTGGAGCGGCTCGAGCTGCCTGTCATCACCTATGACAGGGAAGGGACGGAGAGGGCGGCGGAGCTTGCAGCCGACGTGTTCTCAGGACTGATGGAAACCGAGATCGTCGGCCACGTGTTCCAGTACAACATCTGGGACCGGATATCCTGCTATCGCGGGGTGGAGAAACTGCTGCTCGATCTTGCCATACGTCCCGACTTCATGCACCGCACCGCGCGGAGATTCGCCGACATCGCCGCGGCCACCTTCACGCAGTATGTCGAGTTGGGTCTTCTCCATACGAACCCGCTCCTGCTGCACTGCACGCCGGCTTGCGCCCGGGAACTGCCCGCCGGTGACTTCAGCGGCACACCAAGGCCCCAGGACGCCTGGGGAAGGTGTTCGGCACAGATCTTCTCCGCCGTGTCGCCGGAGATGCACGACGAGTTTGATCTCGAGTACAACCAGGAGGTATTCGGTTCGTGCGGCCTGCTGTACTACGGATGCTGTGAGCCCCTCGACACCAAGATAGACATCCTGCGGAAGCGCTTTACCAACCTCCGTAAGGTCTCCATCACCCCCTGGGCCGATCCCGAGATCGCGGCGCAAAGCATGGGCGGTGACTTCGTCATGGCCGCCAAGCCGAACCCGGCCTTCGTCGCCAACCCGACGTTCGAACCGGAACCCGTACAGCAGGAAATTCATCGGTGCCTCGACGCCTGCAGGAGACACGGAACGACCTGTGAGTTCGTGCTCAAGGACGTCAGTACAATCGCCAACCGACCTGAGAACCTGACCCGCTGGAGTCAGACGGTGGCTGGTGTGATCGACCAGTACTTCTGATCTCATGGCCAGGCAGCAAAGCGACTGGATGACCGGCTGGCTGGTGGGTGCCAATGGTCTGCATCAGAGTCATGACGGCAGACAGTGGTGTCCGACAGGAGGCGCAGGTCATCTCGTCACCGACCTGATCCGACAGCCGTCGCGACTGTTGTGCGCCACGCTGGCGGGGTTGTGGGCAATCGATCCGGATTCGCCATGGCGCCAGCTCCACGACGAGACCCTAACCGAGGTGCTGGGCATCGCCGCCGACGCTGGTGACCCGGGGGTTGTCGCCGCATCTCCCTATGGTCTGGCCTTCGGGAGGTCGTCCGGACACGGGGCCAAACGCTGGCGGAGCCGCAGCGACGGTCTGCGCCTGAACGAACGCTTCAGCAGCGCCGTACTCGCTCACCCGTGGGCACCGGAAAGCTGGCTGGTGGCCACCGAGGACGGCGTGCTCGTGTACGCGGCGGCAGAAGACCGCTGGGAGCGAACCGAACTGGCGGGTCTGCCGTGCCGCGCCCTGCTGTATGCCCATGGCAGCCTCTGGGCAGGTACCGATGGAGGCGGCATCCGGCGCTCCGCCGATGGCCACAGCTGGCTTCGCGCCGGCACCGGCCTCGACCATGACAGTGTCTTTGCTCTCAGCGCCACGGCAGAGGGAATCCTCGCCGGTACATTGCAGGGCATCTGTGCGGGAGACGGTGATTCCACCTGGCAGCGTAGCGGCCCGAGTCTGCTCGTGTCCGCCGTGGCGACACATCCTGACGAAGAGGGCCAATGGCTCGCCAGTGCCAATCCCGGTGGCTTGTGGCGCACCGAGGACGGCGGCACGCGCTGGTCCCAGGTGGGCGGCTTCGACAGTGTGCGCACGATCCTGGCGCCGGAGAAGGCGACATGACGGACACCGAATACCACCGGCAGGTCGACGCTCGGGCCCGACAACTGCTGCAGGCCTGTTACGATCGCGGCGGCCACCGGTCCCTGTGGAGCTTCCATGCAGCTCTCGCCTGCGATGGGGACCCGGAAGAGCTGATGGAGATCGTGGCGCGGGAACACGAACCGGGCCCGTTCAACATCATCCCCGGGATTCACCTGCTGTGCCGGTGGGAGGATCGGCTGCCCACGGCGGCCAGTGAACACATCAAGAGCATGTTCTTCGACTGCCTGCAGCAACGGGGCAATACCGAAAACCACTGGCTCATGGTCTACGCCGGCAATCTGCTGGCCGCCGAACGCTGGGCGGATGAGCCCCTTTTCTGGAACGGCCTGCCGCCAGCGGCCATGCACGCCGAAGCCAGCCGCTGGATTCTGGGCACGATCGCGCGTATGGCGACGGTCGGCCACTACGAATACGACTCGACGGGTTATCACAACGAACACTTCATACCCTACCTGGCGCTTGCCGAGCATGGGCGCGATCCGCTCGTGCGGCAGCAGGCGGGCAAGGCCGTGCTGCTGCTGCTAACCGACATGGCTCTCGAGTACTTTCACGGGGCCTACGCCGGCGGCCATGGGCGTGAGGGCAATGTCAATACCTGGACGCAGGTGGGTCCCGGTCAGGGGCTCAACTATCTCTATTTCGGCGATGAAGAGTTCGAGCCGGAACGGCACTGCCAGACCTACGCCACGCCCGCCGCGGCTGCCGCCTTTCGCCCGCCAGCACTATTGGCACGGCTGGCCCTCGGTCGCGACACGCCGCACGCGGTGCGCAAGACGAAACCGCCACGCGCCGCGTACCGGCACGTCGATCAGGGGCCGGAGGCGGTGCGGAAGTACACCTGGATCAGTCGCTCTTTCGCCCTCGGCTCGACGCAGACGGGTCTGGTGGAGGCGCCGGTGGCGCCCATCGATCTGACCTCCTGGGATCTGACCTGGCGCGGGGCCAGACATCAGGCCAAGATCTGCAGCAACCACCCGTACCGTTCGTCTCTCCGCTTCAGTTCGTTCCTTCCGGAACTGCCGCAGCGCGTCGGCCGTTCGGTCGGTACGAGAAAACCCTACCTGCAGGTGCCGGATCGGCTCTTCGGCGCCTCTCCGTACGAACGCATGATGCAACATGAGGGAACGATCGTCGTGTTGTACCGGATTCCAGCCGACGACGACGCGCCTTACGTCAACTGTTTCCTGCCCCGGGGGGCCACCTGGTGCGAGCAGAGGGGCTGGATCATGAGTGACCAGGGGGATTTCTACGTCGGCGTACGTCCCATCGGCCCGTACCGGTGGGAAGACATCCACGAACCCGGCAAGGATGGCAACTGGATCGATGGCTGGCTGCTGCGCATCGATGATCTCAACGCGGGGTTGGTGCTGGAGGCGGTGGAGAAGGATCAGGCAGGCAGCTTCGATGACTTCTGCCGTGTGCGCAGTGGCGCCCATCTCGACCTGACCGGTTGGCCGGAGGCTGGGCATGTGTCCGTCGATTCCTGCGCCGGCACTCGCCTCGACATGGTGTATGGTGGCTGGCATCGTGTAGACGGCAAGGATCTCAACTACGAGGCCTATCCCCTGTTTGGCGCCCCGGGTGTGGATGCCCCATTGGGGACGGGCAAGGTGACGCTGTGCAATGGTGAGGAAACGCTGGCACTCGACTTTGATATCGATCCGACGGTCGAGCCGGTACCCATGCGAGTTATCGGCTGATGGCTTCCTGAGTTGTGTTCTCATCGTTGGCTTACTGCGAGCTGTTCACTGGCGCCAATCATCAGCAGGCATGATGCGGCGCATGAACTCATCAAACAACGGTACGGTGAAGGCGGTATCGCCATGGCTCGGGCTCCAGGCCATTCCCTTGGCAATCAGTTGACTTCTCGTGGGTCCCAGGGCAGTCACTTCACGGCTCAGCATGTTGGCGATGTCCCCGGATCGATGCGGACCCGGGCCCAACTCGGCCATGGCGCGGATGTATCTCTTCTCGAGGGGCGTCATGCGATCGAATCGCACGCGGAAGAAACTCTCATCGAGAGCGGCGATGACCGTCACGGAAGCCTGCTCGACGTCACCCAGAGAAATGGGCGACGCGGAAGCAGCTTCCCACGCGTGTTTGCCCCATTCCTGTAGAAAGTAGGGATAGCCGCCGGTCTCCTGGACGATGCGCTGCAGGGCGTCGGGCGCGACCGTCACACCTTCAGCCTCCGCAGGTTTGGCGATGGCCGTTCGCGCCGCCTCCGGAGGGAGGGGGCCGACCTCAGGGAAATCGAACAACCGCTCGGCGTACGACTTTGCCCGTCCCATCCTCCCACGAAGCTGCGGCAGACCCGCGCCGACCAGCACCACCGGCAATTGGCGCTGCGCAGTTCGATGCAGCGCCGTGATGAGCGCCGCCAATTCATCCTCTTCGACGTACTGCAACTCGTCGACGAACAGAACCAAGGCTGTCTCTGCCTCCTTGGCCGCCGCCCCGGCGACCTCCAACAGCGCCACCAGGTCCTGCTCAAGATCGCCGTTGTCAGCCAACCCAGGCTCCGGCTCGAGGTCGAGTCCCACCTCGATGTCCTGGTATTTCACCTTGAGGGCCGTGGCGAAGCCGGCTAACCCCCTGAGGGCCCGTTGTGCCAGGTCCCTGGCTTTCTCTTCCCTCGACAGTCTTAGCAGGGCCTGCCGTAACTGGGGCGCAAGTATGGCTGGCAATGATCGATCTTCGGGAGCCTCGATAGCCAAGGTCTGAATGCCGGTCGCTTCCGCTTCTTCCCGCATGCGGTCGAGCAACACGGTCTTGCCGACACCCCGAAGGCCGACCATCAGGACGCTCTTGGCGGGGCGGTTAATGCGTACCCTTGCCAAGCCGACTCTTACGGTTTCCCGCAATTCATCCCGTCCTGCCAGTTCAGGAGGCGGGGTACCGGCACCGGGAGCGAAGGGATTTCTGATGGGATCCATCTGCGACCACCTATGCGGAACTTATGAAACTTATTTAGATTATAAAATCGTCACATAGTTGACAAAAGTCCATCAATAACTCCGGACGAGGGTGTGAAAGGTGATCTGTATCTAGCGCTCTTCCGAGCCGATAGCCTTCTGAATCTGTGCTCTCAGCGCCGGTTCATCGGCGTTGGCCAGCGCTTCATCGAGGGCCGCCCGGGCCTCTTCTCCCCGTCCCGCATCGAGCAGGGCCAACCCGTAATAGAGGTGGGCCAAGGCGCTGGTCGAGTCCAGCTTCAGGGCTCGTTCGAAGAGCGGGATCGATTCTGCCGAACGCCCCGCCATGGTCAGCAGGTTGCCGGCGCCCACCAGCGACTCCACCTGCGTTGAGTCGGCCTCTATGGCGCGGCGGTAGAACTCGAGAGCGGCGTCGAGCTGGCGCCTGCGGGCCATCATCCTGCCCATGTGGTTGAGCAGGCGTGTGTCATCCGGCCGCAGGTCGGCGGTCCGGCGGAACCGGTTCGCCGCCTCGGCATGGTAACCGTGTTCGGCGAAGAAGGCGCCGATGTCGTAGTGATGCAGCGCATTCTCGGGCGCGTTGAGGACTGCGGCACGGAGCTTGTCCAGCTGCTTGGGTACATCGGGGTCGCCACCGCCGATCTGCTGCAGGCGCTGGAAGGAGGACAGGGCGGACTCGGCGAGGGCCACGTCACCACGTCGGCGGGCGAGCACTCCAAGTCGGTAGAAGGCTTCGGTGAAACCGATATCCAGCTCGACGGCCCGACGGTACTCGTCCACCGCCAGTTCCTGCTCCCCGGCATCCTCGAGCGACCGGGCCAGGTAGAACGTGAGGGTTGCGTCGTCGGGGAACAGCTCCAGGGCCCGGCGCATACGCAGGATGGCTTCGTCGGGCCGGTCGGATGCCAGGTAGAGCTCGGCCAGGCGCCGGTGGACGGAGGAATGCCCCGGCTGCAGTCTGGCCGCCTCCAGCAGGTGCTTCTCGGACAGATCAAAGCTCCCGAGTTTGTAGTGGATGCCGCCCAGGTTGAGATGACCCAGAGCGTATTCGGGATGGTGGCGCAGGGCTCGTCCGATGGCACTGATAGCGGGAGCGTAGCGGCCCTGCCCTGCCTCGACCGTGGCCAGCAGGTTGTTGAGCTCGGCATGGGTCGAGTCCACGACCAGTCCGCGTTCGCAGGCAGCCACCGCCTCGCGCGAACGGCCGGCCTGCATGTGTTGAAGGGCGTCCCGCAAAGCGGCCCTGACGACACCCGCCTTCTGCTGCGGCGTCTCCGTCGGCGGTTCTTCCACAGACCCGCAGCCCCAGGGCAGCGCCAGCAGACCGCTCGAGGCAAACACGACAAGCCATCTGACTCCTCCTGGCGCGGCGACCATTAGCGTCCGTCAGGAGACTCGGTGACCGCGTGAAAGCGGTCCACGCCAGGGACCCCGAGGCGATCGATCTGCCCCGAAGGCCAGTGGACCTCCACGGCGTCGACTCGGTCCCGCTGACCGAGGCCGAGCTCGACGTCAAGACTGTTGCCGGAGCCGAAGCCGTCACCGCTGGTGACCTGTGTGGCGGTTGTATGGTCACCGGCGCGTAGTACGACACGGGCGCCGATGGCGCCGCGGTTGGGAGCGGCCCCGGACAACCGGAGCCCGATCCAGTGGTTGCCGTGGCCATCGTTGCGGTAGAGGCTGTTGGCCCACACGTCCCCGGGATGGTGACCGCCGATGCCGGCGTAGAGGTCGAGGTCGCCGTCGTCGTCGAAATCTGCAAAGGTGGCGCCGTGTCCCTTGCCCAGGTTGCCGACGCCGGCGCTCTCGGTGATGTCGGCGAAGCCTTCCTCGCGGTTCTGGTAGAGGGTGTTCGGTTCGAGGCGCGACATCTCGGGACCGCCGTTGGACAGGTAGAGATCGACGCGACCGTCGTAATCAATGTCGCCGTAACCCGCCCCCATGGAGCCGAAGGAGCGGCGCAAGCCCACATGGTTGCCCACTTCCGTGAATCGCGTATGGCCCTCGTTGCGATACAGGTGCGCCCTGGGACCACCGGCCTGACCGGTAACCTGGGACTCGACGAAGTGCTCGTAGTGACACATGGTGCTGACAAACAGGTCCAGGTCGCCGTCGACGTCGTAGTCGGTGAAGAAGGAGACGTAGCTGGCCTGGATGGGGCGCTCGACGCCGGCTTCGGTGGTGACGTCGGTGAAGCCGGCGCCGCCGTCATTTCGCAGCAGCGTATTCGGTCCGGCCACATCGACGACGTAGAGATCGAGGTCACCGTCGGCGTCGTAGTCACCGAAGGCGACGCCAAGGGTCCTGCCCGCCACCGCCGCCCCCATGGCCCGGCCGCGCTCATCGAACCTGCCGTCACCACGGTTGATGAACAGCTTGTTGGCCGCCCCCGTACCGGTAATGCCGTCGGCGACATACAGATCGACCCAGCCATCGCCGTCGACATCGGCCCAGGTGGCATGGAAGCTGTCATCGGGGTCGCTGACGCCGGCAGCGTCTCCGGCGTCGGTGAAGCGGAGTGGCCCCGCCGCGTTGTGCTCATTGCGGTACAGCGAGTTGGCTGCACGGCCTTCCCAGGCATCACGGGTCACGTACAGGTCGGCATCGCCGTCGTTGTCATAGTCGGCGGCGGTGGCGCTCCAGCCGCCGCTGAGATCGGCGAGGTCCGCCGCCTCGGTGAGATCGGCGAAGCCGCCTCTGCCATCGCTGCGGAACAGAGAGTGACGGGCGTGAATCGCCACCGTGAACATGTCGAGACTTCCGTCGCCATCGAGATCCGACCAGACGTTGCCGCGCCCCCGGTCGACCCGGTCGACGCCGACCACCGGGGCGACGTCAGTGAAGTGAACCGGTGATTCCCGGGCGTCGTCGTTCAGCTCCAGGTGGTATTCGGCGGGCAGCTGCCCCGGGTAGGTCCCGTGGGCGGCCAGGTAGGCGGCGCGCAGGTTCCAGCGGCGCACGAGTCGGCGGGGTGAGTCCGGCGGCAGGGCGTCGACGGCGTCGCGGTAGGCATCCACGGCAGCTTCGAACTGACCCTGTCGATAGAGAGCCGTGCCGAGGAAGAACGTGAGGGGCACGTCCCCGGGTGTTTCTGTTACCAGCGTCTGCAGTTCCGTGGTGGCGCGTTCGAGCTGTCCCACCCGCAGTCGTGATGCCGCCGCCCCGGCCCGGGCAGGTCGGTACTCCGGGTGATGTTGCAGCGCCTGCTCATACTGGACCAGCGCCCCTTCGGGATCGGGCGGCTTTCTCGTCATCAGCAGATCCGCGAGCAGCATGCGGATGCCGACGTGGGCGGGCAGGTCGGCGGCCAGCTCCCGCAGCAGCTCGATCGCCTCCCGTCGGCGTTCGAGCCGTACCAGCGTTCGCGCCAGCTGCATGCGCGCCTCCGGCCGGCGCGGGTCGACGGATCGAGCCTGCTGCAGAGGGGCCAGGGCCTCGGCGTGGCGGTCCCGGCGCATGTGCACCTCCGCCAGGCCCAGATTGGCCTCGTAGTGGGTGTCGTCGAGATCCAGAACCTGGCCAAAAAGAACGGCGGCCGAGTCGAACCGCCCCTGGCGGACCTGGGTGATGGCCCGGGCGTAGAGCGTATCGATCTGTTGACGCTCCCCAGCGACCGGCACACCTTTTGGACCGTTCTCCGCCGGCTCCTGCTCCGAGCACGCGGACAGCATCAGGCCCACCAGTATCCAGGTAGAGGCGTGGCCCAGAAGACGAGCCGGATCACAGCGGGTGAGTCGAGACAAGGGCATAGCAGAAGGTGAGGGAGAAACTCGCCGACCGCCGTGGCAGGCGCAACCAACCAGGTGCCGAAGAGAGAGGCCCCACGAAAGTGACAACAGGGACAGGGCGAACAGGTACGTCGGCACGGGATGAGTACCAGATCGTGTCGCCGGATGCCCCCTTCGAGCCCGGGTTCAACATCAAGACGCTGCTGGCGGCCCTCTTCGTCGGCTTCCTCATGCTCCCGGGGGCTATCTACCTTGGCCTGGTGACCGGTCAGAGCATGGCGGGGGGCGCCGAGTGGGTCACCCTGATCCTCTTCATCGAGATCGCCAAGCGCTCTTTCGTGCATCTGCGTACCCAGGAGATCATTATCCTGTACTGGGTGGCCGGCGGTCTGGTGGTGATGGGCGGCAAACTGGGCACGGGCGCCGACCTGTTCGGCGGACCTTTCGGCGTCCTCATCTGGGACCAGTATCTCATCCAGTCGCCTCAGGCGGACGGCCTGGCTCAGTACATCCCCAGCTGGGTCGTGCCCGAGCGCGGTTCCGAGGCGTTGCTGGACCGGACCTTCCTGCACGCCGACTGGCTGGCACCGGTGTTGATTCTCGTGGTGGCCGTCACCCTGCAGCGGATCAACGCGCTGTCTCTCGGGTATGTCCTGTTTCGTATCACCAGCGACATCGAGCGTCTGCCCTTCCCCATGGCCTACGTGCAGGCCGGCGGCGCCACGGCCCTGGCCGAGACGTCGTCAAAAAAGGAGGGGTGGCGCTGGCAGGTGTTCAGTACCGGCACCTTCATCGGCGCCACGTGGGGGCTCGTCTACGTGGGAGTGCCCACCCTCTCCGGCGTCTTCCTGACGGAGACGGTGTCCATCCTGCCGATCCCCTTCATCGATTTCACCGTACCGGTCAAATCCGTTCTGCCCGCTGCGGTCCTCGGTGTCGGCACCGACCTCGTCCACCTCTTCATCGGCCTCGTGTTGCCCCTCTGGATCGTCGTCGGCGCTTTCGCCTCCTCCATGCTCGTCAACCTGGTGGCCAATCCGCTGCTCTACGCCGAGGGCATTCTGCACACCTGGTCTCCCGGCATGTCGGCGATCCCGACGATGGTGGCCAACTCCTTCGACTTCTGGCTCAGCTTTTCCATCGGCGGCGCCATCGCCGTGGCGGTGGTGGGATTCTGGACGGCGGGACGGGCGATGATGGCGGCCTCGCGGGCGGCGCGAGATCAACCCGCCGTCGAGGCCCGTTCGCGCAACGAAGGACGGGGGGACATGCCCATATGGCTCGCGCTGGGCATCTGGGGGCTGAGCACAACCGGCTTCGTCGCCATGGTGGCGTATCTCGTACCCCAGTTCCCGATCTGGATCACCCTCTTCTTCGGTTTCGTCTGGACGCCTATCTATTCGTACATCGGGGCCCGCATGATCGGTCTCACGGGAAGCCCCCAGGGCGTCACCTTCCCGTACCTGCGCGAGGCCAGCTTCTACATGTCCGGATACCAGGGCGCCTCCATCTGGTTCGCCCCGGTGCCCATCTTCCAGTGGGGCTACGAGGTGCAGGCCTTCCGCCAGCTGGAGATCACCAAGACCAGTTTCGGCAGCCTGGTGAAGATGACGGCCATCACTCTGGTGGTAATGTTCGTCTGCAGCTTCCTGTTCTGGTCGTGGATCTGGAACCTCGGCGACATCCCCTCCTCGGCCTATCCCTACGTGCAGAAGTTCTGGCCCTTCCACGCCACCATGCAGTCCTTCTGGGCCAAGTCGACCCTGCCCGGCGCCGCCGCCACGGGGGTGGTGGAGCAGATCATCCGCTGGGACTACATCGGCATCGGCCTGGCCAGCAGCGGGTTGCTCTACGCCGCGCTCGTTGTGGCCCATGCCCCCGTGGCCATCTTCTACGGATTCGTCGCCGGCCTGGGACAGTGGCCCCACTTTGTTATTCTCAACTTCATCGGTGCTCTCCTCGGTCATTTCCACATGCGGCCGCGCTTCGGTGCGGAACGCTGGCGTGCCTACGCTCCCATCCTTCTGGCCGGCTATTCCTGCGGCGTCGGCCTGGTGGGTATGACCGCCATCGCCATCGCCCTCATCTCGAAATCCGTGTCGCAGGTCATCTACTAACCAACTGGAGCCCCCCATGAAGCGGTCCTGTCATCGCCTTCTCGGTCTGTCACTGGCAGTCGGGTTCATGTCCGGTTGTATCCCCGCCCCCATCCCCAGCCCCACGCCCACGTCAGAAGAGCAGGAGGAACGTCTCAACCGCGAACGTTACCAGGCCCGGATTCGGGTGATCCCGGGGGCGCCGCAGGCGATCTCGGGATTCCTTCGCATCGGCCGGGTCTACGCCTCCAGGATGGGATCGGCGGCGGTGGTGAGTCGTGTCGGCAACCCACGAGATCTGGACATGATCCTCGACACGATCAACGAGTACACGGAGATCGAGGCCGACTTTGCGCCCGACCTGCCGTACAGCGATCCGCGCCTGCTGGATCTGCCCATCATCATACCCCAGAGCGAGCCGAACGAAGTCGAGCTCGAACAGCTGACGCGGTACCTGTTGGAAGGGGGTTTCGTACTCGACCCCGGTCTTGGTACAGATGTCTTCCGCGAGGGGTTGGAAAAGTACGGCGGCCTCGTCTGGGGTCAGGACGCCTGGATGGAGACCCTGCCCAGCGACCATCCCGTCTTCAACTCCTTCTTCGTACTGGGGGAGGTCCGGCCGTCCGCCGGTCAGCCATCGCCAAGAGGACTGTTCGTCAACGGTCGTCTTGCCGTTCTCAACTTCGAAACCCTCGGAATGCGTGAGGAGCAGACGCGAGCCGAGGTGAGCCGGCCCGGGCAGGTTCCCGGACGGGCGCCCGTTTCGCCGGGGACGGAAACGGTGGATCCACAACTGCTGCGGGAACTCGACGCGGCTCACGTCGATCGTTTCCGCGACATCCGCTTCGAGAAAATGACCGTCAACGTCGTTGTCCACGCCCTGACGCAGGAAGGTTCGATCACGAGCCGCAACTCGACCGGTGGGAGATGAGAGCCTTCCAGCCGAGCGGGTTGTCTCTCGAGTCGTTCGTCGGCCGGCGCTTGCTGGCCCTGCTGGTGGCGCTGTCGCTGGCCGATGTCGTCATCCTGCTGAGCATCGGATTGAGCACGGCCGCCTTCGTCGGCATCGCCAACGAGGGAGGCATTCGGAAGACTCTGCGCGCCCGCAGCTTCGAGGTCGTCAATCGGGCCGGCCAACCCGTCCTCGTGGCGACAGCAAATGAGGCGCACAACGGCGCCTTCTGGGTCAGTTCCGCGGGGGGCAAGGGAGGGGTCAGCATCGGTGTGGACGAGGCGGGGAATGGCAACATGACGGTGAACACCCGCTCGGGAGATCCCTTGCTGACTGCCTCTGCCAGTGATGTCAGTGGCGGCGCCCTGCGGATCGTCGACGACGAGGGCGCTGACCTGGTCTTTGTCGGCACCGGCGACAGGGGCCACGGCCTGCTGATGACGAACAGCGGCCAGGGCGTCAACATCTTTCTCGCCGGTGCCGACTCGGCCGCCAACGGCGGTGTGCTCATCAATAGCAGAGACGGAACGAACCTCATCTACGCCGGCGCCGGTGCCGGCGGCAGCGGCGGCCTGCACGTCAACAGCCGTGCAGGCAAGAGCCTCCTGTTCCTGGGGGCCTCGGAAGCCGGCGGCGGTGTTCTCGGCCTCTGGAACCGTGCCGGGCAGGGCCGCATCCTCGACGCTGACTAGGAGCGAGTCATGCAGATCGGCTGCCTGATCTCAGATCTTGACCAACTGGACCACGTGTCCCAATGGGGGTACGACTACGCCGAGTCCGTGCCCTGGGTCATCGACCCCCACGTGCTCGATCCGGCCCGGGCCGCCGGCCGGGAGGAACGCGATTCGCTCCGTCGGCTGGAGACCTCATCGGTATCCATGCCGGTGTTCTGCGGTTTTATCCCCGAGCCGGAGAAGCACGGACTGATGGTCGTCGGCCCCCATGTCGACGCGGCGCGTCTGCGTGGCTATGTGACCCGACTGTTCGACCTGATGCAGCGGGCCGGAATCGGCGTGATCGGCTATGGCAGCGGTGGCTCGCGATGGGTACCGGACGGGTTTCCCCAAGACCGGGCGCTGGGCCAGGTGCGCGATTTCCTGAGCCTGTGTGCCGAGCTCGGTGAGCCCCGCGGTGTGAAGGTGGCGCTTGAGCCGTACAACCGGGACGACGCCAATCTGCTCAATACGGTGCCGGAGGCCTTGCGGCTGGTGCAAGACATGGACTGTCCACACATCCAGCTGATGGCCGACTTCTTCCACATGCGGCTCAACGGCGAGTCTGACGACGAGCTGACGACGGCAGGGCCTTTCCTCATCCACGGTCACATCGCCGAGCCCGGCCGAGGGCGAGCCCAGACCACGCCCGAACAGCACGCCGACTATCTGATGGCACTGCGACGGGCAGGGTACGACGGGAGGGTGACGCAAACCGGGGACCTGCCCGCCTACGCCTCACCCGAAGCGGCGGCAGCCGCGCTGGTTGGGGCAGCCAGATCGTGACGGCTCCCGCATTTCAGTACCGACGGTTCGTCGATCTGTCCCGAACCCTCAATCCGGAGGGTGATCAGCATCCCTGGACGCGCTACGAGACCCGCACTGACAGCATCGTCGATGATCCTGAATCCGTACCCGCTGAGGGCAGGTGGTACGTGGTGACGCAGATCGCCATGAGCGGCCACGCCGGCACACACGTGGAGTCGCCGTTGCACGCGGTGGCGACGGGGGACGACGTAGCGCAGATGCAGGTGGATCGGTTCTTCGGGGAGGCGGTGGTCCTCGATCTGAGTGATACGCCGTGGTCGGAGCCTTTCGGGTTGAAGGACCTGCGGGCAGCAGCCCAGGCGGCTGGCGGCATTCGCCAGGGCGACATCGTGTTCTGTCGTTTCGACTGGGACCGGCGTGCCTCCGCCGGCGCCTATCCACCCTACCCGACGCCAGAGGCCCTCGAGTGGCTCGTTGGCCAGGGCATCAAGCTGCTGGGCATCGACAGCCCCGGTCTCGAGGTCCAGGGCAACCGGGCGAATATCAACCACCACATCCTCTTCGATCGGGGCATCCCCCTGATCGAGAGCCTCATCCACCTCGAACAGCTGGAGAGTTCGCGGGTCTACGTTTTCGCCCTGCCGTTGCCGGCGCAGAAGACCGACGCCGTCCCCCTGCGAGTTCTGGCCTTCGAAGGACACGAAACAGGAGAACAGACATGAAGATCGCCCTTGCCTTCGGCCCGGAGCCAAGTGCTGTCGCCGCCTTCGGAACCCAGTGTGGCGTGGAGCACGCCGTTGGCACTTTCAGTCTGGATCCGGTGGCCGGCGCCGGCCCCGAGGCACAGCCCTGGAGTCAGCCGTCCCTGGCGCGTGCGAAGGCGGCCTATGAGAGGCTGGGGTACCAGCTGGCCGTCATCGAGAGCCGGCCGCCGATGGAGCAGATCAAGCTGGCCCAGTCCGGCCGAGACGCCGAGATCGAAGTGGTCTGTGATATGATTCGCAACATGGGCGCCGTCGGGATCCCGGTGTGGTGTCCCATGTGGATGCCAGTGCACCACGTGATCCGCACCTCCTTCGACATCCCGACACGCGGCGACGCCATGGTCAGCGGCTTCGATATCGAGACGTTCAACAGTACGGCGGGTCCCATCGAGCATGGTGAGGTGACCGAACAGGATCAGTGGGACAATCTGAGGTATTTCTTAGAGCGGGTCGTCCCCGTCGCCGAGGAGGCCGGTGTCAAACTGGCCATGCACCCCGATGATCCACCGCTGTCGCCGATCCAGGGGGTGGCCCGCATCATCAGCAGTATCGACAACTACCAGAAGATGGTCGATCTCGTGCCCAGCCCGGCGCACGGTATCGGCCTGTGTCAGGGCAACTTCGGCCTGATGACGGACGATCTGCCCGGGGCGATCAGACACTTCGGCGAACAGGGCAAGATTCACTTCGTCCACTTCCGAGACATCCGCGGCACCCCCGAGAACTTCGTCGAGGCCTTCCACGACGACGGCAAACACGACATGGCCGCCTGCGTGCGTGCCTACCGGGACGTGGGCTACGAAGGCGTGGCACGACCGGATCACTTTCCGCGGCTGACCCACGGCGATTTTGCCGACGAACACTACATGGAACGGTTGTTTGCCATCGGCTATATGAGGGGGCTCATCGAGGCTGTGCACAGCGAGGGGTGAACGAGGGCTACCGGCGCGTCTCTTCGGCAGCCGGGTATCGGCCACTCAGCCCGCCTGGCTGGATCAACCCGAAGACGACGGCATTGACGAAGACCTCGCGCCGGCGCGAGCGCAGGGTCACCGCCACCAGGCGGCCGTCTACCTGCAGGCCGTCCACGGGGGCATCGTTGGCCCGGCGAGGCGCTTCGTAGTAGTCGTCGATTGTGTAGTGTGACCCCATGAGGGCATGGTTGGACCAGATGCCAACCCGCTCGACCCGCCTTCGGCCCAGATGCCGGGCAAGGGCGGTTTCGAGACTTTCCAGTTGTCGCCGACGAGCCATGACGAACCCGCCAGCGGCGAGATATCGGACCAGGACCTCGGTCGACTCCGGGTCGATCCACTGCAGCAGGAGCACCGGGAAGCGGCCGATATCGGTGCTGTCCAGGACATCGCGGTAAGGTTGCCATCCGTAGGTGTGGATCGGGTCGTGATCTATCTGCTCTTCCTGCTCCGATTCCTGCGCGTTGAAGTCGTAGCCGTCTTCCAGAACGGCGCGGATCGGCAGGGGCTGCAGCCTCTGTTCGCGCACGATCGGGAAGAGATCGGCGGTGACATTCGGCAGTCCCACACCGCCAAGGATTTCCTCGAAGCGGTCTTCGAAGTCCCGGTACAGACTGTCATACCGGGTACAGCCGGGACACGCCTCATGGCCGTACACCGGCAGCCGCCACGAGGCCCGTATCAGGCGCCCCGTCTCCGGATCGACGACCACGACCGTCTCGCCAAGAAAACCGGCCTTGATGGCCAGTTCGAAGGGGGAGAGGGGGAGTTCGGCTCGCCGTTCTTCCGGCGTCAGGGTCAGCTGCAGGTCGAGGGAGTCGCGCCAGCTCTGCAGCGCCTGCCGCTCCCGCAGGAGGCGGTCAGGCTGTGACCGGCCCCCATCAACATCGACACGGGCCACGGTGGGAGACAGGGCGGAGTCCGCCTCCACCATGCCGCGTTCCAGCAGCCACTCGCCGTCCACGAGAAGCGCAGCGTGCCGCCGTAGAGGCGCCCCCGGCGCCGACCATCGCAGGGAGAACAGCTCGGGTGGTACGTAGACTCCCCGGGGGCGCTCGAAGGGCCTTGTCTCTGGACGGGATGTTGCATCGAGGCGGATGGCGAACTGCGACGACGCCGGTTGGGCCGTGGGCAGGTAGCCGGCAACAGCCAGCAGGAAGACGTGCAGCAGCAGCGACAGGCCAACGCAGGCTGCGACCCGACGCCGTCCTCTATCTCTCATCGGCCAGGATGCCCTCGCCTGCGTCGAGCTGGCCGCTCTGCAGGTGGGCGTAAACGAGGGCGTTGACTACCGCCTTGGCCTCGGCGGGGATGCCTTCAACGGTTCGCTGATAGGCGTACTGCTGCAGGGACAACCGTTCCTCTCCGCCGATCCCGGCCAGTCGTCCCAGGACGAAATACCCCTTCAGCTTGAGAGGAGTTTCCCAGGTCGTCTGCTTGCCACTCGCCGTCGAGCGCCGCTCGGCCGTATCAGTCGCCGAGCGGAGGTCGTAGTAGCAGCTCAGCAGGGGATGACTGCCTTCCAGCAACTCGATCCTCAGGTTGTCTCCCTGGACGAGGATGTCATGTCCCTGCAGCCCCTCCTCGACGCCTCCCCTGAGGTCGCCGACGAAGAAGCCGCCCGCCAGCAGATACGCGGCAAGGTGCTCGCCCGCCTCAACGGGCAGCGGGCCGTCGCTGTAGACCACCGGAACGTCGGCCAGGTCTTCGTCACCCATGGCGAGGCCGCGACCGCCGCTCACGGGCGTGACACGCAGGTCGGTATTCGACTCGATCACATCGAGGAGGTACTCCATCGATCTGGCGGCGACTGCGCCTGAACCCTCAGCGGAGCCAACAGCTGCGATGCTCAGCGTGGATTCATCCCGAGTCAGGCGGGGTAGTCCGGATGAACTCGTGCCGCCGCCGGGTGTGGTCTCGGACACCGGCACCATCAGAGGCGCGCAAGCTGGCAAGGCACACAGAATCAGCAGCGGCCACAGCCGTGAGAGGGAGAAGGCCGGCGCGACGAGGTCCTGGAATCGGTTGACCATGCCCTGCTCCTTCACTACGCTCGGAACATCGGGGTGAACGCCACCATGAATGTACGTCGTATCAAGCTTCTGCTCACAGGGGTTTTCGTCTCGCTCCTGTCAAACAGTGGCACCACTGCCCAACAAGGCTACCGCCTGCTGTCCGATCGGGTGGTCATCGACCGACAGGATCACTGGCAGGCCTGGGGCGCCGCCAACGGTGTCCGCATCGTGAGTGAAGACGGGACCGTCGAGCCACGTTTCCTCCGCCGCGACATCAACGCGGCCCTCAATGCCGACCAGTTCCGCTACGTGAGCGAGGGCGACACCCTGACGGGCGGTATCCTCGGCGCCGGCTCGAATGCGGAGCAGGCGCCGATGGTGATCGACGGCGACGAAGGCACCTGGTGGGAGCCGGATCTGGACCGACCGGTGGACGACTGGTGGATCGACATCGATCTCGGTCGGGCGGTGGTCGCCCGGCGCATCGTTGTGCGTTTTGCCGAATCCGGTGATCCCTTCCTCAAGTTTCGCGTCCTCATCTCTGATGGCCGGGTCACCTTCACCCGCGAGCGTCAGCGTGAGTTCTTCCGTGTCGGTCTCGAGAACCTGCCGAACAAGACACAGCGCGAGTTCGTCTTCGACATCGAGCCGCAGCAACTGGTGGCGGCAGGATTGCGGGGCGCCGTCACCCACATCGTCCGGATCGAGGCCCTGGGGTCGGATGGGCTCCGCGGCGAGCGGGTCAGCCTCGAGGCGTACGACGATCTTGGGGATGAAAACCGCGGTACAATCGACTTCTTCCGCACCACGACGGCAGGACGCCAGATCCGTGTGGACGAGGACATCTACAACGCCCTGCCCCCCGACGAGCAGGGAGATGTCCTCACCTATCGTCGCGAGCAGCCTCGGCTGGCCGAAGTCGAGATCCGGACCCTGGGCGACAACATCGTACGCCTGACGCGACCACCCCTGTCCACGCGCCGCCTCAGCGCGCAGTTGCAGAGTACCCGACCCTACACCGACGGGCTGTTCTCCACCTACGGGTTCCTGCGTGAGTACGACACGATCCGGGACGAACACCAGGTCGTCCTCGACCTGGGCGCCCGCTACTGGCTCGACCGCATCCGCCTGCTGAGTCCGGCCGACCCGCCGCTGGCCTACCAGGTGCGCGTCTCCGACGGCTCACTGAATCCGGACGGCGAGTTTGTCTGGCGGCTCTTCGACGAACGGCAGAACCGGGATGCCTACCTGCAGCTGGAGGAGTCCTTCGACACCCGCGAGGTCCGTTATGTCGACTTGCGGCGCCTCGAACTGATCGCCGGCGCCCAGGAGGCCGGCCAGGTGGTCGGCGAGATCCAGGCCTACGGGGAAGGCTATGCGGCAGAGGCGGTGCTGACGTCACCGATGATTCAGCTGCCGCGATCTCGTCTGTTCACCACGGTGGAATGGGAGGGGGAGACGCCGCGCAACACACGTATCGAACTGCGCACGCGATCCGGGAATGACATCCTGCGGGTGCCGCACTACTTCACGCCCGCCGGCACCGAGATCGGCGAGGTGACGTGGGAGCGGCGGGATCCGGAGAAACGGGGCCCCATCGTCATCGAAGAGCTTCCCGGTCCGGACTGGAGCGACTGGAGTGAGATCTATCGGCAGACCGGGGAGGTCTTCAAGTCTCCGGCCCCAAGGAGCAACGCGCTGATCGAGGTCCGCCTGCTCAGCGAGGAGCCGTTGCGTGCGTCCAGCATCCGCCAGGTGCGACTGCTTCACGCGCCGCCATTCACCGACAAGGCCCTGGCCGAGTTGTGGCCGTTACGCGTGCGTCCGGGGGAGGAGGAGGATTTCACCCTCTACCTTCGACCACAGTTCGGCGCCGGCAATCCCGGCTTCGATCGCATCCGGCTGCGGTCCTCTTCCGCGGTGCCACTGTCGCTCGTCTCCCTGCGGTCCGGAAGTGAACGTCTGCTTCGCCTGGGGGCGGGACAGAGGCTGTGGCCCGGAGTCGTAGAGCTCGAACGGGGCGAGGAAGGGCTGGATCTGGTGTTTCCCGCTACCGTGCGCCAGGGCTCGCTGTATGCTATCCGTTTTCGCACGCAGGTCTTTCTCGGCAACACGCAGTTCTTCACCCAGCTGCTCAACAGCGACCAGCCCGACCGGGTGCAACAGGTCAGTCAGGGGGACGCCACCGAGCTCGTTGCGAGCCAGTCGCTGGTGGCTGTCGCCGACCTGGGGAAGGCGCGGCTGCTGGATGTCGCCATCACACCTGCCGGAGTAACCCCCAACGGCGACGGCATCAACGACGAGGCCGTCATCGAGGTGACCGTCTTCGCCATCGAGGGGGCCAAGCGCATACAGGTTCAGGTATTCGACCTGGCAGGCCGGCTGATCCGGGATCTTTCACGGCTGCAGACCTCACCGAGCGGCCGGCATCAGGTACGGTGGGACGGCCGCGACGAAGGCGGCCGACGGGTGCCGCCCGGTATCTATACGTTGAGAGTGGGACTCGACACCGACGCCGGTCGCGGCGGCACCGAGGTGGCGCGACTGCTGCACGTCGTCTACTGAGAGAATCGGTCAGCGGACGAGGCCGACGATTCCTGAGCGACTGGCGACACCGGCGTCCGCCTCGACTCGTACGCGGTAGATGTACAATCCCGGTGGCGCCATCCGTCCCTGTTCATCCCGTCCCGTCCACACCCGCACGAAGCGGCCGTGCCCGGCCTCGCTGACGCCTCGCAGCACCCGCCCACCGGCCAGGTCGAGGATCTCGAAGAAGACGGGCGCCGGTCGCGTCAACTTGAGCAGGTCATAGGACACCTCGAAGACGTCGTTGATGCCGTCCCCATTCGGTGTGAAGGCGCCAGCGGCGAGCACGCCGGCCACCAGACCGGCATCCTGCTCCGTCAGCCGCACCACCAGCTCGCCGCCGACCGACAGCGGATCGACGTCGCCGGGGCGAGCCGTCTGGTAGACCGGCTCGATGGCCCCGTCCTGGGGCCTCAGGTCCCGAGCCCGGACCTCGAAGGCGGCGCCGTCGCCCAGCACCGTGGCGGTGAACTCGATCTGAAGAAAGGTGCCGGACTGTACGATCCGCTCCCAGATGTCCACGGTGAAGCCGTCGTCGTCGTAGGTGGGAGTGAACACCGCCTCTTCGTCGTCCACAAGCACCCGCAGTACACGACCGATGGTGGCCGGGGTCAGCACCTGCACATAACGGAACCCGGTGTCCCCCCGTTCGGAGTCGATGTGTACTTCCATCGACAGGGTGAAACGGGTTTCCTCGCCGACGTCGACCCGCAGGGGGCTGACCTCCGCCACCAGCCTGTCCGCCAGGGGGCGCTGCACGTACTCGAAGAAGAGGCTGCCGATCCTGGTGCCCGCTTCGCGCATCAGTACGCGAAACTGCAGATACCGCTGCGGCGAGGGGGACACCACCTGGCCGTCGGCTACGGCCTGCCAGGGACTCCACTCGGGATT
Source organism: Candidatus Latescibacterota bacterium (assembly GCA_036011085.1). Lineage (GTDB taxonomy): Bacteria > Latescibacterota > UBA2968 > UBA8231 > UBA8231 > UBA8231. Next base: position 36,902 of record DASCMS010000028.1, read on the forward strand.
GGCACGTATGGGACCCAGCTCGACGCTGGCGGCTCCGGCGAAGTCCAGGGGCACGAAGTCCAGGTATTGCCTCTCGGTCACCTGTTCCAGCTCGTCGCCGCGCTGCAGGAAGAAATGGAGCGGCTCATCGTCCGGCCCGGTACGCGTCTGGAGGGCGACCGGCAGCTGTGCCAGGTCGCCGCCGTCGAAAGACACACGACCCCAGACCGGGAAGCCGCCACGGACGAATAACGGCACGGAGACAAACTCACCGGCGGGCACCGAGCCGTCGGTGAAGACCTCGAACTCGGCCAGTTCCCAGGGCTCACGTTCGTGGGACTGCAGCCGGATGAAACGTACGTCCCGGCGTTCGAAGGTGACCTCCACCACCGGCTCCAGATTCGGCGAGAAGGTGTTGAAGCTGAGACCCGGCACCGATCGGTAGGCAGCGTACAGCGGCGGCAGGCCCTGCTCGGTCGCGGTGCCCACCTCGAACCGGCCGAGACTGAGCTGTCGGTGCTCGGTGTCCAGTCGCGGGAAGAAGCGCAGGCGGTTCACCCGGAAGGTGGCACCGAGATCGATAAAGACCGAGCCGTTTCGACCGACCTCGTCATCTTCATCCGGCCCCCACGCGGTAGCGGCATCGCCGTCGATCCAGTTCGACAGCCCGGGCCGCTCCCGGATGATATCGACAACGCCGAAGATGGACGACACGGAGATCTTGGCGCCGATGAACCCGCCACGCGAGGGGATGCCGCGGACGAGATTCGTGTTTCGTGCCGCCGTCCAGGTCCAGATGGAGTCCTCGGTGACGGCGACGAACTGGCTCGAGGCCGCCAATTCTCTCCAGTCGGAGGTCTGCCCGCTGCCGCCGCCGACTCGCAGGGTGTCGAGAGTCTCCGCCGGCCGGGCGACGACGAGCAGCACGGCGGCGGTGAAGGCGACCCGGCTCATTCGTCGAGCACCACCTGCACGCCGCCTTCGCGCAGCTGGGGTACCTGTCGTGTGATCGCCGCAGGGCTCAGGGGATTGCCGGCGACGAAGACGAAGGCCAGCTCTTCCAGCGCCAGCAGCGGCGAGAGGTCTTGGATGAAGTTGCCGGCGGCGATGAGCTCCTCCAGGCGGGGCACCCGCGCCAGTGGTGTCAGGTCCACCACCTGGTTGAGGGACAGGGACAACACGGCCAGCCGGCTCAGGCCCGCCAGGGGGGAGAGATCGGAGACCTGATTGTCGAAGAGGTACAGGCGTCGGAGATTGCGGTGTCCGCCGATCGGTGACAGATCGACGACGCGATTCTTCGAAACGTGGAGCTCAAACAGAGAGTGCCTTCGCAGAGGTGACAGGTCGCTGATCTCGTTGCCACTCACATCCAGGGTCCGCAGGAAGGGGTCGAGGCCCCCCAGCACGGAGATGTCTGTCAGCTGGTTGTCGGCCAGTCGCAACTCGATGAGCCTGAGCATCCTCGACAGGGCCGAAAGGTCGGTGATGCGGTTGTCGGACAGGGAGAGGATGGTGAGGGGTCGGCGTATATCGCTAAGGGGCGAGATGTCGGCAATGCGATTGCCCGCCAGATCCAGCTCGTTGAGGGCGTCGAGCTCCGCCAGGATGGAGATGTCATCGATGAAGTTTTCGGCGGCGGCCAGCACCCTGAGTGATTTCAGGTCTTCCAGCGCCGTCAGATCGCCCACCAGGTTGTGCGAGACATCCAGCTGGTTGAGGCCGGTGAGTCTTGACAGCGGCGTCAGGTTCCGTACGAAGTTGCTCGCCAGCGACAGGCTGCGGAGCTCGGACAACCCCGCCAGGGGCGCGATGTCCACGGCACCGACGTGGATGAGGCTGAGCGTGCGCAGCGTCGTCATCCCCGTCAGGAAGGAGAGATCCTCCGCCGACGGCTGAGCTGCATCCCCCACCGGTGTCCGTTCCAGCTCGAGGGCGCGCAGTGCGGTGAGAGACGCCAGCTGACTGACATCGACGATGCGGCTGTTCTCGATCCGCAAGACCGACAGGTTCTGCAGGTGGCCGATGCCCCGCAGGTCGGTGACTCGGTCCCCGGCGACGATCTCGAGTCGGCGTATGCCTTCCAGATCCTCGCGGGTCAGTACTCCCAGGTTCTTCCGGGCCGCTTCGCGCAACAGTTTCTCCAGCCTCAGATCGGGAATGAAGACGGCGCCGGTGGTTGTGAACAGGTTTACCTCCACTCCCCTGCGTACGAGAGCCGGCAGGTGCTCGAGCAGGGCCGCCTCGTCCAGCGGGTTGCCGGAGATCTCGACGCTGTGCAACTCCGACAGCTCCACGAGGGCAGAGATGTCCCGGATGCGGTTGTCCGTCAGGTTCAGCAGGTTCAGGCGCGGCAGCGCCGCCAGGGGCGTGATGGAGAAGAGGCTGTTGAAGTCGAGGTTGAGGTGGGTCAACTGCTGAAGGCCGCTGAGGGTACCAAGCGTGACCAGCCGGTTGTGGGACAGGTCGAGTTCCCGCAGCGAGTCGAGGCGCCCCAGGGGCGTCAGGTCGCGCACCCGATTGTGGGCCAGCAGCAGCTGTCGCAGACCGAAGAGGCGCTCGATCCCGTCCAGGTCGACGACACCGTGATCACTGGCATCGAGGCCCTGCAGCTGACCCAGTGTGGAGGGGGTCAGCTCGCCGCGTGGCTGGTCCAGGGCCTGCCTTACCGCCCTCTCCAGGCCGGCATCAGCGAACTCCGTATGGTCGGTGACGCCATCGACGGGGATCGTGGGATCCAGCGGCGGGATACTGCGGTCGCTGCACGAAGTCACCCCCCAGACGCACGCACACAGCGCCATCATGTGGACACCCGGTACCGGGGCACGCATCAGGGCTCGACTCCGGCGTAGACCGTGAGAAAGCCACGCGTGTTTGTCTGCGTGCCTTCGATCTCGAAGTGGCGGCGCGTGACCTGCAGGCCGACGAGGGTTGTCAGCCGGTAGCCGAGATAGTCGGAGATGTTGCCCAGTTGCAGCGCCGCCACGGTGCCGCGGAAACTGTCCTCGGCGCCGGGCGGTCGCGGGTTGCGAAGCTGAGTGAAGATCTCGTACTCGAGGCCCCCCTCGAGGAAGCTGCGATGCATGACGGGCACTCGTGCCAGTACCATCAGCAGTTGGGCCGACTCCAACTGGCGGGCATCGCGCAACAGCACCGGTGTCCGACGCAACAATTCGCTCTTCCAGGCGGGGATCAAGCTGACCGATCCCAGGTTCATGCGATACTCGGCTTTGTTGACGAGACCCAGGAAGGAGGCTTGGTCACGCAGTCCGCGCAGGACGAGCCGACGGTGCTCGTCGAGCTGGTGGTGGAATTGCCACTTCGCCTTGTTGTCCAGGCGCAGACCGGGGATCGGCTCGACTTTCCACCCGATCCAGGTTGTGTTGATCCAGGTATCCGGCGCGGCCAGGGGATCGAGGACGGGAACGAGATCCCCCCGCGTGTTGGGCAACTGCAGCCACTGTACCAGGTCGTCGGCAATGCTATCATGGACGCGACGTAGATCCTGGAACAGGCGCAGCCGTCCTGACGGGCCGATCTGGTGGTCGGCAGTCAACAGGAGATAGGAGGCGCTGTTCTCTCCCTCGGCGACGAGCTGGCGTTCGTCGAGACGACCGATGGTCAGGCGCACGTCGGGATGCAGATAAAGTCCGCCGTAGACGTTGTACCCCTTGCGGTCACTGCGGTACGGATAGTCGGCTACTTCGTCGTTCTCGAAACGATCGACCCAGCCGTTGTGGTTCATGTCGACGCCGTAGAGGAGATCGGGCCGGTCGGTATGGAACCGCAGGAAGGGCTCGTCGTAGTCCGGCACGCGGTTGGGACTGACCTCGTTGTCATTCTGGTTGAAGTCGGAGACGAAGTCGTTGTTCTCGTCCCAGCCGGGGAAGATCTCAAGATCACCGAAACCCCAGCCCTTGCGGCGCCAGTCGGGACGCCGGTCCTGGTCGTCGTTGTCGTCGACGAACTCGTACCGCTGCAGGGTCCGGGCGTAGTCGATGTTGCCCGTCTCGTCCACCACGTCAAAGGCCGTGGTGTAGCCCGCGTCCACACCGTAGGCTTCGATGTAGCCGAACCAGGGACGGGACACCCGTGACAGATTCAGGATCCACGCCTGCGACTCGTCGCTGGCGGTGTAGTGAGTGCGGCGGCGGGGGTTCGGATACTGGCGGAAGCGGTGGTTGACGTTGAGCTCGGCGTACCCCGTGAAGCCGGCCAGGTCGGTCAGTTCCAGCGTGAAGCCGGCGATCTGATTCGCCGTGGGCAGACCGTACTCGACGGACAGCACCCGCTGGTTGGAGCCGTCCTTGACGTTCCCCGGCGCCCGGGAGACGGGGAGGAACACGGGACTGCCCATGAGGTCAAGCTGCCGGTCCGACGCCATCGATATCCGGTAGTCGTTGGCGACGACGAGTTCGATGGTCACCTGTCGGATCTGGCTGGCCTCCGGGCCGGTGTAGGCCGGATCGCCGAGATCGAAGGTCAGGCGCATCTGTTCCGTCCCGTCCGCCGCCACAAAACCGCGCCGTTGGAAGCCGCCTTCTATGATGGCACGGAAGCCGATTTCCGAGCCACGTGTCTGTTCACCCTCCAGGTCGCGGATCAGGATGTCGCTGGCGAACAGGGCGCCACCGCCTTCGCCGTCCTCGGGTGAGTCATCCTCTATGAGGATCTGGATGACACCCACAGGTTCCTCGTTCTGTACGCCCAGCAGGTCGCCGCGGAAGATGTCGTCAGTGAAGGCCTCCGCTCGTGTGTAGCTGTGGTGAGCGTTGACGAAGGTGCCGCCCAGACGGACGAAGTCGCCCACCTGCACCCGTACCCGTCCGCCCACCAGGTTCGTGTTGTCCGTCTCCTGCCGGGGTTGGCCGTTGGTCAGGAAGGAATTGGCGTCGCTGATCCGTGACAGCAGCAAGGTTGCCTCGTGCCGGTCGCTGGAAAAGTCCCACTGGATGCCGTTGAACAGGGGTTTGGAAAAGGTCATCGGCGTGAGGGTGGAGCGGATCTCATTGCCCACGGTGATGGCATAGTGGTACTGGCCTTTGTGGTCCGACGCTACCACCAGATCGTTGAACCAGTCATCGAAGAAGCGGGTCTTCGTCAGCGTACTGCCGAAGGGCTGGGGGTTGACCTGCTGCCAGTCGTAGATGAGCCAGCCCCTGGAGACGAAATTGCCGTAGAGATCGTAGAAGTAGTCTCCCTCCAGAGACGTGCGCACGTAGCGCTGGTAGTTGTGCCGCGCGTAGTTGGAGTATTCCTGCTGCTTCCAGCGGTATTCGGCGTAAAGCTCCTGCGGCACGTACCATTTGCGCACCGCCGGATCGAGGGCATCGAGCAACACGCCAGGTCCTGTCGGCTCGAAGGAAACCTCGCCGCCCCGCTGAATCTGCCCCAGGCGGGAGCCGTAGTCCTGACCGAACCCGGAAATCGGCAGCCAGGTCACGATGATTGCCAGCACCCACGCCAGGCGTCTCCAGCCTGTCTCGCGAAGCATCAGTACACCACTCCCAGCGTGCCAACGTGGCGTTCTTCGAAGGCGTCGGCCTGTACCCGAAGGACCCAGACATAGATGCCCGGCGGGATCGGTGTGCCATCCTGCCGTATGCCATCCCACTCGGTACTGGACGGACCGATGCTTCGCTCCTCGGCGAAGATGTGTTGCACGAGATGTCCGCTCAGGTCGAAGACATCGACCGTCACCGGTGCCGGCGCCACCAGCTGCAGCAGGTTGAAGGTGAGGCGGAAGCTGTCGTTGACCCCGTCGCCATTCGGCGTGAAAACCCTCGGCGAGACGTCGATTTCTCCTACGAGCTTTCCCAGTTGGGCCCTGGGTATGGCGACGAACAGCCCCGACAACTCGGCGAAATCCGCCGGACCGAAGTCCGCCGCGTCCCCCGATTCCAGCCGTTGCGGCACCCCCGGCTCGGCGCTGTGCCAGGCGCGTCCGGAGAAGGTCGTGCCAAAGCGGAAGATGGGCAGGTCGAAGGTGAATTCCAGCACCGAGCCGTCCTGGTCGATGAGGGGGAAACTCATGGTGAAGCCGTCCTGCCTCAGGGACTCGAGCTCGAAGGACAGAGGCCGGCCGTCCAGCGACACCTCGCGCACCCGCGTGACACCGACGTTGGTGTCTACCTCCAGGCGATCGTACCCCCGAATCGGCCCGTCGGCCTCCAGCAGGACAGCGTAACGGAAGGTGGCCGGCTTCTCGGCCTCGGCCAGTCGTGGGTAGACCTCTGCTCTGAGGGCATCGGCGACAGGAGGGACGAGGTAGTCGAAACCGATTCTGTCGATCTGACGGGTGGCTGACAACCCGCCATCGAATTCAAGCCGCAGCTGCACGAAGCGTCGCGGCACAGGGGCCGTCGGCACGTCGCCGTTTCCCACTTTGGTCCACGGACTCCAGTGGTCCAGGTCATCGGTCAGCGGCGCCCGGTCTCGCGTGTCCTGCAGCGCGTAGTACATCTCCGGCGAGACCTCTCTGAGGCCGGTGACAGCCCCGTCGCTGTCGCGCTCGCGCTCCCGGTAACGCAGAGGTGTATCGTCCTCGCCGGTGCGCACACGTACCGCGAGCTCCGAAAACAGCGGATCCCCCTCGACATCCTCCACCCAGCCGATGGGACCGATGGTGGCGCGATCCTGCAGGTCGATGATGTCCGACAGATAGGTCCCCTGCGCCATGTACCCGGTGCCGTAGACCTCGATCTCGTCAAACTCATAGGGCACCGTCGACAAGGAGCGCACCTTGACGAGGCGGGTGTACTGGGGCGCCAGATCGATATCGACGACGGGACTGTCGTTGGCCGTGTTGCGCTGTACAAGCCGATCGGGTGTGGCCAGGTCGGTGAGGGTGGAATTGATCCACAGTTCGTAGGCGCGCAGGTAGTCTTCCTGGAAGGGGTGCAGGGGGGTTTCTACCACCGAATTGCGGGGGTAGAAGCGGACGCGGTGCACGCCGACAGGTACGGCGAAATCTAGGATGACCCAGACGTCGCGCATCTTGGGAGTGGTGTTGAAGACATCAGGTTTACGTTGGAAAGCGACCTCATGGTCGCCGTTCACGGTGCCCACGAGTTGCTCAGCGCTGGTGGCGCCGTAGAAGGCACCCTCCAAGCCCACCGACCCCTCGCCGTCGAGGACGCGGGCCGAGATGATCTCGTCCGGATCGAAGTACAGCGGGCTGATCCACCCCGGCCGATGGTCGAAGTCGATGGCGTCCCCCGGGGTGTTGGTCGTGTCCTCCAACGTCGCGGTCCGGCCGCGGCGCTTGATGAGGACCGTCGGGTCGCGATGACCACCACCTTCCTCCCAGGTGACGCGGCCGCTGCCGAGTTCGAAGCGCTGTACCGGCTGCGAGTAAGCGGCTCCCACGAAGAGGATCGGCAGCAAGGGCAACAGACGGAGCATCAGCGCAGCCCCGCGTTGATCGTCAGGAACAGCAGATTCGTGCGCTGATCCCTGCCGTTCTCGAAGCGCCAGCCACCCAGGCGCAGACCTGTGCGCGTCACCAGGTTGTAGCCCTCGTAGGCAACCCGGTTCGTCAACTGACCGATCACCGTCCAGCGCCAGAAGTCGTCCGCCTGGGGCAGCCGGCCATCCAGCAGCCAGAAACGGCTGGTCTCCAGACCCAGCTCCAGGGTGGTGCGGAAGCCCTGACGACCGTACTTCGGGAAGTAGCCGACGGTGACCTGCTCCGCCATCAGAGGCCGCGTCCACAGCAGGATGGCGATCTGTTCGAGGGTTGTGGTCTCATCACGCCGGGTGCTGAAGGGGCGCTCCCGGCGAAACTCGCTCTTGAGCCGCGGCCGCAACGTGGCCAGACCCACGGGGATGTTGAGCTGACCGCGGTTCACCAACCCTACCGAGCCGCTTGTCCGACGCCCTTCGCGGGCCTGTAGCGAGGCGTCGCTGTCGCGCTGGCTGAGCAACTCCCACCGGGCACGGTGTTGCAGCCGGAGACCGGGGCCGAGGCGCTGTTCCCAGTCCGCGTAGAGGACCTGCTTCCACGTGTCCCGAGCCGGCAGATCGTCGAGGACCACCTGCATCAGCCCGCGGGCGTCGACCGGCTGAAACCACTGCACCAGATCGTCCGGGATGTCGTCCCTGATCAGGGCGCCGAATCCGGCGAGGCGCAGGCGACTGCCGGGCAGCTGCCGGTCCCATGTGCCGAGGGCGTACCAGGCCTCCGTACGACCGTCGCCGGCGACCAGCCGCATCCGCTGGCGCCCCACCGTCAGCTGGGCGTCAGGACCAGCCTGAGCTTTCACATAGCTGTTGAACCCACGGTGGTCGCCTCTGTACGGGTAGTCGGCCAACTCGTCATTCTCGAAGCGGTCGATCGTACCGTTGTGGTTCATGTCCAGGCCGAAGAGCAACTCGGGTCGATCGGACCCGAAGCGCAGGAAGGGCTCCTCGTAGTCGGGGATGAAGTTGCCGTTCTGGTTGTGGTCGTTGATGAAGTCGCCGTTCTCGTCGAACCCGGGCCAGGCGTGCCCGCCGGAACTGGGCTGGAATGGCCGCTGCCACTCAGGCACGCCGTTGAAGTCGTCGTCGTCGTCGACGAACTCGTAGAGCCGGGGGATGGCGGCACCATAGTAGAGCAGCCCCCCGGGATCCGTCACTAAGTGACTCGTCGTGTACTCGTCGTCGATGGAGAACGTCTCGACGAAGAGGAGCCAGGGATCACGCTGGTAGGCGAGATGAGCATATCCGGCACCGGCCTGCTGTATCTCCTGATGGTGGCGGTCCAACGCCGGGTTGGGATACCGACGCAGGCGGCGATTGACGGCCACTTCACCCTTGAGCGACAGGCCACGCCACTGCGGCAGGTTCCAGTCGACGCCGATCACCTCGGTGGCCACCGGCAAACCGTAGTCGACGGTCACGACGCCGGTATTGCTGCGGTCGCGCACGTTTCCCGGTGAGCGCAATTGTGTAGTGAAGACCGTGTTGGCCGCCGAACCCCGGTCATCACGCTGCAGATTCGACGCCACCTCGACGCGGTAGTCGTTGGCCACGTCCAACTCGACCCGGGCACTGCGCAGGTCGGCGCTGCGTACTCCCTCTGCATTCAGCGTTGCCAGATCGTATTCCAGCAGGATGTGCTCCGAGCCGTCGGCGCCGAGAGCGCCGCCGCGCTGGACACCGCCTTCGATCCGGGGCAGAAAGCCGATCTCCGAGCCACGCAGCTGACGGCCGCTGGTGTCGATCAGAACGATGTCGTGAGCCAGCAGCACGGCGCCATCACTGCGATCCGCAGGGGAGTCGTCGCGCAGCCGTACCCAGAGTTTGCGCAGTGGCTGATTCTGCAGAACCGTGAGAGTGCCGCTGAGGGGATTGCCGTCGTTCAGATCGAGCTGGGTGTGGGCGTTGTGCACGTTCACGTACGTCAGGCCCATCCGGGTCAAAGCGCCCAGGGAAAGATCGACATGTCCGCCGAACAGGTGTGTGGCGTTCGTGCCGTTGCCGGAAACGGATGTGCCTGCCTGGGCGTCGGTGAGACCGTTGGGGTCGCTGACGCGGGACAGCAGTAACGTGGCGCTGTGGCGCGCGCTGGCGATATCGAGGCGCAGACCGTTGTAGCGCGGTTTGTTGAAGGTGAGGGGCGTAAACAGGGTGTTGATCTGGTCGCCCACCATCAGGCGATAGGTGGCGCCTCCCCGCTGGTCGCCGGCGATCACCAGGCGGCCGAAGAACCGATCGTATGCGGGAAGGGCCCTGTCGGTGCCCAGAGTGCTGGCCTCGGAACTGTTGCGCACGTCCCGTCTGGGCGCCTTGACGATGAAGCTGCCCCGCGACTGGGGTTGTTCCTGGGTCCAGGAATAGACGAGCCAGCCGCGGCCTACCGGGCTGCCGAGCACATCATAGAAGTCGTCACCTTCCAGCAGTCGATCGACGTAACGGGTGTAGGGCTGGGTGGCGTAGCGGGCATCGGTGGCGTGCCAGGGCTGCCAGTAGCTCTCTGCCAGATGGCGCGGTGCATACCACTTGTGGACCTGGGGTGCGACGTACTCCATCTCGAAGCGCGGTACCGTGGCGCGCTCGGTACCGAGCACTCCCTGGGCGGCAGGCTGGGCGTCCACATGACCGAACCAGAGCAGTGTGAGGCATGTGCCGGCCAGATAACGCAAGAAGGTTTGTCGCCTGAGGGTGATCGACTGCTGTAGAGGTCGTCAGTCGGGAAGTAAACGAAGCCGGTGCATATGAGCCAGCAGATACCACCTCTATGGACGCGCGGATCCGCCGCAGGGCAGGCAGGTCGGGTGGACTGATCAGTGATTGGGCTTTTCGGCCACCACCCGGTTGACGATCGGGTCCAGCGATTTCAGATAGGCCGCGATCGCTTCCAGGTCTGAGGACGTCATGTGCCGATAGCCGTTGTCGATCAACTCGGCCATCAGGCCCTGCGTGTCGTCCCCATCCGGCTTGAGGCCTGTCCGCAGGTACCAGGTGATGTCAGCAGTCGTCCATCGGCCGATGCCGGTGTCCGGGTCGGGCGTGATATTCGGCGCCAGCTCTCCCTCGGGGCCCTCGACGGTCCCGGCATACGCGAGTTCGATATCCAGGCCCCCCATCACGTTGCGCGGCGTGTGACATTCGGCACAGTGCCCGAGGGCAGTAGCCAGGTAGGCGCCCCGGTTCCATTCTGCCTCGCGCTCAGGGTCGGGAGCGTAGGGACCCGGTTCGAGGTAGAGCCAACTCCACACTCCCAGCAGTGGACGCCAGCCGAACGGCGGGGGCAGGTCCGTGACGGTGTTCTCCCGTTCGGCATGGGGCAAGGAGAACAGGTAGGCCTTGAGATCCAGCAGATCCCGATCGCTCATCCCGGTGAACGCGGTGAAGGGAAAGACGGGGAAGAAGCGCGTACCATCGGGTCCGATGCCATGGCGCATGGCCCGTATGAAGTCGGCATCCCGCCACGTCCCGATACCCGTCTCTGAATCTGCGGTTATGTTGGTCGCGTACACCGATCCAAAGGGTGTCCGCACGGCCCTCCCGCCGGCCATGAAGGCCCCCTCATTCTCCACATCCGTATGACAGCTGCAACCTCCAGAGGCGCGGAAGATGTACTCGCCGCGCTCTATCGCTGAGGCGTCCTGCCCGCCGGCAGGAAGATTCAACAGACAGATCAGCGCCAGGACCGTGACGACCCGCGCCACTGGAGAACCGTCCGCCAGGGAATCTCTCAGCGCTTGAACCGTTCTTCCTTGGGTTTGCGGTAGGGCTTGTGGCAGCCGCCGCACGATTCGCCCACGCCCTTCATCGCTGCCGGGATGGCGCTGGCGTCACCACTGGTGGCGGCCTCGATCAGGGCGTCGCTGGCAGTGGTCATCTCGCCCGCGGCTGCTACGTACTTCTCCCATTCCTGCCAGATCTTCGGCTGGGCGTCGGTGCGTCCTTCCACGACCTTCTTCTCGAAGGCACTTTCTATGAGGGTGCTGGCATCCCGCAGGACGCGCGCGTGGACGGCGATATTCTCCTGATGCGGCAGGCCGTTCTTCAGAATATCGCTGATCGCTCCCATGCTGGCACCGATCGTCTTCATCACCTTCTGGCGGTAGGCGAGATGGGCGGCCTCTTCCTGGGCGTGTGCCCCCGAGAATGACAGGATCAGCATGAACCCTGTCACCTGTCCGATACTCTTCCACGACATGATGCTTTGCTCCTCTTCTTCTGTTGGGATCCTGTAGCACCGCCCGCCAATTCTACGAGGGTGGGCCGAGGCGCACCAGCGATGACCTTTCTCCGCTTCGCCATCTGCTGTCATTTTTGACAACTGCGCGACCGGGGAGTTTACTATGACAGCGCTGTCATGGCGCCACAGAGGCCGGTGTCGTTCTCTTCTTCTCCGGGGGAATCTTTGCGAATCGCCTACATGATGGCCGCCGCCGCCATCCTCACGGGTCCTGCCATCGCCGACCAGATCCGCTTTGATCGTCCGGCCGACTGGCGGCAATGGTCGCTGCCTCTCGGGGCCGTGGAATTCGACGGCGACGTCATTCGGACCGTCGAACTGCGACGAAACACCAACGCCATTGCCAATCACCTGGATTTCGGGGGCGGCATTCGCGCCGCCGGCTCGAATGCCGCTTCGGCACGCGCGGCCATCGACGGCGACACTGCCACCGGGTGGGAACCCGATTGGGAGCGTCCCTCAGGGGACTGGTTCATCGAGATCGACCTGGGGCGAGCGGTCAATGCGAGTAGTGTCAGCCTCGTTTTCGATGAGGCGGCGCCTCCCTTCGAACTGTTCGATCTTCTGCTATCGACTGGGGAGCCCGAAACCGACGTCATCGCCGCCCCGATCCCGGGCACGGTGGTCTACCGGATCAAAGAGCGCTTCAAGGGAAACCGCCAGCACACTGTCACCTTGCCCCTCGAGGAACCGGACAGCCAGCCGATTCAGTATATCCTGGTTGATTTTCTGTTGCCAACACCGGGGGCGCGTCTGATGGAGGTTGTCGTCGACGACTTCGGTGACAATGTCGCCCTCGGACTTCTCGATCGGGGGGGTGGCATCGACGTGGAGGTGGATATCAATTCCAAGGACGCCTCGAAGGCTCCTCTGGGGAACGCCCGAGGCCTGGTGGATGGCGATCTCTACGAGCGTTTTGTTTTTGGCTCGTCGAGTCGAGGCGGCGCCGAGGATGTCGATGCGCACATGATCCTCGATCTGGGCGCCACGTACAACGTCGATCTGGTACGAGTCATCGGTGGGGTTGTCGTACGCTCCGGCTTCGGCGGTGGCATCACGACGAGACACTACGTGCAACGGCGGCGCTGGAATTTCGACTACTATGAGTTGATGACCTCCGACGGGGCGTTGTCGCCCGATGGGACCCGGATCTGGACCAAACACCACACAGGCGTGGCGCGGCCAGAAAATAGGGCCCGTGGGGTCGGCGACCACGAGTTCGAGCCCATCCCCACCCGTTTTGTGCGCCTCTTCTGGAAATTCTGGTCGGCCTCCTGCAATCAGATCTCACAGAATTCATGTGTGTTTCGCGGCGCAACCGACGAAATCATGATCTATGGCTCCGGCCATCCCCTCGAGGTGCAGTTCCGCTCCCCGCTGATCAACCTGGGGGACTCAAGGAACCTTAACACGGTGGAATGGGAGGGCGATACACCCCCGGGAACGCGCATCGAGGTCCGCTCCCGCACGGGAAACGAGATCATCCCCGTGTTGGTGTACCACGACAAGAATGGAAAAGTCGTCACCGAAAAAAAATACGGAAAACTGATCCCCAGCTTCCGTGGTTCGATCGACACATTGATTACACCCGGCGGAGACTGGAGCTCATGGAGCAACGCGTACTCCGAGTCGGGTGAATCGTTCCAGTCGCCATCGCCGCGCCAATACATGGAGCTGGATGTCAGGCTGCTCTCTGACGATCCATCCCGTGGTGCCACCATCGATTGGCTGGCGGTCAACTTCACTCCACCTCTCGCGGAACAGACGCTAGGGGAGATCTACCCGCTACAGGCCGATCCGGGCGTCGACTCTGAGTTTTCGTATTTCCTGCGTCCAATACGCACGAGTGGCAGCGGCTTCGATCGTCTTCTGCTGGAGTCTTCGGCTCCGGTGGAGTTCGTCGACGTATTCGTCGACGACGAACCCACGCAGGGCAGCATAGATGTGAGGTCGGACGGCTTCACGATCACGCTGCCGGACAAGGTGCGCTCGAACCAGCTCATAGAGCTTCGCTTCGACGCCACGGTGTTCCTTCAGGGCACCCGGTTTGACTTGTTCCTGCAGGATACCGATCAGCCGGATAACATTCGCCAACTCGTCGACGCCGGCGACGCCACGGATCAGGTCGAGAGCAGCACGAATGTGGTGATGCTTCCTGTCACCCGGAGTCTCTTGGGCGGCCTCGTGACGAGTACGCCGGTTCTGACGCCCAATGGCGACGGGGTCAATGACGTCCTGGTCGCTGTCTTCGACCTGGTGAATGTTCTGGTGCCGCGACCACTGACCTTCTCCGTGTTCGATCTGTCGGGACGCCGGGTTCACAGCAAGAATCTCGAGGCAACCGCCGGCCGGGCGGAATTCTCCTGGGACGGTCGCGCCGACGGTGACCTCGTCGCCCCCGGCCTCTACCTAGTCGATGTCACCGTTGCCGGTGACACGGGCGACAGAACCACCCGCAAGGTTGTTTCTGTCACCTACTGATGGCGGCGATTGACGATTCGGGGAGGGAGAAGTACAATTCCGCCTTGAATCGGTTCAAGTATCTGACCGGAGACCGTGCACGATGAAGAAATGCAAATGGCTGGTATTCTTGGCGGTGGTGGCCCTCGTCGGTTGCGGCTCCGACGACTCCGTATCCCCGACTCCGGATCTGGCCGACGCCTGGGTGGGTGATTACGCCGGTGTCGGCGCGTATTCGCTGTCGAACGGGCAGAGCGGCGTGGACAGTCCCACCACCCTGCTGATCGAGGCGGCAACCACGAAACAGATCATGATCGCCGCCAACCTCGTGTACGGCACCGGCCGCAACGACGAGGCCTCCGCCTGGGCCATGGTCACCCCGGCGAGCGAAGATGAACTGGAAGTCCAGTTCCGCCAAGGGACGAGCCGCATCGTGTTTCTCCTGTCCAGGGAGGGGGACCAGATCCGCGGCTCCATCGTCACCAGCACACTGCGAATCGGCGGCAACTGGACCCAGGACCAGAGCATGACGATCGACGTCGCTCGACAGTAGTCGGGCACCACAGAGTCGAGGTATCGCCGGTTGAAGCCACGTTGCTTCAGCCGGCTTTTTTTCGGGGCAACCGGCAGGTATGGGCAAGCAGGGATCGATCAACAACCGCATCCTCCTCGGGGCAGGCGTCCTGCTGGCGTTGGCGGGGACGGCTTACTATGGACTTCACTGGCGACCGGCGCAGATTCAGGCGGAGGCGGTGGCAGCCAATCGTCAGGGGGACGAGCTGCGCGCCCAGGGGCAGGTTGAGGCGGCCGAGCCTCACTACCGGCGTGCCGTGGCAATCAAACCCGACTTCGCGCAAGCCTGGGCGAACCAGGGAACCGTGCAGGCAGCTCTGCAACGGTACGCCGAAGCTCGCGGAGCGTATGAGACAGCCCTGCGGCTGCAACCAGATCTGTTCGAAGCCCGGATCGGGCTCGCCGTCACCCTCGATGGCCTGGGGGAGTTTCTCGCCGCCGAGAGCAACTACAAACAGGCTCTGCAACTGCGACCTGATTTCGCCGAGATCCACTACAATCTCGCCTACATGTATCAGCAGCAGGGCCTGTACACGGAAGCTGCGTCGAGCTATCAGCAGGCGGTTCGGATCAGACCCGACTTTCTCCCTGCCCTGGCCAACCTCGGCCTGGTTCAGGATCTGCGGCACGACCCGGGAGAGGCGATTCGGACGTACA
Organism: Candidatus Latescibacterota bacterium; assembly: GCA_036011085.1. Taxonomy (GTDB): domain Bacteria; phylum Latescibacterota; class UBA2968; order UBA8231; family UBA8231; genus UBA8231. The sequence continues at coordinate 52,260 of DASCMS010000028.1, forward strand.
CCCGTGCTCTCGAGGTGAATCCCGACGAGGGGCCGATCCATGTCCGTCTGGGCGCCAGCCACATGAAGCTGAGTGATCACGAAGCGGCCAGAGAGGCCTACCGCCGGGCTCTGGAGCTGGGTGTGGAGCGGGCCCAGGTCTATCACGACCTGGGGATCATCAGCGAGAAGGACGGCAAGCTCGAGGCGGCCAGGAGCTACTTCCACCAGGCCCTGCTGCGAGATCCCGATCACGCCGAGTCCTACCATCGCCTGGGAGCTGTGACCGAGGCTCTGGGCCAGCTGGAACAGGCTCTGGCCTTCTATGAGGAAGCGACGAAGCGGGATCCGGAGCACACGGGAGCCCACTACTCCCAGGCCCAGCTGCATCTGCAGGCGGGTCGCACGGAGGAGGGGCAGAGACTGATGAAGGTCTTCAGCAGTCTGAAGGAATACGAGGGCAGGCTGCAGGGGCGTCGACGGGCGGTGCAGCAGGATCCGCGCGACCCGCAAGCCGCCTTGGCACTGGCACAGCTGCATCTGGAATTCGGCCGTGTGGCCAGGGCGTCAGATGTGCTGCAGCGCCTGCTGCGCATGGCGCCGGATTTTGCTCCCGCTCAGGAGAAGATGCAGGAGATCGAAGCCTTCAAGGCTCGGCCCGTCGCCCCGGAGTAAGGTTCACCGTCTCATGCTCGCCGTCCTGATCGACGACGAGCAACCTGTTGGCGGGAATGTCGCTCACAGAGTGGGTCGTGCCGTCGAGCCAGGTGATGTCCAGCCGATCGATGCGTGTGATCTCGCCGAGCCCGAAGTGAGCCCGTACATCACTTGACGACAGATAGCTGCCGGCCACGTCAACCGTGCGCCACTGGCTCGTGCCGCCGGCAGACAGATGGAGGCGCGTTCCCAGGCCATCGCGGTTGGATCGGGTGCCCACGACCTTGACCAGCAGCCAGTTCTGACGGTTGCCCCCGTCGTTGCGCAGCAGCGTGGTGCGGTCGTTCAGATTCGATACGAAGACATCGACATCGCCGTCATCGTCCATGTCCCCAAAGGCCGCTCCCCGGCTCACCCTCGTCGGCAATTCACCAAGACCGGCCTCTGCCGAGACATCACCAAAGGTGCCATCACCCAGGTTGCGGAAGAGCTGATCGGGTTGCCGATAGGGGCTTCCCGTCGTCTTCTCGTCGACCTGCGGATAGACGTGACCGTTGGCGACGAAGATGTCCAGGAGGCCATCATGATCCCAGTCGAAGAAGCCGGTCCCCCAGCCGAGGAGACTCACAGTGGGCGCTGCCAGGCCGGCAGAGGATGTGATGTCGGTGAAGCGCAAGCCGCTTTCATTGCGGTACAACGTGTTGGTTTCGCTGAAGAAGTTCGTCAGGTAGAGGTCGTCGTCGCCGTCGTTGTCGGCGTCAGCGGCGTCGATTCCCATACCCGCTTCCTCTTCCCCCTCGCCGTTGTAGGCCACCCCTGCCAGCAGGGCGATGTCGGTGAAGGAGCCGTTGCCCTCATTCTGCCACAGGACGTTCGGTGTCTCGTCATTGGCGACACAGATATCGACATCGCCATCGCCGTCGAAGTCAAAAGGCATCACACCCAGACCGTAGTAGCGGTTGGCGACACTGACTCCGGAGGTGTCGGTAACGTCCGTGAACGACGCCGCACCGTCGTTCCGGTAGAGTATGTCCGGAGCCCCCACCAATCCTTTCGGGCCGCAGTAGACCTCGATACCGCCGTAGAACCGGCACAGGCGGTTGTCCCCGGTCAGGGCCTGCTCCGCATCGAAGACCACGTAGTTGGCCACATAAAGATCCAGGTCGCCATCGTTGTCGTAGTCCACAAACGCGGCGCTGGCGCTGAACTGATCACCGGCGACGCCGGCGGCAGTCGAGATGTCAGTGAACGTGCCGTCGCCCCGGTTCTGATAGAGAACATTGGCGCCGTAGTTGGTGACGTAGAGGTCGCGATGGCCATCGTTATCGATATCACCGACGGCGGCCCCGGCTCCCCAGGAGGCATCAGCCACGCCGGCGGCCTGGCCAACGTCAGCAAAGGTGCCATCCCCGCGGTTGCTGTAGAGGAAATTCCCAGGACCGGATTTCGCCTTGTACGTGCCCAGGGTGGACCCGTTGACGACGTAGAGGTCGAGGTCGCCATCATTGTCGTGGTCGAAGAAGGCGGCGCCGCTGCCGTGGGCTTCGAGGATGTAGTGCTTTTCCGTGCCGCCGAAGGTGTGCTCGAGGGCGACACCCGCTGCATTCGTCTGATCGGTGAATCGCGGGAGGGCCGACGCACCTGCCGCCGACAACGCGATGATCGTCAGAGCGCGGCGCACGTCAGACGCAGCGAGGCTCAAGGCGCGATCGCGTAGTTGAGCCCTGTCAACTGCTCGAGGGCCTGCCTGGCAGCATCCTGATCGGGGCCCCGGTGTTCGGTGAAAAGCCGCTCGAGAGCGCGAACGGCCGTCGTATCGCCGATGAGACCGAGGGCACGGGCACTCTCAGCGCGCACACCGACGCTGCTGTCCACCAGCGCCAGACCCAGGACATCGACGGCGCTGCCGACACGATGGAACCCCAGCAACTGGACGGCCACATAACGAACGCTCTCATCCGGATCCCGCAGCGCGGCGAGGGCTGCCTCTTCGGCGGCAGGTGTCCACAGAAACTGCAGGGCGGACAAGGCCGTCTGGCGAACCACCGCTGCCGAGTCTCGCTGCGCCCGGATCAGAGCAGCGTTTGCCGCCGTGTCACGCAGAGCGCCCAGCCCCCAGGCAGCGGCATCCCGTACCGCCGCCGCCCTGTCGCCGAGCAGAACTCCCTCGAGGTGGCCCCGCTGGCCCGGATCCCCCAACTGGCCCAGGGCGCGCACTGCCCGTTCGCGGACGTACTGATTGGGATCGTTGATAAGCTCCTGGAGAAACGGAGCCGCACGGCGGTCGCCGATGCGGCCGAGGATCTGGGCGGCGATGTAGCGGAGGCTGTCGGAGCCGGAGCGAGCGTGCTGCATGAGAGGCAGGACAGCGGCGTCGCCGAGCCTTATCAGGCTGAGACTGGCGTCCAGTCGCACCTGGCGATCCGGGTTATTCAGTGCCGCGACATAGGCTTCGGCGTGCTGTTCGCCACAGCCGAGAGCGAGGCCGGCAAACAGCAGGCAGCCGGCAGCGCGACCGATGAGCGTGGGCACTCGTTCCCTTCAGTTCACCATCTGCATCAGACGCTGCGTGATCGAGCCCTCCTGGGTCAGGGCATAGACGATGATGTTCACCGCCAGCTGCAGCTGACGTGTCGAGTTGCCGCCGCGGTTGTCGTTCTGCCAACCCCAGCCGCCGTCCCCCGGGGTGATGCCGGCCATACGGCCCTTGACGAAGTGGCCTGTCAGGTAATTCCAGGGCCGGACCCCTGCCTTACCTTGCGACAGGGAAGGGGAGTAACCGAAGGGCATGCCGCCTTTCAGATCGAAGAAGGCGGTGTACACGGGATGGTCCTCCGGCAGACGCTCGGACCAGAAGTCCTTGCCGCGGATGAGACCGCCATATTTCTCCAGCCCCTCATCATAGGTTCCGACGACGCCGCCAAGGACGAAACCACCAGCGATCAGATAGTCGGCCAGATTGGCCATTTCGATCTCGTTCGGGGCTCCCTGGGGCAGGATGATGGGCACCTCCAGAAGGCGTGGATCGTCGAAGGTGATGAGACCGACAAAGTCGGCTCGGAGGCCGGTGTACTCGTTGAGCACGTCACGAAGCCGATCGATGACATCGACGTTGGTCACCACGGACCCATATCCAGAAGTGCCGCCCGCAAGGGCCCGTGAAGACATGACCTGGGCCATCTTGACGAAACCCTTGATGCCCTGCTTGTCACCCGCGTCCTGGATGACCATGGCCCGATATCGGCCCGTGTCCATGCTGTTGACATCGAGCATCTCCAGGGCCATGTCGATCTTGTGCTCGGAGGCGCGCGTGCTGGTCACCGACATGGCCGTCAACTTCGGTTCGATGCTGATGTTGGCCTTGGCGGCGAAGTGGCCTTGACCACCCAGGTTGATTCCGGAGCCGCCGACGTGACTGGCGATGAGGCTGCGCGTGTTGAAGCTGGCCGTCGCCTGGACCTGATCCATGCGGGCCGCAGCCAGCTGGACTTCGCGCCGCGCCATCTGCCGCTTGGGCTGGGGAATCTTGCGCAGCTCCAGCGGCTTGGTCAGTCGCGGCTCCCGTTTGATGAACTTGGTCACCATGGGGCGGGGTGTCTTCGTCTTGGCCTCTTCGAAAGGATTGATCGCGGCGATGAGCAGATGCAGTCCGGCAGCGGCCGCAACCGAGATCAGGAAGGTCTTGCGGAGGCGACTGACGATCTCATCGAGGTCGAAGCCCGAGGTCGGTGAGGCGAAGCGTGACGTACCCATGGAGACTACCTCCTGGAGGCTCGTTTGGGGGAGATCACCCGATACTGCTGCAGGCTTTCCCCCGTCTTCTTCAGGTCCCTGTCCAATTTACGTATTCGCGCGACCGCCGTCGTCGAGTCGAGTCGGACGATCTCGACCTGCCCGACCTTCTTCTGTGCCGGTGGCGGTCGCCAGAGTTCCAATCTGTGTCGCAACGCCAAGCCGTGATAGCCGCCCACGTCCAGCTTCACGAGCACTTCACCCTCGGCAGACGTTTGCTGATCCAGAACCCGTCCTTCGAGGGGCACATGGTCATCGACATCAACGGCAAAGGATGCAGCCAGCCTGCCGATGATATCCTGCGCCGTGCGCAGGTCGTCGCCCGGACGGGAGATGATCCAGCGATCCGAGACGCTCAGGACACGTTCCACCCAGCGGTTCGCATCCTGCAGGCGAAGGATGTCCGCCAGAAACTGTCGGGTCAGACCGGGATCGGTGGCGCCAGGGTACTTCCACGTGTTATAAATGAATATGCTCTCATCGTGGGGCACCACAACCGTGCTGTCCAGAGAGGCGGACCAGAGCACCACATCCCGCGGGGCCACCAGTCGGACGTCGAATTCGACGTTGACGGAGGGAAGAGAGACGACCTCGTACTGGCTGCCTCCCCCCTGCGGGCCCAGATCTACCTCGTCGAGCAGTTCCCTTTCCGTGTAGTACAGCAACTCATTCGTATACACCTTCTGCACTTGATTCAGGTCGATTCTCACCTCGAAATCGACATCGTCAGCAGCGGCGCCTGGCAGGCGCTGGATACGAAACCTGCCCACCTGACCAAGGGCTCTGCGAACCGCCAGGCCCAGATGCCGCACGAGAACCGGATGCTGCGTGCGCAGATGGGCCGGTACGACGGTCATGTCGACCCGATCGACAATCGTCACACCAAGAGTAGTGGCCCGCGGTTCCGCACTGGCTACGCCATAGCCGGTCCACCCGATCGCCGCTGTCAGCCAGACCCCGGCGACCCGTCTCAGGGCGCAGGAGCACAGAGGGACCGATCGACAAGGTAGCATCTCCAAAGGGTATGGCGAAACCTCGTCGCGGGGTAGCCGGCACGGCCCGTTGTCGGGCGCAATAAAGCGAACCGGAGCACGGTTCGCAATGTATTCGGACCCGCAGGCGGCTTTTTTCTTGACATCCACTCAGAGCCGCTCTATCGTAAGCTGCAATTCTCGCTTCGGCTGTGTGGCCATTCGCCCGAAGCGGAAGATGCAACCGCACACTCGTCCGCAGTCCTTTGTCCTTATGTTTCACGTGCAAGGAGAAACTTGCTATCATGAAGAAGGTTGCTATCACCGCAGCCGCGCTTTCGCTCTGCCTCGCCGGCATCGCCGGCGCGCAGCCGCCGGAGCGCTTCTTTGATCTGCCGAAGTTCACCGCGTCCCCGACGCTAGACGGCGACCGCAACACGGTTCCTGGTGAGTGGGCTAACGCCCTCGAGTTCGAGTGCTCGCCGACGCAGATCCTGGCCGACGGCGCCGAGTTCGGCTGGCGAGACATCGAGCAGCAGGCCAGCGAGGTCAGCGTCAACCAGCTGAACCAGAACGGCGAGATCGAAGATTCCGCCGAGGCCCGCAGCGACATCGATTACTCGTCGTTCATTTGGCAGGCCTGGGATGACGACGGCCTCTACTACATCGTCGAGGCGCGTGACAACGTGCGCGACACCGAAGGTGGTGGCGAGGCCCGGGCTTGGTGGGAACGCGATTCCATGTCCCTCTATCTCGACCTCAACAACGAAGACCACCCCGGTGGCGACCCCACGGGTGAGTATGTCAACCTGAGCGTCCTGAACTTCATGGCCGTACCCTTCGGGTCCAACCCGAACTCGGTCTGCCTGATCACGACCGTGCAGAATGCCCGTGTCGACGTGCATGACGCCGATGCCATCGAAGGCTTTGACTACGGTTTCCGTGATGCTGGTGATGAGTTTGGCGGCAGCGCTGATTACGTCATCGAGGCTCGTCTGGGCTGGGATGCCTTCCTCCGCACCGGCAACCTCTTCGAGGCACCGACGGCGGGTTCGGAAATGGGCTTCACGTGGCTGGCCGTCGACCCTGATGGCGAAGATGCCTACGGTGGTCAGATCCAGTGCGTCGCCTGGGCTGGTGGAAATCAGTCTGAGTTCGCCAACTGGGTCTTCGTCGACGATGCGGCTGGCCCCGCTCCAGGTACGGCGGTCGAGGCTGATTCGTGGGCTCGCGTCAAGTCCACGTTCCTGAGCAACTAAAAAAAAAGAAGCAGATCCACGTAGTGGGTTAGTTCTATGGGGAGTGGGCATACTGCCCACTCCCCATCTTCTTCTGCTCAAGTCCAACCACCTGCTGAGGCCCGCGAGGATCGGATTGCGATTTCCTACGACGATCATAGCCCTCAGCCTTGCCCTGGCAGGGCTGCTGACGGCTCCGGCACTGGCGCAGCGCCATCCCGAATCGGCCGGGGCACTGCCCTACTACAACGACGAGCCAGGTACTCCACACGAGCCGCCGTGGAAGCTCCGCCCGCCCTTCATACGCGGTCCGCAGGATCGATTTGACCGCGGCCTCGGCCGGGCGTTTCTCAGTGCCGACAGTGGGGTGCCATACCTCAACTATGCCGATGATCGCTACATCTCCTACTTCCGCGAGACCATCCCCTGGGCGCTCCAGTCCGGTCGTCCCATCGAGGACCGCAACGTGCGCTGGGACCGGATGGGAAACTACATGGGGGCCGGTTACCGACGTGTTCTGACGGTCGAGGAATCGCGCAGTGGCAGCGACTTCAGCGGGTACAGCCTGATCGATCACAAGCGGCTTGACTTTCACATCGGCCACTACACCTACGGCAACCTGCACTGGACCGCCACCGTGGGTAACGGGGTGAGTCACAGTAATGTGCGCACGATCTTCACGCCCCTGACCTTCGCCAACAGTCAGTTGAACGTGGTCCGTATGGACCTCAACTATAAAGAACGTGACCGCGGCACGGTGTTCTTTACCCGGGGTGGCGAACAGGGAGCGGCCCTGCTGTTCTCTCCATGGGCCAAGGGTGCCGGAGACGACACCTGGGACCAGTCGCCCGTGCTGCAGTTGGGTGGCCATTGGCAGCACAACATGGGGGACTACGCGACCTTCGGCGGCAGTCTCATCAACCAGGTCATGGCCTCGCCAGCCTCTTCGCGCAGCAGCTTCCTGCGTGGAGACCTGCCCTATGACATGCTCGCCCCAAAGACCGTGCGCATTTTCGTCACCGACGATTCGCCAGAAGAATCCCGGGCCAACGCCCGTGTCTTCGACATGGATATCATCATCGACGGCGAACGCGACGGCGAGAAGGTCCACCTGACGAGCCTTGATGCGGATCCCGACTACGATCCGGCCCTCGAGGCCGCCCCGCCAGTAGGCGGCAGTCCCCTGGCCGGTGGTGGCCGGGAAGCAGTCGGTAGTGAAGCGGTGATCTATACGTTCACCATGCCAACCGACATGACCATACGCTCGGCGCGCTTCGTCGCCGACGTGGCCGGCGATTATCAGATTGGCGTCCGTCAGACGCATGATGTTTTCACGGTGAGTCGCCAGGGGAATGCCGAGCTCGACGAGATGGAGTGGCCGGCTTCCTTCAACCCATCCGAAGCTGCCACACGGCGTCCGCACAAGTGGTATGCGGGAGAGGATGAGGAGCCCTATTACACGCTGGTTCGTTCCCGCGGCGCCCATGCCACAGCAGAGAACCGCCGACTGGTCACCTTCGACTATGGCATTCCCACTGGCCAGAGCCTGGCTTCGGTCAACTGGACCACGGAACTGGTGGGCCTCAACGTCAGCGGCGAAGTGGCCCACAACCTGCGCAACTTCATGTTTCCCGTGGGCAACAACGAGGGCAATCGCAGCAACGAGCGCGCCTGGGCCTGGTGGGTGAAGGGCGTGAAGGATGTCGCCGGCGGTCTTGCCGTGGGAGCCGAGTTCTACCGCATGGAGCCCGATTACGCCGGTGGCTATGACAGCTACCGCGGCGGTATGTCGTTCCATGTCGACAGGCAGGAGAAGCCGGGAGATCGCATCGAGACGGCGACCCAGGAGTTTCCCCTGCACGAGGACAACGACGACCACGACCGCTTCCCTGACGAACACTCGAATGACAATGCCGTCGCCCAGCCGCGTGAACTCTATCCTGGATTTCCCAATGCCCAGGTCTATCCCGGACTCGACGAGAACGTCGACAATATTCCCGATGTCGATCGCAACGAGAACTTCATCGTCGACTGGGAAGAGCCGTTCCTGACCTACGATTCCGAGCCCGCGGAGTTCATCTACGGCATCGACTTCAACAACAACGGCGTGCCCGATTTCCGTGAGAACGACGACCGGCCGGACTATCCCTACCCGCGGGACCAGAAAGGCCAGCACTTCTTCCTGCGCTTCAATAAGCTGGCGTCCCTGGGCAACTTTATCAGCGTTGGCCGTTACGACAACCGTCAGGTCGTCGGCGTCGGCCAGGCCGAGGCGATGTACCTGCGCTATGAGTATGACATCAACAAGCCCGGCGTGGGACGGTTGAGCTTCAACTTTGACACGAAAAAGGTCAAGGACGATATCGCCGATCACACCTTCATGTTTCGCATCCCGCCCATCGCCCAGGCCGACGGCAGCACGCAGATCGAATTCATCAACTGGTACAACCGCACCGACGGCGCACCCGACACCGAAGGCTTCCGGCGACCGGCGACGCCCGATCCGCTGGCCATGCGAGACAGTTGGGTGAATCTGGCTTTTTTCGACACGCGCTATCTCGGATTCCAGGGCTTCAACGTTGAAAATTCACTGTTGTGGTTCCGCAACTCTCAGGCCGAGATCGAGTTGGCCGATGGTCAGGGCCTGCTGCAGGCCGAGGATACGCACACACGTTTCTCCGTGGTCAACAAGGTAGACTACCGGTGGACCCGGGGGGCGTTGCGCCTGACGCCGAAATTCAAGCACCGGACGATCTTCGAGAAGACCGACAGCGACGACGATCCCCGGGTGTCGTACTCCGAGTTCATACCCATCATCCTCGGCGAGTACTCACTGACGCCGAAGACAAGCTTCCTCGCCGGCGCTCAGGGCGTGCCGCTGCTGTCGTTCCGACATTGGGACCGCGCCGACAAGGACGCCACGTTCACTCAGACAGATTACACATTCATGTTCAAGCTGACGGCCGACTACTTCGGTATCCGCGACAACTCCTTCTTCTTCGGCTATCAGCGGACGCGCAAGAATTTCGATCGTTCGGGACGCCCCGATTTCAAGCAGGGCATCCTCTTCGCCGAACTGATTTCCCCCTTCTAGGGCTCGTCATGCGACCGACTTCGACATATGTCCTGGGTCTGTGCGGACTCCTGTTCCTGACGGCCGGTTGCAGTGTCCTGCGCTTTCTGGAAGAGGCAGCCGCACCAGAGCGGGAATACTATATCCACCTCGAGCCCGTGCTGCCGGCAGGAGATGAGTACTACATCGATGCCATCGACAGTTCTGTCGTCTGGAGCCAGGGCGGGGTGCAGGTCAAGGTCCGGTTTTTTGATGACAAGATGCTCGACGCGGCGTACGACCCGCGCTACAGCCCGTACACGCTCACCGGCACGGACGTCAAAGGGTTCGACTACACGCCGCCGCTGTGGACCACCTTCGAGGTGACGGTGATCAACCGTACCCGGGAGCGGGTCGAGTTCGATCCAACACAGGTGGCACTTCGTACCGACGGTGGTGAGAAGTATCTCTGCAGGCAGGGGGTTGGCCAGTGGCACGAGAAGGGCGAGTACTACAGCTACGCCTATCTGAAGTGGAGTAGCGAAGACGGCAACACTCAATATCACAAAGCACTGGACCGCAATCCGATTTTTGAGCGGAGTGAGTACAAGCGCGAGAAGCCTGTCCGCAAGGGAGGGCGGTACAGTGGCATAATCAACTTCCCGGCGCTGCCCATGGAGACGCAGACGATCACGCTGGATGTGGCCAGCTTCATCCTCGCTTTCGATCGTTTCGAAGTGGGCTACGGCAATCCCACGGAGTTTGTCGATCTCAAGTTCGAGTTCATCGTGGATCACGGCGTACGCCCCGTGCCGGAGAAGCAGAGCTGATGGGAACGCCACGGACGCAACGGCTGGCGATGTTGCTGGTAGCCTTCGTAGCCAGCGGCTGCATCACTCTGAAGTACGAGCTGCTCAAGGATACCAGCCTGCCGAACCCCATGACGGCTCCCATCAAGATCTATATCAGGGAGTTTCCGGTAGAGAGCAAGGCCGCCATCGTCGATCCCAGGGCGGCCGACGCCGCCGCTTCGCAGGGAGGCGAGTCGTACGTCACCAACGCGCTGGCCAGCAAGGGCTCGCCCCTGACCACGATCTCGCGCCCCTCGCGCATCGAGGATCTCTCCGGGGCCGTCCTGCGCGAACTGCGACGGGACCGCGTGCGAGTGTTCTCTCAAGTCGTGCGCCTCGAAGAGCTGGATGAAGACAGCGTCCGTGAGATCGACAATCCCTTTGAACTGGTCTCAACGCGGGAGGATGCGCACCTGCAGATCACAGGAACCGCGCGGGTCCATTCTCAGCGAGTGCGCAAGGTGTTTTCGCAGAACGCCGAGAGTGTCGAAGTAGAGGTGCAGGTAGAGGACCTCAGCACCGGGCAGATCAGCAGCAAATCGCCGCTGAAGGTCGGTGTGGTCATGACGTTCAATTCGCGGGAACTGGAAGAGGCCATGGCCATTGCCGTGGTATCCAGTCTGACCCGGAAACTCCTGTTCTGACAGTGCGATGGAAGCTTCTGTCTACACTCCTGTGGCTGGGCATCACGCCTGCTACCGCCGATCTGAGGACGTGGGTCGTGTCTGACGCGGCAGCGTTCTCCGGGGGCGTCGTGCAGGATGTGCAGGTTCATCCTGACAGTCTGGTGATCCTTGCGAGTCTGACGGGCGAGGAAAACCTGGCCCTGGGAAGGTCGGTGGTCGATCAGTTTGGCAAGCGCGTGCCTCTGGCGGACGGCAGCATCGCCCTGGTGCGGAGCGAGTGGATCTCCGGTACGCCCAATGTGTTCGGCCAGGAGTTCACCGTCGATCTCGGGGTCGCCCGGGCGATCAACCGGGTTCGCCTCCTCGCCGGCGAGACCGCGTTGGCCCAGGGCGAATACTTCGTGCGCGGCTATCGACTGGAGACTTCTCCGCGGACGCAGGTCTGGCAGCTGCTGTCCGAAGAGTCCGAGAATTTCAGACTGAACGTGGACACGCGACAGGATTCGACGTGGGTTGAGTTCGACGAGTCCGGCGCCCCGGTCCCGCGGGTCGGACGGTTCGTGCGCCTGACAGTGATCCGTCAGGATCGCAGCAACTGGGTCGCCATCGGCGATATCGAGGTCTACGGGCAGGGATACACCAACGAGGGTTTCATCGAAGATGGTTTCTCACCGGAGACACCGGTGAATGTGGGACGTGTACGCTGGGGGTTCGAGTCCGCCGAACAGACGGAAGTCGAGCTGCAGGTTCGGGGCACGTCGGATGACGGGGTCGGTCTCGAGTGGAGCGACGTGGCCCACCACACCGAGTCCGGGTTCCTGTTCGAGGGCGAGGAACCCGTGGAGCGGATCGAGTATCGCGCTCTGCTGCAGAACGAAGCGCCCCATGTAACCCCGGTGTTGCAGAGGATCGAGGTCGAGTACGATCCGACTCTGGTGGCATCCGACCTGGCCGGAGCGGTGCTCTCAGAGGACCCCATCCGCAAGGGGGTGCCGGCGCGTCTGGGGTACCAGATCCAGACCGACGTCGGCGCCGACGACTACGGCGTCGACCTCGTGCGCCTGCAAGGTGCGGCTTTTGATGTGGAGCAGGTGCGTATCGATGGCCGGAGCTTGGAACTCGATCCCACGCTGAGCCGAGGGTTTAGGTTCTCAGAATTGACCGAGTCAGCTGAGACTCTCATCGAACTGGCCCCCGAGGAACGGATCGGAACCTCCGCCGTGATCGAGATCATCGGGCAAGCCCTGTTCCTGCAGGACCTGACCGCCGTGACCATCGAGGCGGGAAGCCGGCAGCAGGATGAGGCCGACGGCTATATCAACTGGCAGCGTGGACGGGAGCTCTCCCCCGGTGCCTGGACCGTACTGGCCAGCGGCAAACCCCTCAATCTGTTGAGCACCGTCGAGGTCAGCCCGCAGCCCTTTTCTCCTTTTTCGGGCGAAAGCCTGGGGCTGCAGGTGGTCGTGAGCAACATCGAGGCGGGCAGGGAGATCAGCCTGAAGATCTTCACCCTGGATGGTGGGCAGGTACGGCGGCTGCGGCAATCCGGTCGCGCCAGGTTGTATCGCTTCGATTGGGATGGTCGGGACGGGCAGGGGAAGGTCGTCGCACCGGGCCTGTATCTATATGAGGTCGGCGTGAGCGAGAGCAGTGCCGCACGCAGAGGCACCCTTGTGGTGGCGTACTAGATGCCTGTGGCCGGCATATGTGCTAGCCGTCGCCATTCCGGTGAGTGCTGCCTTCGAGGTCACGGGCGTCGGCGCCCGCAGCACGGCACTGGGCGGCGCTTTCGCCGCCGGGGTGAACTCGGACGATGTCGTCTGGCACAACCCGGCCGGCAATGCGCGCCTGCAGCAATGGCAGGGCGGCACGACGCACGCTCTGCTCCATCCGGGGTTGAGCGAATCGGTGAGCGCTCACGGACTGGCCTTCGCGGGGCCGATCCGATCCGGTGCACTTCAGGTGGGCGTTTCGTTTCTGAGCGCCAACGGCTGGAGCGAAGAAGTCGCCGCCCTGGGGTTCGGTCAGCAGTTGCATCCGCGAGTAGCACTCGGTGGGGTGGTGCGTTCCAGCGCCTGGGAGGCAGAGGATCTGTCCCGCAGAACGTGGAGCGTGGATATGGGTGGGACCTATGATGTGGGATACATCCACCCCCGGGCTTCCCTGCGGCTGGGCATCCTGCTGAAGGATCTCAACCGCGCCAATACCGCTGCCGGAGGTCAGGCAGCGGGCCGGACATCCCGGGGGCTCGTCGTCGCCAGTTCGCTGATGCTCGAGGGCCGACAGGTCCTGGTGGATGTGGAGCGACGAGACGGCAGAACCGAGGTGCGCGGCGGCTACGAGACGGGAGTGATCAGCCTGGCTGGTGCCCGGTTTCGACTGGGCGGCAGCGCGGCAGGGCCTGGATGGGCAGGCGAAAAAGTCAACGTGGGTATCGGACAGGACTGGAAGCAATGGCACTTCGACTACGCGTACACATATCCCTTGCGTGTCTCCGCCCTGGGGGGCATGCATCGATTCAGCCTGAAGTACCTGTGGCGATGAATCGCGGCACGACGCGAAACCACTCGATGAGGACACTGTCATGAGAGTTGCGAGACAACGTCTGGTGCGTACAGGCCTGCTGGGGCTTCTGGGCTGCATGCTGCTGGGAACCGGGGTCGAGGCACAGACCTTCATGCGCAACCGAGACTTCTTGAACCTCGGCCATCCGGAGCCGTACCTGAACTATGGCCGCAAGGAATACGACCCGTACCCGGCGGTGATCAACGCCCGCAACCGGTACGACCGACTGGGCAACTTCCTGTCGCGCGGCTTCAACGTCTTCAACTGGGAGTTCTCCCGGCCAGGTGTCAGCGACATCGACACCCGGACGGCCCAGTACCTGGGCTGGTTCGCCAACCTGGTCATGCTCAACGACTCCTATCGAGGCTGGAACTACCGGCTGACGCTGGGGGAAGACATCCGTGCCAAGTTCACCGACCTCACCTTTCACGACCCCCGGTTCTTCGGCATCCTGTTCGACGGGGCCTCCTCCGATAACCGCTTCACGCTGATGCTGAGCCAGGGCGGTGACCAGCTGAACACCGCCAAGTTCTCCACGTTCCGGGCCACCACCGAACGTTCTCCCGTGCTGCTCTTCGGCGGACACTGGGAAACCAAGCTGGGCAACGTCCTGCGCCTCGGAGCCACCTACTTCAATCAGCACATGGCCAACACCTTCGATGTCGAGGGCGATTTCTTCAGGGGCGACACCCCGTACAGCATGCTGCCGCCGTCCTTCATCGAGGTCATCATCGAGGACGATTCTCCCCAGGACGTCGGCATCTCGGCGCGGATTTACGACGTCGACATCGTTATCACCGGCGAATCGGGAGGGCAGCCGGTACGACTGACGAGTTTCGAAGGGGATGCCGAGTACGACCCGACTCTGAAGATGGTCGACCCCGTGGCCGGCCGAGTCGACGGGGTCGAGGTCTCGGGACCCGTGGATCAGGTGATCTTCGAGTTCAGGATGCCGCTGAGTACGCTGGCCGCCGACGCAGATTATGCCGCCGATCCTGACGCCGTCACGGGGCTTTCACTTCATTCCGTGCGTTTCATGGCGGACATCGAGGGTGACTACCGCATCAAGGTGCGTCAACGCCATCTCTACTTCAATCAGCGCGCCCACGAGAAGAACGTCAGCAAACTGGCCGACGGCGACGACGCCTACGCACCTGGTGGTTCGAAATACGTGAACCCCTATACCGGTCTGAAGGGCGACGACGCCCTGCTGTCCATCGACGAAGTCACGCAGGACCACCCCGAGTCCTTCCGCAACTGGCCGGTGCAGCCGGATCAGACCATCTCGCAGGTCAACCCGTTCCTGCAGTTCCAGTGGGACCTGGAAGACCCGAGCCGGGCAGCCTACACCGTGCTCCGCGCCGAGGGCAACAGCAAGGGCAGGTCAGTGGTCAGTTTCGACTATGGCATTCCCACGGGGCAGGCTTTGTGGGGACTCGACTGGGATCTCGAACTGAAGGGTCTCAACGTCAAGGGTGAGATCGTCACCAATCCTCAGTACTACATTTTTCCCGTGGGCAGCAATGGCGGCGACCGCTTCGACAAACGCAGTTGGGGCTACTTCCTGACAGCGGAGAAGGAGCTTGGTCCGGTGCAGCTCGGAGCTGAGATCTTCAGTCTGGATCCCGACTTCAGCGGCAACTATGACAGCATCCGTGGCGGTGTACCCTTCTTCACCGACGACTGCATCACCTGCCCCCAGATGCAGGAAATGTTCGTCATGACGGACAACGACGACAACGATCAGTGGCCGGACGAGATGCAGAACGAGAGGCCGAGCGCCGAGAAAACGGACTCCGGCATCTTCCCCGGTCTGGACGAGAACCTGGATCTGGTACCCGACAGCGATCAGAACATCAACGGCATACCCGACTGGACCGAACCGATCCTGTTCTACGATGCTGATCCGCCGGACTTCATCTACGGTGTCGACTTCAACAACAACGGTGTCGTCGACTTCCGCGAGAACGACGCCCGTCCGGACTATCCCTATGCCCGCGACCGCGAGGGTGTCCACCTGCTGGGCACGCGCAAGGGACTGGGTCGCTGGGGCAAGTGGATCACCGCGGGCCTGTATCGCATGAAGGAACCGGCCGGCGGCAACGAGTCCAACGCCTACTACGTGCGGTACGAGCACAACTTCGTATCACCCTACCTGGGCCGGGTTCGGATCAACGACGATATCAAGTGGGTGGAAGACAGCATCCGCGATCCGGTATACATCTGGCGAGAGGTCGGCTTCCGCGAGCGGATCCCCAGTCCTTACCCGTATCTGACGGGTCTGCAGATCGAGGCGCGGGACCTCAACAGCCAGTTGCTGCCGCCCCAGGACGATGCCCTGACCATGCGCAACAGCGTCGTCAACACCCTGTTCATGGAGTCGCGGTTCAAGCAGATTACCAACCTCAACCTCGTCAACAACGTGCTCTGGGTGCGCAATTCGCAGAGGGACGACGAGTTTGATGACGGTTTCGTGCAGGAAGCCGGCATCCAGTCACAGTTCACCATGGTGAACCGAGTTGACTACACCGTGAATGCGGGCAACCTGACGATCCGTCCCATGTTCAAGCATCTGCTGCTGCGGGAGCACTCCGACGCCCTGGACCGGGCCACCGGTGACGGCCTGGTTCGTTCCACGTCGACCTGGGCCCCCCTGATCCGCACACGCTACGATCTGACGCCCAAGTCGAATCTGCAGCTGGGGTTCCAGGGGTTTCCGTTCTGGCGTCATCGACACATCGATCGCGTCGACGAGCGGGATGGCTTCAAGGAGTGGACGCTGGTGCTGATGATGACGAACCGTTCCGACCACTATGGCTACAACGTGTCGTCCCAGTTCGGCTTCATCCAGACCGACCGTAAATTCGACGACGAGACCAGAGCTGCCGACAGCTTTGACAACTCGCGCCTCTTCTTCGACATCGTCGCCGGGTTCTGAGCGCCATGATTCTGGCCAAGCTACTGACCATCGCGATCCTGGGGACTGCCATGTCCCTGAGTACGCGGTTCTTCTCGCCGGTGGAGCTACAGGATCGGTTTGAGGAAGGCCAGAAGCTCTATGCCCTGGCTGACTACGAGAAGGCGGCCGAGCGCTACCAGGTGATTCTGGAGACCGAAAGCAACGTGATGATCAACGTTGAAGAGGTCCAGGTGGCGGTGGACGAGTTCATCCTGCCGGTACGGGTGGCGGCTACCTATCAACTCGGCAACACCTATAACAAGCTGGGCCTGGAAAAGCTTCAGCGTTCCAGCTACCTGCGCTCAGAGAAGAAGGATGTCGAGGCGGAGGAGCGCTACCAGGACGCATTGTCCGACCTCAAGACCAGCCTGGGATTCTTCAAACAGCTGGCCGAAAATGGCCAGGTTGAAGAGCGGACGCGGGTCATGGCGCAATACCAGATGATCCAGACCAGCTATCAACTGAAGAGCTATGAGCAGGTCATCGAGGAAGGCAACGCCCTGCTGGAGACCTTCCCCCACAGCGTCTATGAGGCGGCCACATACTACGATATGGCGTGGTCCAATTTCGAACTCGAAGATTTCGACCGCGCCATCGCCGATTTCGAGCAGGTCCTGACACTGGCCCCGCGAGGGTCGAACGCCGACCGGTCACTGTTCCAGATCGCGGAGAGCTACGGCCGCCTCGGGCAGACCGATCAGGCTCTGACCTACCTGGATCGACTCATCGGCAGGTATGACTTTGCGCATATGTCGGAAGAGGACCTGATCGAGATGACCACCCTGAAGCTCAAAGGGGTGGTGAAGGAGACGGCTCGCGAACTGGTAGCCAAGTCACACCTCAAGAAAGGTGACATCTACGCCGAGGCCGGCAACATCGACGCAGCTCTGGCGGCCTACGCGGTCGTCCCCCTGGAGTATGCGGCCGAACCGGCACTGGTGCAGAACTCCTACATCCGCGCCGCCGAGTTGATCCAGAAGGAGCGAGGTGCCCAGGCTGCCATCGCCTCCTACAAGAATGCCATCGAAGAGGTCGAGGACAAGGTCTTCCAGGCGCGGACTCAGTTGACCGTTGCCCTGATGCTCTATGACGAAGGCCAGTATCTGAAGGCGGCAGAGGAATACGAGATATACCTGAGTGCCTACCCCGATGTTACCGCCCGTGTCGGGTTCGGCACCGATAAGGTGTGGTTCCGCGTCGCCCAGTGCCATCAGGAGCACGCCCGCGCAGTGCGCGGCGAGAACGAGGCCGAGGCGACCGCCTCCATCGACAAGGCGCTGGGGCTGCACGAGCAGGTCCTGGAGGAATACGGTAGCAGCGAGCTGATACCGGACGTGCTGTTCAACGCCGGCTTCGCCAACCAGTTGAAGGGGCAGGACGCCGAAGCATTGCCCTACTACCAGCGGCTGGTGGAGAGGTATCCGGAGCACCCGGCGTCCGTCAACGGACTGCTGCAACTGGCCCGGATCGAGTATGCCGCTGCCCGCTACCGTCCCGCCGTCGCCATCTACGAGAGATTTGTCCAACAGCACCCTGAGTCGGAGTTGGGCAATACCGCTCAGATGGAACTAGGCCTCGCCCACAAGGTACTGAAAGAGCCCGATCTGGCGATCGCCGCGTATCTGCAGGTTGCCGAGGCCTGGGGGCAGTGGCCTAGCGTCCAGGTCGATCTGGCGGAGCTGTACATCGGACGCGGCGACTACGACGAAGCCAAGGTGGCACTCGGGCAAGCGCTGGCGCGCGTGGAGGACAGCACCTTGCGCAGCCAGATTCACTACACGTCGGCGCGTGTGGGTTTTGCTCAAGATGATTTCGAGTTGGCCATCCGGGAATGGAGTCAGGCGTTGGCAGCGTCGCCGCCGCCACAGATCCAGCAGAGCTCACTGCTGGCACGGGGCGGCGCGTACTACGAGGTAGCCAAGCAGCGGGATGCGTCGGGTGACACGACGGCCGCCAGGAACTACTACGAAGCGTCGCTGACGGACATGAAGGCGCTGTTGGAACGTGATCCAACGCCCCAGATCAAGGACAGCGCCTTCCGCACACTGGGCGCCTGCATGATCCGACTGCAGCGAGCGGATGAGGCGGCCACCTATTATCGGGAGCTGATCTCGGCCAGCGACGACCGCCAGGAGCAGGCCACTTTCCAGATGCTGCTGACAGAGCTCTACTACGATCAGCAGAACTTCGCTCAAGCTGAGAGCTTTGCCCGTGAGTTGCTGGCCATCGATTTCGAGGACGACAACTCCGCCGGGTACTATCGCAAGGAGCGTGCCTACTCCATCATCGGCAACGCCCTGCTGCAGCAACAGAAGTACGAGGCGGCCGGCGAGGCCTTCGCCGAAGGGCTCAAGCGATACCCGAACTCGGGGGAAAGCGGCAATCTCAACTTCTCCCTCGGTTTCGCCCACGTCAGTGGGGGGGACTACGAGGCGGCGGTGCGTGTTTTTCGAGAGTTTGTCGAGGCCTATCCCGACAACTTCAATCGCGTTCACGGTCAGTACTACCTGGCCCACGGCCTCCAGGCTCTGACACAGTTCAAGGATGCTGCAGCTGCCTTCGAAGAGCTCGCCGAGCGTCACCCCCGTTCGCAGTACACGGAGGAGGCACTGTTTCTCGTGGGTGAGAATAACTACAACGAGCAGGATTATGCGACTGCCGTTGAAGCCTATCAGCGCCTGCAGGCGAAGTACCCGGATGGCACGTACAGTGGCTCGGCGCAGTATGCCCTGGCCTGGTCCTTCGTCGAGCAGGAGCTCATGGACGAGGCTGTGGCGGCCATGCGGACGCTCGTGGCGCGCTACCCGCGGAGCGAGTTCGCTTCGAGGGCGCAGTTCACCATCGGCGATCACTACTACAACGCGCAAGCATATGAAGAGGCCATGACGGCCTATCAGCACGTTGTCGACGATTATCCCGAATCAGGCGAGGCCGGCAGGGCCGCATCGCTGATTTCGGAGTTGCAGGAAATCCAAGCCAGTTTCGATTATAACCAGGCGATGAGTCTCCTCGAAGGGAAGCAGTACCAGGAGGCGATCACCGGCCTGCAGGCGATCATAGAAAAGTACCCGGGCACGTATACGGAGTTGGCCGCATACTGCAACCTGGGGCTGGCCTATGAGATCCTGCGGGAGTGGCAGGAAGCGGTGGACAACTATCGAGTCGTCGCCGAGCGGGGTGGAGACCAGCCCGAAAACGCGGACGTCGTTCGCTTTGCGCAGATGCACAGCGACTGGATCGTTGAAAACCGACTCTGAGCCTCTATGAGCCTCAACCTGTATTCATAAGCCGGGAGACTTGAAATGGGTCAGAATTTCTTGGTAGACCAATTCCTCAAGGGGGGACCGATGATGTGGGTCCTTCTGCTCTGCTCGTTGGTGGCCTTGGGCATCGTCATCGACCGGCTGTGGCACCTGATGCGGGTGCCCAGCGAAGAACAGGCAGAGGAGGAGTTGGACTCAGCCGAAAGTGTGCTGCAGAACCAGGGCGAGAAGGGTGCCGTCGAGCATTTCCGCCAGGGTTCCGGTGTGCTCAACTATATCTTCGCCGCGTTGGTCAAGCGCTACGACATTCTCGTGCTGGAGAACCGCACGGACATCGAAGACATGCGCCAGGAACTCATCGAGGCCACGCAGGAGGCAGGGGAAGTCTACCTGGGGCGGTTGCTGAACGCTCTCGGAACGATCGGCGTACTGGCGCCACTGATGGGGCTGCTGGGCACCATCCTCGGCATGATCCGTGCCTTCGATGCCATCGCCCGTTCCGGCGCCGGTGATCCCGCCGCGGTGGCCAGCGGCATCTCGGAAGCGTTGATCACGACAGCCAGCGGGCTGATCGTGGCCATCCCCACCATCGTCTTCCACCGCTATCTTTCCGGTCGTGCCGAGAAAGTGTTCCGTGCCATCGAACTCTTCGGCCACACCTTTGCCAATTCCCTGCTGGTGCGGTTCCAGAATCAGCGGCAGGCCTCGTAGGGAAGGGAAGAGGGCCCCCAATGCGAAAGAAGAGAGGTGGTTACGGGAAGAGCCACTTCCGGAGCAACGAGAACCCGGATCTGACGCCTCTGATCAACTGCATGTTTCTGTTGCTCGTGTTCTTCATGGTAGCCACGACATTCGTCAATCCCAAGGGACTGAGTGTGGACCTCCCGGGAGGGGAGGGAGAGTCGCGAGCCACGAAGGACATGAACATCGTCATCAATGACGATGGGGGGATCCAGGTCAACGGGGCGCTCACGGATCAGGAGAACCTGGCCGAGACCATCCGCAAAGTGATGGCGGAGGGCGCCACGAAGAATGTCATTCTGGAGGCGGATCGCAGCGTGCGTCACGCCAGTGTCGTGCAGGTGATGGACATCGCCCGGGGCGAGGGCATCGAGGCGATTGCATTCGCCAAGGGCGGCGAGGGATAAGTACATGGCGAAACGACGACAGTCGCTGTCGGAGAAGGCGGGCGAGTTCGAGTTGAACCTGACACCGATGATCGATGCGGTGTTCCTGCTGCTCATCTTCTTCATGACGACCACGGTCTTCGTCAAGGCATCGCAGCTCAAGATCGCGTTGCCCGAAGCGAAGCACTATGATCAGCTGAAGTCAGAGAAGAATCTGAACCTGCGGATCGGCGGCGAGGGTGAGCTTGAAGTCAACAGTCAG
>DASCMS010000029.1:0-239913 GCA_036011085.1 Candidatus Latescibacterota bacterium
TGTATTCGGCTGTCTAGGAAAACTCGTTTTTTCCAGTGACCATAGCGGAGGGGTCACACCTCTTTCCATTCCGAACAGAGTCGTTAAGCCCTCCTGCGCCGATGGTACTGCTGGGGTCACCCGGTGGGAGAGTAGGACGCCGCCGGATTTTACTTCGAGAGGCCCCGTCAGCGATGACGGGGCCTCTCGTCATGTACCCCTGCCAACCTTCCGAACATCCTCAAGCAAGCGTTGCAGTTTGCCCATTCGCAACAGCCTCGGGTAGGCGGCTACCAGTTCCTCGTAGCGTTGGAACCACAGCTGGAAATCCGGATACCGAGCGTAACGTGCCATGGCTTTCTGTCGCTGGAAGTACCAGGGCTTGAAGCCGGCGAAATGGGTGCCGTAGAGTACATCGAGGCTGGGGTAACCGCTCAGGGCACTGTAGCGCACATCGATGTTCCGCCACCGACCCGACCACCGCATCGTCAGGTACTGCATATCCGGCCAATCGAAGAGATCTCCTACAAGCCGGCGTACCTCAGGCCGTGTCAGATCCTTCAGGATGGCATCGTACTCAGCCATCGATGGCTGCATGACAAACAGGGATCCGTTGAAGCCCATGTTCGTGGGATCCTGTCCCGGCCGGTCTGAGATGTGGCGGGGCACGGGCTCGCCGTGCAGACAATCCGCATAGATCCGGTGCCAGATCCAGCGTCCCTCGGCCGCCTCGGGTGGAATGACGTACTGACCGTTTTCATCTGTCTCCGCCAGGTGTGACCGGTCCTCGTTGAGCACGCCAGCCGGCGCCTCGAGGTCCAGAAGTGCCGCGTAACCGCGCAGCGGCAGGACATCGGCGTCGATCACGACGACGCGGTCCAGGTCGAATCCCAGATCGCCGTCACGCCCCAGTCTCAGGACCTGGATGCGCGTGAAGTAATAGGGCCGGTCCTGTCGTTCCTGACGGCGGGAATGGGGCACGTACACGCGATCCACCTCGACAACGTGGTCGTACAATTCTGCGAGGGCCTCACGTGCCCGCGGCGACACGCCATCTGTCACCAGCACGATCAGGGGCGCCTGCACGTTCTGTCGGCGCAGGCCTCCGGCCAGCACCAGGCAGCCGGGCAGGTAGTTGTCGTTGAGCATCAAGAAAGTCGCGAAAGCACTGCTCATGAAGGCATCCAGGGTATCGGTGGGAGGGCTTCCAAGGCTGCGGCTCGGCGCGACCCACCCCGAGGGGGGGACCTTGACATCCGGTCGAATTCCGGCATAGTTTCCGCCGTCTTCAGTTGCCGCCTGCAGCGGGTACGATGCTTCTTATCAGGTATCCGCCGGGCGGTTCCCCTTTCGCAGTTTTCTCCCCAGGGGAGTGGTCATGTCACATACGATCGAGCAGGTTCGGAACCTCGCCCTCACCGGCCACAATGGCGCCGGAAAGACCGCCCTGGCCGAGGCTCTCATCTTTAATACCGGGCAGTTGACGAGACTCGGACGCGTCGAGGACGGGACGACCGTTTCCGACTACGACACCGAGGAAGTGGAGCGCAAGATGTCGGTGAAGACGTCACTGCTCACCGGCGAGTGGAACGACTACCATTTCGACGTGATGGACACGCCCGGCTACGCTGACTTCATCCCGGAAACGATGTCCGCTCTGCGCGTCGCAGACGGCAGTGTGGCCGTCATCGACGCGGCATCCGGCATCGATGTCGGCACGGAACGAGTGTGGCGCTACGCCAGCGACTATAACCTGCCACGGATGGTTCTTCTCAACAAGATGGATCGTCCCGAGATCGACGTGCCGGGTCTATTGACGCAGATACAGGATCGGTTTGGTCGCCAGGCTGTGGCAATTCAGCATCCCTTGAACCCCGGAGAGGGCTTCCATCAGGTCATCGATCTGATCGATATGAAGCTGATTACCTACGTCGATGGCAAGGCCGACGAGGGTGAGATTCCCGCCGATGTGCAGGACGAGGCCGCCACTCTCCATGAACAACTCGTCGAAGCCGTGGCCGAGACTGACGAGGAGTTGATGGAAACCTACTTCGGCGACGGGGGTCTCGAAGTAGAGGCGCTGAAAATAGGGCTGCGCAAGGCCATCCTCGCTGGCCAGTTCTTCCCGGTGCTCTTCACCGACGCCTACAACAACGTCGCCGTCGACAGGTTACTCAGGGCGGTGGCCGATTACTTCCCTTCGCCTGCAGAGAGCCCCGGTCTCCATCTGACGGATGCCGACGGGAATGAGAGCGTTCTGGTCGCGGCCGCCGACGCGCCACTGGCAGCCTTCGTATTCAAGACGGTAGGAGAGCAGCACGTCGGCGAACTCAGCTACATGAGACTCTATGCCGGCAGCCTCCATCATGGCGACGAGATAAACAACCCTACGCGGCACAAGACGGAGCGGATCGGCCAGATCTTCCAGCTCAACGGTCACGAGCGCCAGGAGGTAAAGAGTGCCAGTGCCGGGGATATCGTCGCCCTGGTGAAGCTCAAGGACACGCACACGGGTAACACCCTGTGCGCCAAGGGGGCGGAACTCGAGTTGCCAGAAGTGATCTTCCCGGACCCATTGATTCGTGTGGCCATCTCAGCCAGCGAGAAGGGAGGGGACGAGCGGATGGTCTCCGGACTCCAGCAGCTGCACGAGGAGGATCCGAGCTTCAGTTTTCGTTTCGACGGCGAGATCAGGCAATCGGTCCTTGCGGCCCAGGGAGATCTGCATCTCGAGACGATCTTCAAACGGCTACGCGACCGGTTCAATGTCGAGGTCGACACGGAGACGCCACGGATTCCATACCGTGAAACGATCCGGAGTCGGGCCGAAAGCCAGTATCGACACAAGAAGCAGTCCGGGGGGCGTGGCCAGTTTGGCGAGGTCGCCCTGCGTATCGAACCGCGCGAGCGCGGCGCCGGGTTCGAATTCCGCAGCGAGGTCGTGGGTGGCAGCATTCCGACAAATTTCATTCCGGCCGTGGAGAAGGGTCTGCAGGAATCTCTCGACCAGGGACCGATCTCAGGTTCCCACGTTGTCGATGTCGCCGTCGTTGTCTATGATGGCAAACATCATGCCGTGGACTCGGACGAAGTATCCTTCAAGATCGCTGCATCACACGCCTTTCGAGATGCCTTCGTCAAAGCCAAACCCGCGCTCCTCGAACCGATCTACAGCGTCACAATCACAGTCCCTGAAGAGTTTCTCGGAGAAGTGATGGGAGACCTGACGTCGCGCCGCGGACGGATCAGCGGCACCAGTGCAGACGGTCACTTCCAGGTGATCGAGGCCGAGGTACCCCTGGCTGAAATGGATCGCTACGCCACACGGTTGCGCTCGATGTCACAAGGCAAGGGGATGCACACACAAAGTCTAGATCGCTACGACGAGGTCCCCAACGAGGTGCAGGCCCGCATCGCCGAGAGGGTGGCCAGCGAGCAGGCTCAGGCGGCCTGAGGTTGGCCAACTGGCCGGGTTCTATCGGGGAGGCGGGCGCCAAGCCTGCCTCCCGTTTTACGTCCTGACCAGGATCTCGAGAGGAGTCCCTTAGTCGTTGTCTCCCTGCGAGTTAAGGGATAGATCAGTTGCCACGGCCCGCCCCAGTCCGTAGATTCTGCCCACCCTTCCCGACTCACGCGCAAGAGGTTGAGAGCACGATGTCCGGTCACTCCAAGTGGAGCACCATCAAGAGGAAAAAGGGCGCCGCCGACGCAGCTCGCGCCAAGCTTTTCACCAAGCTGATTCGCGAGTTGACCGTGGCTGCCCGAGAGGGTGGTGGCGACGAGGACGCAAATCCACGGCTGCGCTCCGCGATTCAGAACGCCCGGGGTGCCAACATGCCGCTGGACACGATTCAGCGGGCCGTCCGCCGGGGGACCGGCGACGAACCGGGCGCGGTGTATGAGTCCTCGGTCTACGAAGGCTATGGCCCGGCAGGTGTCGCCATCATCGTCGAGACTCTGTCGGACAACAAGAACCGCACCGTGTCTGAGGTCCGGCATGCTTTCACCAAGCGCAATGGGAATCTCGGTGAAAAGGGGGCCGTCTCGTGGATGTTCGCCCAGAAGGGGCTGATCGAGGTGGACGGAGCCGACGCCACCGAGGAGGATGTCATGCTCGCCGTCATGGATGCGGGGGGCGAAGACATACAGAGCGCAGACACCGTCTTCGAGGTGCTCTGTCCCGTGGACAGCTTCGAAGCGGTCAAGCGGGCGCTGGACGATGCCGGCATGACGTACAGCCAGGCGTCGCTGGCCTGGATCCCACAGAATCTGCTGGAGGTCGAGGGGGATGACATCGCGGGGATCCTTCGTCTGCTGGAGGATCTCGAGGATCTCGATGACGTACAGAAGGTGTTTTCCAACTTCGATGTGCAGGAAGAGGAGCTGGCCAAGCTGCTGGCCTGACCGGCCGCCGGCTGCAATCCTTGCTCGTCCTGGGGCTCGATCCGAGCAGCACCAGCACCGGATATGGTCTGGTGCGCAAGCGGGGTCGCTCCCTCCTGTTTGAGGACTGTGGTTGTTTTCGGCCTCGACAGGGGGCGAGTTTTGCCGACCGATTGCAGACGATGTACGACGGTCTGGTGGTCTTGCTTACGGCCCAGCGACCCGATGAGGTCGCACTTGAGAGCAGCTTCTACGGCAGAGATGCCGATGCGGCCGCCAAGCTGGGTGAAGCCCGGGGCGTGCTGCGTCTTGCCCTCGTGCAGTCCGGTTTCGAGACGGCGCTTTACACGCCGGCGGAAGTCAAAAAGGCGGTTGCCGGCAATGGACAGGCGACGAAAGAGGCCGTTCAGGGTATGGTAACCCGTCTTCTGAAGATGGCCGAAGCGCCACGACCCCTCGATGCGTCAGACGCCCTGGCCGTTGCCATCTGTCACCACCATCGTGGTCCCGCGTCCAGCACGTCGACCGGCGGGAAGCGGCGCCGTCCAGAGGTCGAAGCACTACTGCGCCGAGTCGCCCACAGATGACAAGACAGCTCTCTTGATCCACCATCTTCGCGGCACTCTCATGGAGAAGACTCCGACACAGGCCGTCATCGACGTCGGGGGGGTGGGATACGGGCTGTCCACCTCACTCAACACCTTTGACACACTGCCGGCTGTCGGTGAACCCGTAGGTCTGCATACCTACACGTACGTGCGCGAGGATCGGATTCAGCTGTTCGCCTTCTCAGATCCAGCCGAACGCGAGATGTTCGAGTTGTTGATCGGCGTCTCCGGCATCGGCCCGAAACTGGCCCAGACGATCCTGTCCGGGTTGTCGGTGACGGATCTGCAGAAGGCAATCCTCCAGGAGCGGGTTACCGAATTGACTCAGGTGCGGGGGGTTGGCTCGAAGACAGCCCAGCGCGTGGTTGTTGAACTGAAGGACAGAATTCGGCTGTCCACGGCTCTTGGCCACGAGGAGGAGGGCGAGTCACCGGGCGATGACGATCCTGTCGGTCAGGAAGCGACGATGGCTCTCGAGGCCCTCGGTATCGCTACAGCTGCGGCACGAAAGGCGGTGACGGCAGCGCGTCGAAAGCACGCCGGGGACGAGCCGACGGTGCAGGATCTGATCAAGGGCGCTCTGCGGGAACGGTGATCCGGGATGGACCAACGACAGGTAAATCCCGGCTCCGAGGGCGACGACCGTGATGCCGACACCACGCTGCGGCCACGGCGCCTTGATGAGATGCTCGGTCAGGCAAAGGTGAAGGAACAGCTGCGCATCGGCATCACCGCGGCAAGAGAACGATCCGAAGCCCTGGACCACGTGTTGCTGTCGGGCCCCCCCGGCCTGGGAAAGACCACGCTTGCCCACGTCATCGCCAACGAGATGGACGTCGAGTTGCACGCCACATCAGGTCCTCTGCTCGACAAGCCCGTGGATCTGGCCGGCATCGTCACCGCTCTGGGGCCCCACGATGTACTCTTCATCGATGAGATTCATCGGATCAACCGAGCCGTCGAAGAGTATCTGTATTCGGCGATGGAAGACTATCGCATCGATATTCTGATTGACTCGGGACCGACGGCTCGCTCGGTGACCCTCGATCTGGAGCGTTTTACCATGGTTGGCGCCACCACGCGTCAGGGCCTGCTCTCGGCACCGATGCGGTCCCGGTTTCATATCACCGCCAATCTCGACTTCTATGGCGTCGATGAACTGGCTGAGATTATCGCGCGTGACGCACGCCTGCTCGGCTTCAAGGTTGAGGCCGGCGGCGCCGAAGAGATCGCCCGGCGTTCTCGCGGCACGGCGCGACTGGCCAAGCGCTGGCTGCGTCGGGTTCGAGATTACGCCCAGGTCGAGCTCGACGGCATCGTTAACCAGGACGCCGCCGCGGTGGCTCTGGAAATCCTCAAAGTCGACGAACTCGGCCTGGACGAGACGGATATCCGGTTGCTGTCGGTGATTATTGACCGATTCGGCGGCGGTCCGGTGGGAGTGAACAATCTCGCTGCCGTGATCGGCGAGGAAGAGGACACGATCACCGAGGTATACGAGCCGTATCTGATCCAGCAGGGCTTTATCAAACGGACCCCTCGCGGTCGCCAGGCCATGCCGAGGGCGTATGAGCACCTGGGTCGACCCCTGCCGCCGGACGGTGAGGATCGGGAAGACCAGTTGGGGTTACTGTAGTCGGTATGCTCCTTGCCCTCGATACGGCGACACCCGCTGGCAGTGTGGCAGTCGCGGAGTCAGGACAGATTCTGGCCCTGCGTACCTTCGATGCGCCGCGTGAGCACTCCCGTCGGCTCTTTGGTGAGATCGACGAGGCATTGGCCGATGCTGGGCGCGAGCGGTCGCAGGTAACAGCTGTGGCGGTCACCAACGGCCCTGGTTCGTTTACGGGTCTGCGTATCGGTCTGAGTGCCGCCAAAGGGCTGTGCATGGCCCTCGGGGTCGAACTGATCCCGGTATCCACCCTGGCGTCTCTGGCGGCGCGGATTCCATTCTGCAGGCTGCCGGTGTGCGCCCTGCTGGACGCTCGCCGCGGCGAGGTGTATGGCGCCGTCTACGATACGTCCAGCGGTGTCCCGCGAGAGGTCCAGGCGCCCTGCGTCGATGAACCAGGATCTCTGCTGGCGCGCTGGGGTCTCAAAGACGTACTGTTCACCGGTGACGGTGTCGACAGATGGGCTCAGTTGCTGTCAGGAAAGCCGGGAGCGAACCTGGCCCCCATGGCGGCGCGTCGGCCCTGCGCCGACGCTGTAGCCTGGCTGGCCACCCAGCGAACGTCACGAACTGTCGTCGATCCGGCTCGGGTGGAGCCGGTCTATCTGCGTACGCCGACCTTCGCCCCGGCGGGTCGGCCGAAGGATCTGCCGTGAGACCTCAGGCCAGGAGCCTGCGGCTGGCGCCGGGGGAGATCCGGAATGTGCTGGCGATCGAACAACGCCTGTTTGCCCATCCGTGGACGCTGGCAGATTTTGAATGGCTGTCGCAGGATGGGCGCAGCCTGAATCTGGGACTGTGGAAAGGTGAAGAGCTCGTGGGATACGCCGTCGGCGCCGTCGACGGGCCGGTGTTCCACCTGGCGAGCCTGGCGGTGGACGGCCCATGCCAGCGTCGCGGGTGGGGCGGCCGCCTTCTCCATGCTTCACTGGAGCGTGCCGCGGGGCGCGGCTGTCGGTCCTGTCGACTCGAAGTGCGCCGCTCGAATGTCGCGGCACAGAGACTGTACGCGAAATTCGAATTCGTCGTGGACGGGGTTCGGCGACGGTTCTATACGAAACCGGTGGAAGACGCATGGCTGCTCAGCCGACCGCTTCCAACCGAACCGGAATCCCAGACACGCTGACCATGGTGAGCGCAGGAGGAGATGATGGCCGAAGTCATTCTTAAGGATGTGAGGAAAGTCTTTGATAAAGACGTCGTCGCCGTCGATGACGCCAATATCGAAATCAGGGATCAGGAGTTCGTCGTCCTTGTGGGTCCCTCGGGCTGTGGCAAGTCGACGACCCTGCGCATGGTGGCCGGGCTCGAGGAAGTAACCGGCGGCGAGATCTACATCGACGGTACGCTGGTCAACGACATCCCGCCCAAGGACCGGGATATCGCCATGGTTTTCCAGAACTACGCCCTCTACCCGCACATGACCGTCTATCAGAACATGGCCTTCGGCTTGAAGCTGCGGAAATACCCGAAGGAGGAAATCGAGACTCGTGTGCGCGAGGCGGCCGATATCCTCGGGATACAGGATCTGCTCGAACGTAAGCCGAAGGCGCTGTCCGGAGGACAGCGACAGCGGGTCGCCGTGGGCCGCGCCATCGTGCGCAAGCCGAAAGTCTTCCTCTTTGACGAGCCTCTTTCCAATCTCGACGCCAAACTGCGTGTGCAGATGCGTGCCGAGATCAGCAAGCTGCACACGCGGCTCGAGGCGACGATGATCTACGTGACTCACGATCAGACGGAGGCCATGACGATGGGGGATCGCATCGTCGTGATGAAGGACGGGCAGATCCAGCAGAACGACACCCCGCTGAACCTCTACAACCATCCGGTGAACCAGTTCGTCGCCGGTTTCATCGGCAGTCCGGCCATGAATTTCGTGCGCGGATCCCTGGCCTCCGAAGGCGGCGGACTTGTGTTCGACGAGGGCAATCTCCGGTTGCCTCTGGCCAAGGACCAGCAGGAAGGGCTGAAAGATCACGTCGGCAAGGAGGTCACTCTCGGCATCCGGCCCGAGGACATCCACGACCCCGATACGATGGGCCGTGGCGTCGATACAGCTGTCGAGATAGAAGCCAAGGTCGAGGTCGTCGAGCCGATGGGCAACGAGGTCACTCTGCATCTGACGACGGGCAAATCGTCCTTCGTTGCCCGAGTCGACCCTGATCACATACCCACGGTCGAGCAGAATGTCCGACTCGCAGTCGAGATCGACAAAGCCCACTTCTTCGATCTCGGGACCGAAGAGAGTCTCGTGCGTCGTTCGTAGACCCTGAACCCTTGTCGTTCGATCGAATCACGGGACAGGCGCGGGCCAAGGCGCAGATCAGCGCCTGGTTTGCCACGGGGCGGTTGCCGCACGCAGTTCTGATCACAGGGCAGGAGGGCGCCGGCAAGCGCCACCTGGCTCTCGAACTGGCAAAGGCGATCAATTGTCGTCGACTACCTGGGGTGGGTTGTGACAGCTGTAATTCGTGTACCAAGGCGGACAGCCTTACACATCCCAACATCCATGTGCTGCTGCCGCTGCCGACGGGCACGTCCCGGACCGGATCTGACGCCGAGCAGTTCGCGGCGCTCCGCGAGACAGCTCTGGAGTACGTTGCCGGGGGAGCCACGTCTCGGAGTGGCAGCAACCTGCCCAAGGATCACATCCTGCTGTTGCAGCGTGAGATGTCCTTCGCGCCGACCGAGGCCCCGAAGAGGGTGGCCATCATCTTCGAGGCCGACTGCATGCAGAAGGCCGGCGCGAACTGCCTGCTGAAGATTCTCGAGGAACCGCCGCGTCACGCAGTCTTCCTACTGGTGTCCACTACCACCGAGCGCTTGCTGCCGACCGTTGTGTCGCGCTGCCAGCGGTTGCCCCTGCGCCCGCTGACGGCAGCCGAAGTCCGCGATCAGCTCGTGAACGAAGGTGTGGCGGAAGCGCGGGCTGACCTGGCGTCCGGCCTCGCTGCAGGCAATGGCATTCGCCCGGCAAATGTTGGCGGAGACGACTTTGATACACTGCGGGATCTCGTCGAGCGCTTCTTCGATTCCGCCCTGTCCGGCAAGGAGGATGAATACTGGGGCTTGCTGGATGACCTCGGTGGCCGGCCGGACAAGCAACGGATGGAAGGGTTCATAGGACTGTGTTCGGCGTACCTGCGAGATCTCTTCCTCATGGGCCTGAACCACGGATCGAGCGTGGCCAACACGGACAGGATGCCGCGGTTGGAAGAATGGTCAGGTCGTGTCGATCCCCGGCGCCTCGAACCGGTTGCCAAAACCCTGGACGCCGCCATCGACAGCCAGGGCCACAATGTCAGCCCACAGTTGCTGTTGGCCGACATCTGGCAGCAACTGCGCCGGTCGGGAATCGTCTCAGGTTGAACCGTCCCCAACGGCAGCGACAAGGGCTCCCCCGGCCGCGCAAGCGATTCGGTCAGCACTTTCTCGTAGACGGAGGTGTGCTGCAAGATATTGCTGAGCGTGTGGCGCCCACGCCGGAAGATCTGGTTCTCGAGATCGGTCCTGGTCGGGGGGCCCTGACAGCACCGTTGCGGCAACGTCTTGAGCGTTTCGTCGCCATCGAGATCGACCGCGACCTGTGTGCCCATCTGCGTGAGCGCTTCCCGGAGCCCGAGGTGCGCGTGATCGAGGGCGACGTGCTGCATCTGGATCTGCGGCAACTGCTCGAAGAGGAGCAACGGTCAACCCTTCACGTGGTTGCCAACCTTCCATACAACATCACGGCTCCCGTGCTCTTCCGTCTGCGCGACCATGCCGATGTGGTGCGGCGGGCGGTGCTGACCTTGCAGAAAGAGGTCGCCGAGAGACTCGTGGCCCAGCCGGGGTGCCGGGCCTACAGTCAACTCACCGTCTTCCTCGGCCAGTGTGCCCGGATCAGCATCGCCCGGTTGATTCCCAGCACCGCATTCAAGCCGCGGCCCAAGGTGGATTCCGCTGTCATCGACGTGGAGTTCCAGCCGGGCCGCGTTCCCGTCGACGATCTGCGTCTTTTCGAGACTGTGGTGAAGGCGGCCTTCAGTCAGCGTCGAAAGATGCTGCGCAATGCCCTCAAGTCGTTGCCCGCCCCTGACGGCACAGGGACCGTGACCACCGTCGACCTGGAGCGTCTGGCGGACGAGGCAGACATCGATCTGACCCAACGCGCCGAAGACCTCTCCATCGGTCAGTTCGCGCGTTTCGCTGCGGTCGTGGGAGCAGCAGGATCATCGGCATGAGCCGCTGGATCACTGTTGCCGTGCTTCTCACGGCAACGATGGCGTGGAGTCAGACCTATTCCCTCCACTTCAGTCGGCGTTCTGATCGGATGACCTGGCGACCGACGTTTCCCAGTTGGAACTTCTCCACACCCGTGACCCTGTCGACGGCGGGGGATTCGACCTCCATGCTGCGGGTCAATGCCTCCATGTCCCTGAATGCGATCCTCGACCAACGAAACGGGCGCAACAACTGGACCGAAACGGCCAGCATTCGTTCCTCGGTGAACTACCCGATTCTGGGACCTCGAGCCTCGGTGGGAATCACGGCGAGCATGTCGAGCCGCAACGCGACGCTGCTGAACCAGAAGACGCGCAGCCAGACATTCAACTTCCGATTTCAGTATCAGCCACTCAGTGGTTCGGACGGCATCTTCAGCGATATACGGTTCGATGTCGTTCCAGGGGTGATCACGGCGCGGCGTGCCAGCCCCGTAAACCCCGACAGCCTCCTGGAAGAGACCGGCCTGCAATACAACGGGTCGATGCGCACGTCTCCCGACTTCGACCTGTTCGGTGAACGCCTGACGACGAGCTT
Organism: Candidatus Latescibacterota bacterium; assembly: GCA_036011085.1. GTDB lineage: Bacteria > Latescibacterota > UBA2968 > UBA8231 > UBA8231 > UBA8231. The sequence goes on from DASCMS010000029.1 coordinate 11,443, forward strand.
CTCTCTCGGCAAGACGGACAACACGCTGAAAAACAACAAGAGTCGCAGCGAGAATCTGCGCGCCAGTTCCGCGTATACCTTCCCAGGAGATGTTCGCACAAATCTGTCGATCTCCGAGTCGCGCTCGCAGACCGGCGTGACACGCTCCGTCATCAGCAGTCTGGACACGGCGGTGGTGGCCGAACTTTCGGAGCGTCGCAGCAGAACGGTCAGCACATCGTTGACCTCAAAGATCCGTGGCTTCAATGTCCGTTCCCGGCAATCGTGGTCGGAGGGCCTCAACACCAATACGGCCAATGCGGACAACGATCCACGCAACCGGTTTTTTGCCCGTGATCGGGAGAGCGAGCGCTGGAACCTGTCCGGCAGCGTCGACGGCCGGCTCGCCGAGAGTCTGACCGGTTCAGCGCGACTGTCCTGGGCGACGACAGATGAAAGGCGCCTGCCGGTGGCACAGCTGACGGGAGGGACGTACCGCGATCCCACAGACGACCGGGAGGATCAGGATCTGCAGGTCGGTGGCAGCCTGGACTGGCAATTCGGCGACGGCAACCAACTGCAAGCCTCCGGATCGACCCGCATGAACCGCGTCGACAACCCGGGCGCTTCAGAGCAGGACCGCGACAGTTACAACCAGGTGGCGTCCCTCACCTTCCGAGGGAAACGCGAGGGCTCCATGCGCTATGACGTCTCACTGTCTTCGAGTCGAGCCCACCGCGTCAACCTGGACGCGACCCGGTCTGCCGACAACCAGCGCTCGAGCGAGCTGCGGCTGTCGACGAGCACAAGCTACGAGCGCCTGGCAGCGCAGATCTCCCACAACTTTGAGATCTCCGCGCGCCGGACTATCTTCGATTTCGACCGCAGCGTGAACACCAAAACCATCAATCGGCGCAGCAACATACGTCGAGGCTGGTCGATGCGTCATACCGTCCGCCGGTCTCTCTTCGAGACCCTTCAGCTGAATTCGACGTACGCCTTCAGTGCTGATGACTTCGGCACCTTGCTGGTAGGGGACGGGTCACAGATCGTCGAAGAGGACAACAACGATCATCGATTCAGCCTGGCGATGAACTACCGTCCCAGCAGCGCTCTGGGCTGCGGCGTCAGATACAGCTATCGGTTGGACAGGCAATGGGGGTTCTTCTACGCTCGTGACTCGGTTGATCGAGAGCTGTCTTTCCGTAACGCCCACCGGAATATCGCTCTGAACATGGAGTACAAACCCACCGGCTACACCGGGTTTCAGGCCCGCGTCAGTCGTTCACAGCAGCGCAGCGGAACCTTCGACGATCTCTCTTTGAGCCTCAGCCGCACATTCTGAACTTCCCTAGCCCAGCGCCCGCGCAATGCCGGCGCTCAGGAGTTTTGTCCATGCCCCCGATGCCCAAGTCCGACAAGATCTGGTTCAACGGCGAACTCGTTCCCTGGGATGAGGCCAGGATTCACGTCCTGGCCCACGTCGTGCACTACGGATCGTCGGTGTTCGAGGGGATTCGCTGCTACGACACGAAAAAGGGTCCTGCCGTGTTCCGTCTCGATGAGCATGTGGATCGCCTGTTCGATTCGGCAAAGATCTACCGGATGGAGATCCCCTACTCGCGTCAGCAGATCTGTGACGCAGTTCTCGAGACGATCCGGGTCAACAAGCTGGACGCCTGTTACGTCCGTCCGGTCTGTTTTCGCGGCTACGGCTCGTTGGGTGTCGATCCAACCACGTGTCCTGTGGAGACGGTAATCGCCGTCTGGCACTGGGGCCAATACCTCGGCGAAGATGCTCTCAGGAAGGGTGTGTCGGTATGCACGTCCTCGTGGAACCGATCAGCACCCAATACCATGCCGAATCTGGCCAAGGCAGGGGGGAACTATCTCAATTCCCAGCTTGTCCGGATGGAAGCCAATCTCAACGGCTACGACGAGGGGATCGTTCTCAGCCCTGATGGTCTGGTCAGCGAGGGCAGCGGCGAGAATATCTTTGCCGTGAAGGCGGGCAAGATCGCCACACCCATGTCGTACCAGTCGATCCTGCCTGGAATCACCAGGCACACGGCGATTACCGTAGCTCGGGAACTGGGAATCGAAGTGGAAGCGCGGCCGATTCCACGGGAGTTTCTCTACGTTGCAGATGAGGTCTTTTTCACCGGGACAGCCGCGGAGATCTCTCCGATCCGGGCCATCGACCAGATCCAGATCGGCGATGGCGCACGGGGCCCCATCACCGAGAGGATCCAGACGCGATTCTTCCAGACGATCAACGCCGAGGTCGAGGACCGACACGGTTGGCTCACTTTCGTCTGATCGCAGCAGGCGCCACTTCGCCGATCTGGCCGTCCGTGACGCCCGATCCACTGAGTCCAAGATCGCGGCAATCCCCACGGTCTCTGACTCCGCGCAGGCGTCGTAATTCGATGTTATGCACCCCTGTTAAGGGATACAAAAACAACATGTTACGCTATTGTCAGCGTACGTTTACTTACCAAGAGATGGCCGCCTGGACGCAGGTGACTTGAGGCGTCGGCGCAAGCCGTTGTACTATTGGGTTGCCTTTTGTCGGAAAATTACCGACCGTTTCGTGAATCATTACTCTCACACATTGACTCGGAGCCCGCAGAAGAGCACATCACCGCAGGCAGATAATCAGTTCAGTTGGTTCTTCCAGGTTGCGTCGCCGCCGGCATCGCCGAATGTGCGTGTGGCCCAGTTGGATCAGGCCATCGTGCTGGATTGGGGCTGGGATCCGGCCTCCGTGGACGAGACGGAGAATGTGGCTTCAGACGGGTTCGAGTTCGAGGGCTACAACGTATATCAGAAGCCTTCAGCGGAAGCCAGTCTGGATAACAGCGTCCTTCTGGGGACATTCGATAAAGAGAACGGTGTGACAACCCTTCTCGGTATCGATCTGGATGTGGTTTCGGGTATCGTACTCAACGTGCCACAACAGGTGGGCAGCGATTTCGGAATTCGACGGAACCTGACGATTTCGAAGGACGCTGTCCGCGGTGGGCCCCTGGTCAACGGCCAGGAGTACTACTTCGCAGTGACGGCCTACAATCGCGCCACCGGAGAGGCTTCGGCAGTCACGACGCTGGAGAGCCCTGGCCTGTTGAAGATCACCAAACCCCAGGATCCGCCCACAGGCTCCCGGTATGGGTCAGATGCGGCGCAGGTTATCGCCGGAACGCACACGGCCGGCGGCAGCGACGGCTCGGCGACGGCCACGGTGGTCGATCCGACCCAGACTACGGGTCATGACTACCAGGTAACCTTCGGCAACGACGCGGACGGCAACGTCACCTGGTCGTTGAGCGATCTGACCATGAACATGACGCTCGTGGCGGACCAGTTGGACCAGACTGGCACAGCTGTGTATATCGGCGCGGACGGGTTCGAGATCGCTGTCAACGGCCCTCCGAACGGAATGAAGAGTTGGGGGGCTCCCGAGACTACCCTTGCGGCCAGCGGCAGTAGTCTGGAGGACTTCGTTGACGCATCGGACCACAGCAGCGCTACCCGCTGGTACACGTGGGCCGAGGCCGACTTCGGCGCTGAGGGTTTCTCCGGTGCCATAACAGGGGATGTCAACAATGTCTGGTTCGAGCCGTCTCCTGTGACTGCGGAAGATCTGCGCACCGTTGAGTTGCGTTTCACCTCGGTGAACGAGGCGGAGGGTGAGGACCAGTACAAACCTCTGGATCTGGCCAACGAAAACGTCTCCTACGCCTACCGATACCTGCGGGGTGCCGGGAACGACCCGCCCGCACAGGCTGACATGACCTCCACCACAACCCCATGGGACGTGAGCAAATACATCACCAACGCTGAGGGCCCGGGGATCTATGTCTACCAGGAGAGGGTACCCATCGCCCTGTCGGCGTGGGACGTCGAGTCGGTTCCACCACGGCGGTTGGCTGTAGGGTTCCTCGAAAACAACCAGCCCGGTGGGCTGGTGAACGGCGCCTATGGTCCGGCCTTCTACAACGACGCCGGCAACGTGGCAGGAGGCGGCCCTCGCGAGTGGCTGTTTATCTTCGACGCGGACTACACAGAGCAGGGAAATGACAACCCGGTGCTGACCGACTTCGGCTTGCTGCCGGTCAACAGCGGTGACGCGTCCGAGCCGATTATTCCGATCATGTGGGCGGTGTTCGCGGGCCGGCGTATCGCTGATCGGTTCCCAACGGATGGTTTTCAGTTCCTGCTGATGGCCAACCACGTCAACACGACTGCCGATGTGTTCAACCTTAGTGTCGCCGGGGTTGAGACGTCGGACGCGTTTCTCGCGGAGGACGTCAAGAAGATCACTGCCTTCCCGAATCCCTACTACGGAGTGAACTCGGCCGAAGTCAGCCGCTACAACCACTTCGTCACCTTTAGCCATCTACCGAACAATGTCACGATTCGAGTGTTCGACATGTCCGGCACGTTGGTGCAAAAGCTTGAAAAGGATAACAACGATCAGTTCCTGCAGTGGCAGTTGGACAATGAGAACGGTCTGCCCGTGGCCAGCGGCATGTACTTCGTGCACATCGATATGCCCGATCACAACAAGACGAAAATCCTGAAGCTGGCCGTCGTCGGTGAGCAGCAGTTCCTCGAGAATTTCTAAGCCAGCACCAAGTCAGAAGGAGATCAAACGAATGATACGTACTTTCAAGATCGCCTCCGCGGCGCTGGCTCTGGTCCTGGTGGTGTGCGCCGCGGACATGGCGCACGCTGCCGGCCAGAATCGAGCCGGCACGGCAAGCGCTACGGAACTGTTGATCCCCGTCGGGGCCCGGGACATGGCCATGGGGGGGTCTTCGGTAGCCACCACAACCGGACTCTCCGCCCTGTTCTGGAACCCGGCAGGACTGTCTCGGTCCGCCAATAACACCGATGTGATGGTGTCATCCATGTCCTACCTGGCGGACGTCCGGGTAAACTACGTAGCCCTGGGCAGTCGTTTCACTTCCATCGGGTCCTTCGCTTTCGACATCAAGTCCCTGGACTTCGGTGACATTCCCATTACCACCGAGGATCGGCCGGACGGAACGGGGGGTACCTACTCACCCACCTTCTTCACCGTTGGGTTGCACTACTCGCGGGCGTTGACCGACCGTATCTCGGTAGGCGGAACCTCGCATTACGTCGTCAACAAGATCGAGCGCGTTGATGGCACAGCCCTGTCCTTCAGCGCCGGTCTGCAGTACAGCAACCTGGCCGACATCGACGGGCTCAACCTCGGTGTGGCGGTGAAGCACATCGGTCAACGCATGCAGTACGACGGTTCCGGCCTGCTGAATCGTGGTACGATCGACGATCTTCGTCGCCCGGCGTCGGATTACAAGGTGCAGTCTTCGTCGTCCGACCTGCCGTCGATTTTCGAGATCGGCGTCGGCTACCGTTACAATCCCGCCGGCATGGGCGAGGTCAACCTCTCGTCTGTGTTCCGGCACAACAACTACACCTACGACCAGTACCGCAGCGGTGTTGAGTATGTGCTCAACGACATGTTCACGCTCCGTGGCGGCTTTGACGTAGGCGACGGTTCCGGTGACGACTATCTATTCGGCACCAGTTTCGGTTTCGGCATTCAGAGCGACGTAGGCAACTTCAAGGACGTTCGTGTGGACTACGCCTACACCTCGGTCGACCTGTTCGATGCGCTCAACACGTTCACTTTCCAGGTGGGCTCCTGAGAGCATGCGGCTGAAACAGGTAGCAGCAGCGTTTGGGGCCACCCTCCTTCTGGGGGGTGGCCTCCTCGCTTTGGGTTGTCAGAGTTCGGCCCTGGCATCGGGCAAGCTTTACATCAAACAGCAGAAGTACGACCAGGCCCGCGAGCAGCTCGAACTCGCCGTGGAGGCAGAACCGGCCAATGCTGAGGCGCACTTTCAGCTCGGGCGGATCTGTGGACTGCAGGGAGACTACGTGGAACTGGCCCGAGCCTACGACCGCGCTCAGGAGCTGAGTGCCGACTATGACGCGCAGATCGCCGAGGAGCGCCTGCACTACTGGTCGAGGATCTACAACGACGGCGTCCGCGCCGCCTCGGGACAGGGCGCTGACCTGGTCACCGCCAGACGACATTTCAGTACGGCCGTTCAGGTCTTGCCTGAGCGCCTCAAGGCCTGGCGCAACCTGTCTGCAGTCGACTACCAACTCGGCAATATCGACGATGCTCTGGCCGGCTATCAGCATGTTCTGGCGGCAGCGCCGGAAGACACGTCAACGGCACGTGTCATGGGTGTCATCTACCTGAACGCACAGCGCTACGAAGAGGCCGTAGCCAGCTTCGAGCACGTGCTGCAGTACGGCGAACACCACGGGGTCCTGATCAATCTGGCGATCACGCAGATGGACAAGGGCGAAAGTGCCGCAGCGACAGAATCTCTGCAACGTGCCCTGGCCCTTGAGCCTGACTGCTTTACCTGCCACTACAATCTGGGCAATCTGTACTGGGCAACCGAGGACCACGAGAATGCGCGAAGCAATTTTGAGCGCGCCGTCGCCTTGAAGCCAGGTGATCTCGATGCCAGGTTCAACCTCGCCATCACCTACCTGGCCCTGGAGGAGTTGGATTCCGCCCTCCCGCTGCTGGAGTCATTGTCCGAAGAACGCCCCGACGACGGCGTCGTCTGGCGGGAGCTCGGTCGCATCTATGCCCTCACGGCGCGTATCGCTGACAGCGAAGCCGCCTACGCGAGGGCCGAGTCCCTGGGCCAGTAGAGCATCTGTTCCGTACCGCGGGCCTCAGGGCTCGCGAGTACGGTCCGGCCGCGCCTTAGTCTCTCCGGCGGCTGGGCCCCTCCGTCTTCGATCCCGGCTACATCAGGTGCAGCCAGTCATCGAGGAGGAAACCGATCCGACCGATCAGCAGCGACAAGCGCGCCATGATCGTGTAGCCGAAGGACGCCCCGAAAGAGATCATCAGGAACCAGATCCCGAGGCGGGACGCGTGTCCCACCACCCCAGTGTGCTCTACCGAAAAGAAGAAATAGACGAGGACGGTGATCACCCCGATGAGAACGAGGATCAGGTTGAAGCCCTCCCAGCTCATGCCGATCGGCGCCAGACTGGGTTCGACCTGGCCGAGGAGGAAGGAAGACATGAATCGGGGTATCGTCAGACCGGCGCCCACGCCGACGACAAAGGCAAAAGAGATCCGGCTCAGCCAGCTGAATTTGCGCGAAAAGCGTGTCAGCATCAGAAAACCGAGAAGTGTGGGAAACAGCAGGACCCATGGATTGTGGCCGCCGCCATTGGCACCCTCGGCACCCGCGCCGATGTCGAAATAGCTGACGATGATCTCGCCATAGAGGGAGTTGTACCAGGTGATGCCGAAAATGTAGGCCGCCGCCACACCGACGTAGACATGCTCGGCAACCTTGAACAGGGGATTGTCCTTGTAGAGGAAGCTGTAGAGTGCCAGGGTGCAACCGGCAGCGACCATGACACCGATGCCGTCCCAGTCGAAGGCCAGCAGCCCCTTGCCAACGAGAACTGTGTTGGTGACGAAGAACAGGCCAACAAAACCGACGAATACGTATCTGTCCCGAGTCATGTTCGCTCCTCCTCTAGGCCTTGCCGCCGCGGCGGCGGGTCGTGAAATAGACCGTGTTGCCGAGGAGGATGAAGAAGATGATGATGAGATGGGTGACGGACTGGGGTTCCATACCTGCCGTGGCGCTTCCTGGTGTATCGATGATGGTCTCGTACTCGGCAGCGCCGGCGAGTCCGCCCAGCAGGCCGACAAGCTGTTTCGACTGCAGGAAGGGGTACAGGTCGGGTGCCATCACGGCCGTGCAGCCACCGGCAAAGGGAAATCGGTGCTTCTCCTGGCCGAAGGGAATCCACCAGAATTCCATGGAATCGCCGGCGGCGAAGTCGAAGACGAAGGAGAAGTCCTTCAGGTTCGTTACGCCGGCCAGCACCGGCAGTTCGCTCACAGCCGTTCCCGCCGTATCGAAGGGGAAGGTGCCAGCCACGCTCTGGCCGAGGTTCAATACCACTGCCTGAGCCCCCGGTTTATACCCCAGGAACGCGTAGTCGGTGCCATACTCCATGTCGAACTCCGCTGCGAGTTCGTTCATGATCGGTTCGGCAAGGCCGACAGCCTCGGGCCACAAGCAGATACCGACCACCTTCCGTCCACGACTGAACAGGTGTCGCAGGATCGCCCGGGTCATCGGCTCCATCTCCGGCACCGTGCTGGCACCATAGGAGAAACTGAGGAGAACGGGGCGGTCTGGATCCTCGACGCTGATGCGTTCGATCTCGTCGTACACGGAGCGCACCGTCGGCGTCGGCTTGATCGGCAGGTGAATGTCGACGAGCAGGGGGATGGCGACACCGAGAAAGACGAAGATGAAGATGATCCTGCGGTCGATGTTGATCAGGCGTTCCACTTCAGTCACCTCCTCCGCCAAGGTAGGAGCGCTCGATGCCGAAGATGATGCGCAACGACGTGGCGATGGCGCCGAGGCTCACGCCCAGCAAGATGCCACGTTTGGCGGCCATGTTGGGTACCGACATCAGCCACTGCATGGCTTCCGGTATCACGTCGGAGATGTAGGCGCCGATCGGCACGCGGCCGAGCATGACGACGATTGCCGATGCGAGCAGGATGGCCGCTTCGGGAGTGCGGGCACGAAATGTCCGGTAGGCGGCGGAGGATATGAAGAAGGCGAGCATGGAGAACATGGTCGCCGAACTGGCCACGTGGACACTGGTGAACACCCACTGGTACGGGCCCGTCGTCTCCTGTGGGGCGAAGGGCCCACTGCCGTCATTGTAGACGACGAAGAGGAACATCACACCGAAGCTGATGTAGACGACGAGGCTGTAGGCCCAACCTGCCTGCCGTTGCCTGATTTTCGACCAGTGCAGGCTGAGGAGGCTGAAGAGACCGAGGAAGTAGGAAAAGGCGTAGACCAGACGCAGCCACAGGGCAAACTCGCGTTCCACTGCCTGGGCCCACCCATGGGGAATGTAGTAGATGGCCCATCCGGTCACGCCGAAAGCGAAGCAGAAGAGAAACGGTAGGGTTCGAGTCAGAAACAGCATCGATCTCTCCTCTACAGGGCGGCGAACAGGTGGGTGAGATAATCAACGCCGAAGGACGCCAGGGCCGTGCCGACGAGGAGCAACCCGATAATCAGTGCCTTGCCCACGTCCTGTCCCTTCAGGCTGCCGAGCAGTTTTGGTTCCTTGGAGAGATAGGCGCTGGCAGCGTAGAGTTCTTCCCCCATCAAGGTGTAATCGCAGGTGGTGACGAAGAAAGGCAGTTGTGTGTACGCGTCCGTGCCGGCAATCTGAATGGCGCCGGTAGTACTGCCAGTCTCCGCCAACAGCAGGGATTCGGCGTAGAAGTAGCCCATCATGATGTGCGCCGCCGGTCGCTCCCGCACCATGATCCCCTCCACGGCAGCGGCGTAGGAAAACTGCTCCGTAGCGGCCATGAAGACGCTGTCCGGACGGTAGGCATCGGGGCGGCCCTCCTGCAGGTAGGCCTCCTTGATCACCTCCTGGCTCACGGACATGACTACGGGATCGACGTTGGCCACACGCAGGTCGGTGTCGAAGCGGGCGGTTCTTCGGGCGACTCGACCAAGGATGTTGACGGCGGCGATCGTCGAAATCTGGTCCATGCCCTTCAGACCGTGGATGAAAAGTGCTGACTTTCCCATCTCTGTCGCCCGGCCGAGGGCCTCGTCGAGAGCTTCCAGTCCGGCGATCCGGCGAATGAACAGCTCTTTCCGCCGCGCGATGGAGATGTAGAAGAGGATGACCACTGAGAGGCCGACGGCCAGGATGACGTTGTTCCACTTGGCGCTGTTGAACCAGTTGCCGCCGGCTACCGCCGAGGCGACCGGTCCCAGAACTTCTCCCGACGCGGTCTGCGCCCCGAGGCGGACGAAGTACTGTGTGTCATCCTGCAGGGAGGTACGCTCATCGCCTTCCCCAGTGTCGTACCCGGAGATGTGGAGAACGTGAAACCCTTCGTTTTCTTCGGCGTAGCCGAACAGCGCCGGTTCGGCTGACTTCAACCCCGGGGTGGCCGTTTCTGTCGCCAGCTGAAAGGGTCCCTCAGCAGCGGTGGCAACGTAGACGCGGTAGCTGGTCGCCACGCCTGGGTCCGCGCGAGGCCAGGTGACCGTCAGGCTGCCACCGGCGTCGTTCGGCGTGTCAAAGGCCTCGACATCATCGACGCCGCGGGCCCCGGCGGCGACACTGAAGACGATTCCGGTCACTGCGATCCAGGACGCGATCTTACTCAAGTCGTCTCTCCCTGCCCACAATTCGGGCACTCCTCGAGGGATGACATTTACTCCTCGATCAACTCTACATTGGCTCGGGGTACCACGGCTCTCGTGCCATCTTCGAACTCGACTTCGAGAACACGCACGGCGGCACCCGACTCGACCTGTTGCAGGTCAGCGATCAGCTCACCGACCTTGCCGATGCGGCCGAAGTATGGCGCGCGAATCACCCTCAGCGCGTCACCCTCTCCCATGCCCTCGCCGTGGCCAGCAGGGGTGGCTTCCGTCTGTGCCGCGCCGTCCGGATCGGGCACGATGATCTCGGGACGCATGACGCCGGCGCGAATCTGGGTCGCTCCCGAGAGGGAGGCCTCCCTCTCGTGGCAATCCCGGAGGATGTCGAAGGTGCGTCCGGCCATGGCGATACGCCCGAAGCCCTCGGTGAGAATAACGGTGAGGCCGATGTCCTCGGCCCCCGTGATGGCGACACCGAGGTCATATCCCAGCAGCTGGCGCAGATCGCTGTCGTGTATTCCAGCGCCGATCACACCGGCAGCGCCCACCTGGCGCGCCTTGTCGATGGCAGCGTGAGGGACGAGTCCGGTGGCGACAACGATACGCCCTGCGCATCCTTCATCGATGGCTTCGGGGGTCAGATCCTGCCCCGGTCCCGTGCTGATCACGTGCAGCGGACCATAGGCCTCACCGCCGATGCCGAAGATGCCCTGCACGAAGGCGCCCCGGGTTTCGACGACGACACCCTCATCAGGGATGATCTCGACAACGGTACCATCGACGTAGGCCAGTACCTCCACCGGCAGCGGCGGTTCACGTAGCAGCACCTGACCCGTGACTGCAGAGATGCTTTCCGCCGTGCCATCGATCTCGGCCTCGACTGTCGTCTTGAACCACTTGATCAGCGGCCGTGTCTCGGCGATGGCGTCACCTTTGTGAACCGGATCACCCTCGTTCTTCAGCATGAAGTCGGGCAGCTCCTCGGCGGAGATTCCGAGGCGATTGACGACATTCATCGTGCGGACATTCCCGGGCAGTTCGGTGCGGGCCACCACCTGCTGACGCTGCACGACGTCGCCGTCATGCACCAGGACCTCGCCTTTCATCGGCAGTCGTCGCGTCCGGCGCAGGGCGGTGCCAGGCGTTACCCGCAGGCCTGGTGTGTAGGCGTGGGCCATGTCAGCTACCCCCTTCGCCGTCTTGGGAATAGAGCCCCACTGCCTGGTTCCATCGACTCAGGCACTCCCGACGCTCTGTATCGTCATCCGGTAGATGGATCGGTCGCCCACGGCCGTCGAGAATGAGACCGACCACGCCGCCGCGTACCCGGGTTCTCAGTTCCTGCCCGGCACCCGCACCGACATCCCAACCCCGCGACGGTTGCAGCACCAGGTCGCCTTCCTCGCCCTCGGCGAGGGGGAGGAGCTGGACCTCGCCGAAGGTCAGACTTGTCTGCCTCCCGGCTGCCTCAAGACCATCGATCGTGAACTCGTAGGTCATGCATGTTTCGCCGGTCTTGCCGGTGCCCACGGGAGCGACGCACGTGCCGAGATAGACGATGCAATCGCGTTCGAAGACATCGGTGGCGGCCTTTTCGTCGACGGAGGCGAGGACGCCGAGATGGGGCATCATGAAAATGCTGTCCACCGCCAGTTGCGTGACACCTTCGGGCTGGAAGGAATCGACAAGCATCGATGCCGTCTGCGAACGACTCGGCGCGTGTGACAGAACGCCGCCACTGCCCACCAGCAGGTCGAGAGCCATCATGTCGATGAGGCTGTCGCCGCTGGCGCCCTGATCGAATACGTCCGACAAGGTCCGTTCCGTCTGCACGCCCTTGAGTCCTACCGCCAGTTCGCGGTGCTGCACCAGGGCAAGCCGCAGTGCCTCCCGGGCCACGCCATGTTCGATCTGCAGTTCCTCGAGCATGTGGGGGATCGTCGTTGGCCGGATCATCTTGTTCTTGATGCGATCACGGAGGTCGGCCTCGTCGATCTGTGTCGGCAGCCAACGCACGACATTGGCCATCGTCGCCTCAGCCAGGACATTGGAAATGCTGTACGACATCCCGAGGTTGGCGCTCACTGTGCGGTTGAACACGGGTTCGGTGGCGACACCGTCGTCGCCGACGGCGGTGAAGACGCTGAACACATCCGTCGTGGCGCCACCGATGTCGACGCCGAGTACGTTGATGTTCTGCCGCCGGGCGATGGTCTGCATGATCTGCCCTACCGCCGCGGGCGTGGGCATGATGGGAGCGCTTGTCCAGGACATGAGATCGCGGTATCCCGGAGCCTGGGCCATGACATGCTCGAGAAACAGGTCGTGTATGACGTGCCGCGCCGGTCCCAGATTCTCACGTTCGAGGACAGGGCGGATGTTTTCGGTAAGGTGCAGCGCCATGCCCTGCCCAAGGACGCGCTCGATCTCGGGTTTTGCATCCTGGTTGCCGGCGAAGATCACGGGCAACTCGAAACCTGTACCAAACCGAGGACGTGGATCGGCAGCCGCGACGTACTCGGCCAGTTCGACCACGTGCGATATGGTGCCACCGTCTGTACCACCCGAGAGCAGGACCATGTCGGGGCGCAGATGCCGGATCCGCTCGATCTTTTCATGGGGCAGGCGGCCATCGTTGGCGGCCAGGACGTCCATCACGATCGCCCCGGCGCCAAGGGCACATCGCTGGGCGCTTTCGCCCGTCATCGAACCGACGACACCGGCCACCATCATCTGCAGGCCGCCGCCGGCGCTCGATGTTGAGATGTAGATGTCGACGCCCCGGTTCCCATCGGCGGGGGTGATGATGTCCTCGCCATCCAGAATCTGTCGTCCCGAGAGTTCTTCAACCTCCTGGATGGCGTTCAGCACGCCCCGTGTGACATCCTCGAAAGGTGCCTCCACCGTCGTCGGCGCTTCGCCCCTGCAGGTCTGACGGTAGACGTCGCCCTGACGTTCGATGAGGATGGCCTTCGTCGTCGTGCTGCCGCAATCGGTGGCGATGACGACGTCCAGCTTAGCCAAGATGCTCGTCTTCCTGTCGGTGAATGGTGTCGATGACCAGGTCCAGGCTGTGCCGTCTTTCCAGCAGACGGATGAGGCGGTCGGTGTCGGCCTTCGAGAACGCCACCTTCAGCAGGGGGCCGAAAAACGCCAGGATCTGACTGCCGATGAAGCTCAGGGGGCGGGCACTCTCCAGGGCCATCAGTGCCGGTGCCGTCAGCCGACGGCGGACCACGAGGCGAGACAGCCGTTCCACAAGCTCCTTTTCCTGGTCGGTGAAGTCCGCACCAGAGTCCACGGCGAACGCATGGGCGAGAGAGGCGCGCAGGCGCTCAGCCAACATGGGCTCGCACCAGAGAGTCGATCTCGTCGCCATCGACACCGGCGCCGAACCGCAGAAAGACGCCACGGAAGGAGTCGAGTCGATGGGGCTGGCGGAAGGGACTCAGGAAGAGTCCGTCAGGATGACGGACGACACGCCGGAAGGTTGCCCAGCGTCGCCGTCGCCACACCAGCAACTTCCATGATGCCCCTTCAGAATCGATGAGGTAATCTGTCGGCAGGAGGTACCCCAGCATGGCCGCGACCAGGACGATGAGGGAGATGATGCCGTACACAGGGCTCCCCAGGCCCACGGCCATCACGGCGGCACACATCGAGATGGTGGCGCTCAGCAGGACCGACTTGAGAGTCGATTCCTCCCGGAGTGGATGACAGGACCAGGCACACTGCTCCAGCCGACCCTTGGGGACAGCTGGTGCCGGTATCGCCGGCGGCGTTGTGTCCTGCTGCGGTTGATTCATCGACTCACGCGTGTCGTTACGGGGAGCAATAGTATAGAACACGCGAGCGTGTTGGTGCGAATCGTTCAGCGGAGGAATTCCGGCACCATCTCGTTCTGCAGGATCTGCTCGAGAGTCTGTCGCCGACGGGCAAGGTGGAAGGTGCCGTCAGATCCCAGCAGGACCTCCGGTGCCTCGGGGAAGGAGTTGTAGTTCTTGGCTGACATGGCGGCGCAGTACGCCCCGGCACCGTCGATGACGATGGCATCGCCGATGCGCGCCTCCGTCAGTCTCCGTGTCAGCAGGCCTTCCGGATTGTCGGGCTCGGGAGTGAGTATGTCGCCACTTTCGCAGCAGTGGCCCACCACCAGGTAGTCCTTTGCGGGCCGTTCCTGCTCGACTCGCGGCACGACAATGATGGGGTGCTGTGACCCGTACATGCTTGGTCGCAGGATTTCCGTCATGCCCGTGTCGGTCTTGATGAAGGAGTACCCCTCCTTGCCCGTGTCGACGACATCGATGACGCTGGCGACGACGGCTCCCGAGTTGCCGACGAAGAACGTGCCCGGTTCGATCTCAAGGTGTAGCTGCCGGCCCTCCTCGGTGGCGAATCGGCGCAGCTCCGCGGCGATGGGCTCGCCGGCACGCTGCAGGTCGGTGGAGGGCTCCGTGCTCATTCGACCCACCTTGTACCCGCCACCAAAATTGACCTCTGTCACATCGGGCAGATGGCGGACCAGATTGATCGTCAAACCGGCACACCGCTGCCAGACCTCAGGGTCGCTGCCGGAGCCGATGTGGGTATGCAGCCGGGTGATCTTCAGATCGTGTTCCCGAGCCGTGGCCAGAACCCGTTCGAGGTGGCTGTGCCAGATGCCGAAGCTCGCTGACGGGCCGCCGACGTTCGTGCGGTTGCTGTGGCCTGAGCCGAGGCCCGGGTTGAGGCGCACGCTCACCTGGTGGCCAGGACAGGCCTGCCCGAAGGCGGCCAGCTGCGCCAGCGAGCAGGCGTTGAATCGAATACCGAGTTCTGCCACCTTGGCCAGGTCTTCCGGGGCCTGCTGTGCGGTCAGCATAATCCGCTCAGCCGGCACGCCGGCAGCCATGGCGCGATGTACCTCAAAGCCCGAACTGGCGTCGATGTGCAGTCCCGCTCGGGTGAGCACGCGCAGGACGGCGGCGGAGGGACAGGCCTTCATGGCGTAGCGAACGGTGAGGCCGAAGGGTGCGGGGAAGCCGAGGGCGATGGCAACCTGTCGCTCCAGAGAAGACTGGTCATAGACAAACAGGGGGGTGCCGAACTCGGTCTGCAGCCGTCGCACCTGTTCCCGGGTGAGGAATCGCAGCTCTTCCATGCCTGTCCTGCCGTCTCTATCTTGCTATTTTTTATGGGACTTGGTAGCTTGTCGAAGCTGCTGAAAATCGCCTCCGCCCCGCACCTCGTCAAGAAAACTCACGCCACGTGCCGCGTCATATCCTCGGTATTTCCGCCTACTACCATGACTCCGCCGCCTGTCTGCTCAGCGACGGGCAGATCGTCGCCGCGGCGCAGGAAGAACGGTTCTCGCGCCGCAAGCACGACGCGCGCTTCCCGGAACTGGCAGCCAGGTACTGCCTCGACCAGGCCGGGATCGGCGTCAGCGATCTGGAGTGTGTCGGGTTCTATGACAAGCCGTTGCTCACCTTTGAGCGATTGCTGGAAACACATCTCGGAACGGCGCCCAAAGGTCTGCAACTCTACTGGAAGTCCATGTCGGTCTGGCTCAGCCAGAAACTGTGGATTCCTCAAGAGGTCTGCCGCGGTCTGGGTGCCGACGTGCAGGTGCTTTTCGGGGAACACCACGAATCGCACGCCGCCTCGGCCTTCTATCCCTCACCATTTGAAGAAGCCGCCATCCTGACAACGGACGGTGTCGGCGAATGGACGACGACGAGTTTCGGCTTCGGGCGGGGGACTGAACTGCACACCCTGGGAGAGATCAAGTTCCCTCATTCCCTCGGGCTGCTCTACACGGCGTTCACCTACTTCACGGGATTCAAGCCGAATTCCGGAGAATACAAGCTGATGGGGCTGGCCCCCTATGGCGAGCCCAGGTATGCAGATCGCATCCTCGACAAGATCCTCGCCCTCGCCGAAGATGGCTCCTTCCGCCTCAACCTCGACTACTTCAACTATGTTGCCGGCCTGACGATGACGAGCGGCGCCATGGACGATCTGTTCGACGGCCCGGCGAGGACACCGGAAACACCGCTGTCGCAACGGGAAATGGATATCGCTGCATCCTGCCAGAAGGTGACTGAGGAGGTACTTCTGCGCATGGCGGCAACGGCGCACCGCGAGACCGGGATGAAGAATCTGTGTCTGGCAGGAGGCGTGGCCCTCAACTGCGTTGGCAACGGTCGCATTCTTCGGGAGGGACCGTTCGAGAACCTGTGGATCCAACCAGCCGCCGGCGACGCCGGAGGGGCAGTCGGCGTGGCCCTGGCGCTCTGGCATCGTCATTTCGAACAGCCGCGCCGCGTGGAGGATGGTGACTCCATGTCAGGATCCTACCTGGGGCCGGCCTATGCGGACGATGAGATCGAGTCCTTTCTGGCAGCGCAGAAGGCCCCCGCGACCCGCCTGGAGGCAGATGAACTGTCCGTCCGCGTGGCCGGTATCCTCGCCGACGAGAAGGTTGTAGGCTGGTTTCAGGGACGTATGGAGTTCGGGCCACGGGCCCTTGGAGCGCGCAGCATCCTGGGTGATCCGCGCTCCTCGGCGATGCAGTCGCAGATGAACCTGAAAATAAAGTATCGCGAGAGCTTCCGGCCCTTTGCGCCCAGCGTGCTGCGGGAACACGTGGACGAGTGGTTCGACATGGATACGGATTCACCGTACATGCTGCTCGTCGCCCCGGTGAAAGAGGAAAAGCAGATCCGCATGACGGCTGAGCAGGAGGCCCTGTTCGGCATCGACAAGCTCCACGTGCCGCGTTCGGAGATTCCCGCCGTCACCCATGTCGACTACTCGGCGCGGGTGCAGACCGTCCGGCGCGAGGTCAACGCCCCCTACCATGATCTGTTGGCAGCGTTCCACCGCCTCACCGGCTGCCCGCTCCTCGTCAACACCTCTTTCAACGTGCGGGGCGAGCCCATCGTGTGCACGCCCGAGGACGCCTACCGCTGCTTCATGCGAACAGAAATGGACTATCTCGTTCTGGGGAACTTCCTGCTCAGCAAGCAGGACCAGCCCCAATGGCACGAAGACGTCAGCTGGCAGGAGGAGTTCGAACTTGACTGACTGGCGGCGTCGACGAAGACCCCCGGACGGGACGGTGGCTCAACGCCGCCAAGCCGAGATCGCGCCCGTCCCCGCCCCATTCCACCCGGTGCGCGATCTCTACGGGAGCTCTGATGACTGGCAGCGTCAGGCTGGGCCATCTCCAGGTGAGGGACCATGAGCGCACCCCTCGATCTACCCTTCTGGAAACCGCCGCCGCCCGAGGTCAGTGACCTGCGGAAATTCGGTCTGCTTTTCGGCGTGCTCCTTGGCGCCCTGGCGGGCTATCTGACCTGGCGCCGGGGCGTCGAGGCGGCTACCCTCCCGGCGGCGATCAGCGCCGTACTGCTGCTGGCCGGTCTGGCGCTGCCGTCGGCGCTGAAGCCGTTCTGGTGGCCATGGATGGTTCTGGCCCGTACTCTGGGATTTGTCAACAGCCATGTGCTGTTGGCAGTCGTGTTCTATCTCATGTTCATGCCGGTCGGTCTGACGATGCGTCTCTTTGGCCGTGACCCGTTGGGAGACAGGAAGTTCCTCAAATCACGTCAGGTTGCCGACGAGGGTGGCAGTCTGTGGTTGCGCCGGGACAGTGCGCAACTGCCTCCGCACCACTACGAGCGTCAGTTCTAACACGACCCACGCCGAGCGGGTTTGATCGGGTCAGAAACCACCGTATATTCTCATGTCTGAACTTGCACCGGATGTGGGCGACGAGGCGGATCGATACTGGATGGGTCGAGCCCTGCAGCGGGCACATTTCGCCGCTGAGCAGGACGAGGTGCCCATCGGGGCGCTGGTGGTACGCGACGGCGCGATCGTCGGCGCCGGCTGGAATCGCACCGAGCGCGACCAGGACGGCACGGCGCATGCCGAGATCATGGCGCTGCGCCAGGCGGCCATTTCTCTGGGCTCACGGTGTCTCGAGGACTGCGTTCTCTATGTGACGCTCGAGCCGTGTGCCATGTGCGCTGGGGCGGTCGTCCTGTCTCGCATTCCTCGACTCGTTTTCGGGGCGTACGATCCCAAAGCGGGGGCTTGCGGCACGTTACGGAACGTGGCTCAGGATCCACGCCTCAACCACAGAAGCCAGGTCATCGGCGGTGTGTTGCGCAACGAATGTGCCGGCCTGCTCCAGAGCTTCTTCGGCGGCCTGAGGGATCGCCGGCAGGAGTAGGCAGAGCAGTCGGAGAGGTGCCAGAGTGGTCGAATGGGGCGGTCTCGAAAACCGTTGTGGTCGCAAGGTCACCGTGGGTTCGAATCCCACCCTCTCCGCCATTCACCTTGGTTCCGGTCGAGGTGGAGAGATGACCGAGTGGTCGAAGGTGCACGACTGGAAATCGTGTGTAGCGTTTATAGCGCTACCGTGGGTTCGAATCCCACTCTCTCCGCCATTATTATCCTGCATGGGTGGGGCAGTAGCTCAGTTGGGAGAGCGCTAGGTTCGCAATCTGGAGGTCGTGGGTTCGATCCCCATCTGCTCCACCATTTTTCTTCGCAGGAGCCCGTCGGGCAAAAAGGCTACAGGACTCACAGCCTTTGCTGACGGGCTCCGGCGTTTCAGCTGGGTCGTGCTAGATGGGGAGGTAGCGGCGCCCTGTACCCGCAATCCGCTCTAGCGGGATCGAATTCCCGTCCAGAGGTCTGTCTGCCCTAGCGCCGGACGACCCCGAGGGCGCTGAAGGTCGGATTCCACGCAACGTGAGGCTTCTGAACTCCGTCAGGACCGGAAGGTAGCAGCGGTAAGAATGCTGATGCGTGTGCCGTGGAGATGTCTGGCCGGAGCCCGAGGGACCCGAAGGTTGTTGGGCACCGGGTCGAAGATGGGTGCACGACCTATTTTCTTTTCGATCGTATGAACTGACCGTGAGCCCCCCGTCAAGGGGCCTCGTTGCCAATCCACCGCCCCCGTGTTGTAGAGCCATCATGGCCTATCAGGTAACCGCCCGCAAGTGGCGTCCCCAGCGCTTCTACGAGGTCGTCGGTCAGCAGCACATCACGACGACACTGACGAACGCGCTGCATTCAGGGCGTGTTGCCCAATGCTATCTGTTCACGGGCCCTCGCGGTGTCGGCAAGACGACGACGGCGCGTATCCTCGCCAAGGCGCTCAACTGTGCGAATCGTGGCGATACGCCTGACCCTTGCGGTGAATGTCCCTCCTGTCGTGCCATCACCGACGGCACGAGCATGGATGTTCTCGAGATCGATGGCGCCTCGAACAACAGTGTCGATGACGTACGGGAACTGCGCGAGATCGTGCGCTACATCCCCACCGAGGGTGCCTACAAGGTCTACATCATCGACGAAGTCCACATGCTGTCGACGGCGGCCTTCAATGCTCTGTTGAAGACGCTGGAAGAACCGCCCGAGCGCGTGGTCTTTGTCTTTGCCACGACCGAGGTGCAGGAGGTACCCGAGACGATCCTGTCCCGCTGCCAGCGTTTCAACTTCCGACGTATCCCCACATCGTTGATCGCCTCGCATCTGGGAAAGATCACCACCGACGAAGGTATCGACGCCGAACAGGAGGCCCTCTACCTGCTCGCCCACCGTGCCGATGGCGCTCTGCGTGACGCCGAGAGCCTCCTCGACCAGGTTGTCTCCTTCAGCGGCGGGGTGTCCGCCACCGGTGTCAGTGACGTGCTGGGGCTGGTGGATCGCGCCGTCTTCTTCGATGCCGCTCGCGCCATCGCCGCCGGCGACGGGGCCTGCCTGCTCGATCTGGTGGCTGCCGTCATCGACGGTGGTGGAGATATCGAGGAGTTTGTGCGTGGCTTCGTCGAGCATGCCAGCCACATGCTGTTCACCAAGGTGCAGGGATCTGCGGACAAGCTCGAGGTGGCCGATACCGAGCGGGCCCGCTACGACGAATCGGTGGGCGACCTCGCCGAAGAGGATCTGCTGCGGATCGTACAGGCTCTGATGGAACTGGAAGCCGATCTGCGGCGATCCCTGCAGCCCCGATTCCGCACCGAGTTGGCTCTCGTACGCCTCGCCCATATGGGACGAGCCGTGGACGTGGGGCGCCTGCTGACCCGACTCGCCGCCCTCGAGGCCGCTGTCGGCAGCGGCCGACAGCGACAACTTGCCGCAGCTCACACCCCAGCGGCGGCGCCAGCATCCACCGGTCCCGCACCGGCTCCGGCCAGCCAGCCCCGTCCCCAGGCGGCTGATTCCCCGCCACCACCTGTACCACCGCCACAGCGCGAAGAGGGCCCCGGGGCCGAACCATCGGCAGTATCCGAGCAGAAGACGCCACCATCCGGCCCGATCGATACCGACGAATTGAAGGGGCAGTGGTCACGCGTGACGCACCTGGTGCGGCAGACTCAGCCTTCTGCGGGTACCTTCCTGCAGGAGGTCACCCGCATGGAACTCGAAGGGGTCATCCTGACGCTGTTCTTCAGTCAGGAGAATCGCTTCGGCATGGGGCTGGTGGGCAAGGCGCATGAAGCGGTATCAGCCGCCATCGCCCAGGTCACCAATCATCAACTGCGCATCCGTTGCAGTCTCGATGAAGGGGATGGCGGTTCTGGCGGTCAGGGCCCCGAGCCGCCGCTGCCGCCACCGGCAACAGACAACCCGGAGCAGCGCCCTGCCCCCGAGGCCACGACTCCCCCAGCGCAGCAGACAGGCCGCGGTGCCGATCTCGATCCTTCCGTCCGCGCCGTTGTCGACGCCATCGATGGCGAACTCGTATAGGATATCCATGGGGCCGCAACCACTCGAAGATCTGGTCACCGCCTTGGCGCGTCTGCCCGGAATCGGCCGCAAGACGGCTCAGCGACTGGCGTTGCACGTGCTCAAGTCGCCGCCGCAGGAGGCCCAGGCTCTGGCCGAGGCGATCCGCGGGGCGAGAGAGAATATCGGCCACTGCACGCGGTGTTTTCACCTGACCGAGCGCGGTCAGGAGTTGTGCCACGTGTGTCGCGATACAAACCGTGATTCGGCGGTGGTCTGCGTCGTCGAGGAGGCCAGCGACGCCCTCGCCCTGGAGCGCAGCGACCTGATGCGTGGCACCTATCATGTTCTCGGCGGGGCCCTGAGCCCACTCGACGGCATCGGTCCGGCGGACCTGCGAATCGATGAACTCGTCGAGCGCGTGCAGCGGGAAGGCGTACGCGAGGTCATCCTGGCGCACAACGCCAGTGCCGAGGGGGAGGCAACGGCGGAGTATATCCACCAGCGGCTGGCAGGGATCACCAGCGTCACGCGTCTGGCCCGGGGCCTGCCGGCCGGCTCTGATCTGGATCTGGCTGACCGGACGACGCTGACCCACGCGCTGCAGGGACGTACGACGTTCCGATGACCGGCACTCCTTCTTCAACGATCGTCAACCTGCCCAATATTCTGACGATTTCGCGCATCCTGGCGACGCCGGTCTTTCTGGTGATGCTGCTAGCCGAGGCGGGGCATTGGCGGGGCGGCGCCGTCGTGGTGTTTCTACTGGCCTCGTTGACCGATCTGTACGATGGCCGGCTGGCGCGGGCCCGCGATTGCGTCACCGAGTTCGGCCGTTTCATGGATCCTCTTGCCGACAAGATCCTGGTTACTTCAGCGCTCGTTGCCTTCGCTCTCGTGCGGATCGTCAACGCCTGGCTCGTGGTGCCCATCGTCGTGCGCGACGTCGTCATCACGGGCATGCGCATGTATGGCCTCTACCAGGGGCGCATGATGGAAACCTCACGGCTGGCCAAGTGGAAGACGACGGTGCAGCTGATCACCGTGATCGTGATTCTGGCCCTGCTCGCTCTTCACGAGGTCGCCGGATACTACGAATGGGGCGCCGTGCAAGCTGCTCGAGCCTGGCTGCCCCTGCTCAGCAACGGTCTGATGGCGGCGGTTCTGCTGCTTACCCTGATGTCCGGTTTTCACTACTTTTTTCGCACCGGATCGGCATAGGATCGACTTCCTGCGAACCGCCGTCGCCACCGTGCTGTTTTCCGGTCGCGCCCCGATTGCACCCGGAACTGCCGGCTCGGCGGTGACTGCCGTCGCCTGGTTTGTCTTCGGCAGCACGCTGACCCCGCTGACGTGGATCCTGCTGCTGGCGTCGGTTACGGGGATCGCCGTCGTCACGGCGGGCGCTGAGGCCCGGGCTCTTGGTCGTGAAGACCCCGGGCCTGTAGTCATCGACGAGGCGGCGGGGTTCTTGTTTACCGTGGCCTTTCTCCCCCATGGCCTGTGGACGACACTGGCGGCGTTTGTGTTGTTCCGCATCCTCGATATTCTCAAGCCGCCGCCGGCCAGGCAGTTGGAAGCTCTGCACGGTGGCTGGGGCATCGTTCTGGACGACGTTGCCGCTGGTATCATGGGCAACCTGATGTTGCACGTCGGCCTGGCATTGCTGTAGAGCAGGCTGCCGGCATCTCGACGACATAAAAGGTAGAGGGGAGCAAGAGGACGATCATGGCGAAGAGCAACGGCCAGACACCCGACGACAAGAGCAGACAGCAGGCTCTGGATCTGGCGATCGGGCAGATCGAGAAGCAGTACGGCAAGGGCTCCATCATGCGCATGGGAGGCGAGGGGGGGATCGTCGAAGCCGAGGCCATCGCCTCCGGATCCCTGGCCATCGACCTGGCGCTGGGCATCGGCGGCTTTCCCCGGGGTCGTATCGTCGAGATCTATGGACCCGAAGGAGCGGGCAAGACCATGGTGTCCCTCCACGCCATCCGCGAGGCCCAGAAGGCCGGCGGTACCGCGGCTTTCGTCGACGCCGAACACGCCCTGGATATCACCTTTGCACGGCGTATCGGTGTCGATGTCGAAAACCTGATCATCTCCCAGCCGGATTCCGGTGAGCAGGCCCTGGAGATCGTCGAAACCCTCGTGCGCTCCGGCGCCTTCGACATTATCGTGCTCGATTCGGTGGCAGCTCTCGTGCCACAGGCCGAGCTCGAAGGGGACATGGGCGACTCGCACATGGGACTGCACGCGCGGCTCATGTCGCAGGCCTTACGCAAGCTGACGGGCAGTATCAGCCGCTCGCGTACCTGCTGCATCTTCATCAACCAGTTGCGCATGAAGATTGGCGTCATGTTTGGCAATCCCGAAACGACGACAGGTGGCCGGGCCATGGGGTTCTACGCCTCGGTCCGCGTCGACATCCGGCGCATAGGCCACATCAAGGATGGTGACACGAACATCGGCAGTCGGGCCCGCGTGAAGATCGTCAAGAACAAACTGGCGCCACCGTACCGACAGGCCGAGTTCGACATCTACTATGCCGGCGAGCAGATCGGCGTTTCACGCGAGGCCGATCTCATCGACCTCGGCGTGGGCCACGAAGTGGTCGACAAGGCGGGTACCTGGTTTTCCTACGAAGGCGAACGTCTCGGCCAGGGGCGGGAGAATGCACGCCAGTATCTGGCCGACAACCCGGCCCTGGCGCAGACGATCGAGACCCGTCTTCGGGTCGAACTGGGGCTGGACGCCGCGCCCAGCCAGACCGATCCGGGGGATCCCACGCCGGAGGCATCGGCTGGTGACGAATCTGCTGAATAGCGCCATCGTGGCCGACGCCGGCGAACGGGACAAGACCCGAGCCATCGCTCTCGATCTGCTGGGGGTACGCGATCGCTCCGTGAGGGAAATGCGCCAGCGCCTGGCCAAACGCGGCTGCGCGACGGGCGACATTGACACTGTGGTGACCGACCTGGAGGCTTTGGGACTGCTCGACGATCACAAGTTCGTCAGCCGCTGGATCGAGACGCGTCGCGAGCGCCGCCCCGAGGGGGTCCCCAAAATCATGCGCGATCTGCTGCGTCGGGGCGTCGACAAGGCTGTCGTCGAACAGGTCCTGTCCGAACTCGAGCACGACCTGGGATCACGGGAGGAGGCGCTCGCGTTGCTGCGCCGCAACAGTGCCCGTTACGTCGGACTCGAGGCGACCAAGGCGCAGCGCCGGATGTACGGGCTGCTGGCAAGGCGTGGGTTCGATCCGGAAACGACCCGCCACGCCGTCGAACGCGCCTGGTCCGAAATCGAAGGTGAAGACTGATGACGTCGCAAGACATCCGCGAGACCTTCCTGTCCTTCTTCGAAGGCAAGGCCCACACGCGTGTGCCCAGCGCCTCCGTGGTTCCGGCGGATGATCCCACGCTGTATTTCACGAATGCGGGGATGAATCAGTTCAAGGACGTGTTTCTCGGCCTGGGGAGCCGGCAGTACACACGAGCCGTGGACACGCAGAAATGCATCCGTGTCTCCGGCAAGCACAACGACCTGGAAGAGGTCGGCATCAGCCCGTGGCACCATACGTTTTTTGAAATGCTCGGCAACTGGTCCTTCGGAGATTACTTCAAGGAAGAGGCCATCCAGTGGCATTGGGAGCTGCTCACCGAGCGCTTCGGCATGGATCCGAAGCGCCTCTGGGCCACCGTCTTTGAGGGCGGTGAGGGGGTGCCGGCCGATGAAGACGCGGAGGCTCTGTGGCCGAAGGTTACAGACCTGCCCGCGGATCGTGTTGTGCGCCTGCCGGCCAAAGACAACTTCTGGGAGATGGGCGAGACCGGGCCCTGTGGTCCGTGTTCGGAGCTGCACTACTATCTCGGCGACGATCTCAGCCTGCAGAGCGAGGCCCTGCTCCGGGCTGACGGTCCCGAATTCGTCGAGATCGGGAATCTCGTCTTCATCCAGTTCAACCGCGGCGAGGACGGGTCCCTGCAGCCTCTGCCGGCCCAGCACGTGGACACCGGCACCGGTTTCGAACGTCTGTGCAGCCTGCTCCAGAACAAGGACAACAACTACGACACCGATGTCTTCCGGCCCCTCATCGAGCGCATCGCCGAGGTCACCGGGGGGGATCCCGATGGCGATGTCGGCCGTGTTCCCATGCGCGTGATCGCCGATCATGTACGCGCTCTGACATTCGCCATCGCCGATGGCGCCATGCCGGCCAATGACGGCCGCGGCTATGTCCTGCGCCGGATCCTGCGTCGCGGTGCGCGCTTCGGCCGCCAGCTCGATCAACAAGAGCCTTTCATCTACAAGCTGGTCGAACCGCTGGCACAGACCGTGGCTCACGTATTCCCCGAAGCCGCCGCCAAGGCGCCACACGTGGCCATGGTGATCAAGGCCGAGGAGGAGTCCTTTGGCAAGACTCTCGATCGTGGCCTCGAGATATTCGAGCGTCTCAGCGCCAAGGGAGACATCTCGGGAGCTGATGCTTTTCAACTGTATGACACGTTTGGTTTTCCGCTCGATCTCACGGAGTTGATGGCCCGCGAGCGCGGCCTTTCGGTCGACACCAGCGGCTTCGACAGTGCACTCGAATCCCAGCGACAACGGGGACGCGCCGCAACCAAGGGTCGCTTTCGTGCTGCCGAAGGCGTGGAGGACGTGGTCGCTGGAGACCATTCGTGGTTTATCGGCTACGACGAGCTCAGCGCCGAGACCACCGTCGCTCACGTCGAGGCGGAGGGCGGCAATGTCCGTGTCGTTCTCGACCGGACACCCTTCTATGCCGAATCCGGCGGCCAGGTCGGCGACTGCGGCCTGCTGCAGGCGGACGGTTTCCGCGTCGAGGTCGACGATACCATCAAAGCCCGGGGTGGCATCGTCCACGAAGGTCGCCTGGTAGAAGGCGAGCTGCCCGCCGTCGGTGCCGTAGTGCAGGCCAGCGTCGATAGCGAGGCCCGGCTCGCAGCGGCACGCAACCATACGGCCACTCACCTGCTGCACGAGGCCCTGCGCCGGACCCTCGGTGATCACGTCGGACAGATGGGCTCCCTCGTGTCGCCGGACCGCCTGCGTTTCGATTTCTCTCACTTCCACGCCATGGAGCCTGCGCAGCTGCTGCAGGTGGAGCAGCTCGTCAACGAGCGGATCCGTGACGATCTGGAGGTTTGCACCTTCGAGGAGGATCTCGACAAGGCCAGACAGCTCGGCGCCCGAGCCCTGTTCGGTGAGAAATACGGTGACAGAGTGCGCGTGGTGAAGATCGAAGACTACAGTCTCGAGCTCTGTGGCGGCACTCATGTGCGGCACACAGGACAGATTGGCTTCTTTGATCTGAGCGCGGAGAGCGGCATCGCCGCCGGCACGCGCCGCATCGAGGCTCTCGGCGGCGTCGGTGCCGAGAGTGCCTCCAGGCAACACCGCCAGTGGCTCGGGGAGATCGGCCAGTTGCTGAACGCTCCCGCAGAGGCCCTGCCGGCGCAGGTGCGGGCCCTGCAGGAGCGCACGCGTGAATTGGAGAAGGAACTGGCCGACTCACGGCAAAAGGCTGCCGGTGACAGCGCGGCTGACCTGACGGCCGGGGCCATCGATATCGAGGGGGTCAACGTCGTGGCCAGCAGGGTCCAGGTCGACGATATCGGCGCGTTGCGGTCGATGGCCGATGGCATCCGCGAGGGACTGAGTTCCGGCGTGGGCGTGCTCGGCGCCGAGGTCGCGGGCAAGGTTTCTTTCATCGCCGTCGTCACCGACGATCTCATCAAGGGACGGGGGCTCAAGGCCGGGGACGTGGTCAAGGATGTGGCGCAGATCGCCGGCGGTTCAGGTGGAGGCAAGCCGCATCTGGCCCAGGCCGGCGGCAAAGATCCAGGCAAGATCGACGAAGCGATCGCCGCGGCCCCCGATCTGATCCGGCAGCGCCTGACGAGCGCCTGATGGAGAGCACTTTTGAACGACTGCTGGAGGTGCGGGCGCGACGGGGAGCGGGGTATCTCACCTTGCTCGATCCGGATCGCCTGTCCCTGGATGAGCTCGAGAGCCGGGCGCTGACGTGCGCCGAGGCCGGGGCAGATGCCATTCTTGTCGGCACGAGTCTGATGCTGTCAGCTGCGGGCAACACGCAACTCTTCGAGCGTCTGCGGACCGCAGTCGACATCCCGGTGATCTCCTTCCCGGGGGACGCGGGGCAGGTGGTGAGTTCCGCCGATGCGATCCTGTTCCTCAGCATGGTGAGTGGGCGCAACGCCGAACTGCTCATCGGTCAGCACGTGCGGGCGGCGCCGCTGTTGAAGGAGTTCGAGGTAGAGGTCATTCCGACGGCATACATGCTGATCGAATCCGGCACCCTCACCTCCGTCGAATACATGAGTTCGACGAAGCCGATTCCGCGCGACAAAGATGATATCGCCATGGCCCACGCGCTGGCGGCTCAGTACCTGGGCATGAAGCTGGTATACCTGGAGACGGGCAGTGGCGCCGCCGCGTCGGTGCCCGCGTCGATGGTCCGTGCCGTGTCCCGCTATGTCGATCTGCCCGTCATTGTCGGTGGCGGCGTGCGGGAGCCGGAGGTGGCACGGGAGAAGGTCGAGGCCGGCGCCGCCTTCGTCGTCACCGGGACCGCCGTGGAGGACGACCCGGGCCGACTGCGGGAACTCAGCGCCGCGGTACACGTCTCCGGGTGAGTCCGGTGTATGGGGGACGGTTTCGTCGACATACATTGCCACGCGTTGCCCGGCGTCGATGACGGGGCAGACGGTCTCGACACAGGGCTCGACATGCTGCGCCGAGCCGTCGACGAGGGCGTTGACGACATCGTTCTGACGCCGCACTACCGGCCCGACGATGGGCCGGAGAGAGCAGAGGAACTGCAGGAGTGTTTTTCCGGCTTTGTCGAGGCCGTCGCTGCGGCCGGTATCGACGTGGCCATCCATCTCGGGGCCGAACTGGCATTCCGCTTCGGCCTGGATCGGCTGGTTCAGTCGACGCCGGCAGCACGTCTGGCAGGAGGGTCGTACGTCCTTGTTGATCTGCCCCCTGGGCCGTTGTCCCCCGGGCTGGAACAGGCCTTCTTTGAGCTCCGCACGGCGGGGTATCGGCCTGTGCTGGCGCATCCGGAACGATACCGGACTCTGGCGGCGGATCCCGAACGCATCGGTCGACTGCGGGACCAGGATCTGCTCCTGCAGGTGAACGCCGGCAGCCTCCGGGGTCGCTTCGGGCGACGTGCGCAGGCCGCCGCCATTCACCTCGTTGAGTCCGGGCAGGCCGACTTCGTCGGCAGCGACGGACACGACCTGAAAAAGCGACCCCTGTCCCTCCGCTCGGCGTACGAGCAGGTGGTCGGACTGGCAGGCCGGCATGAGGCCGAACGCCTGTTCAGGTGCAATCCGCGTTGCGTGCTGACGGGAGGGTCAACGGAAGCAGGTCAGGGCACATGGCTCAGGGAGCGTCCCGGCCTGTGGACACGGTTGCGTCGGCGGTTTGGTCGACACTAGTTGAGCGACACGGGAGCGGCATGGTAGAGAAGAGAGTCACCGTCACCAACGTGCTGGGCATCCACGCACGCCCGGCGACGCTGCTGGTACAGGCGGCATCGCGCTTTGAAGCCGACATCTTTCTGACCAAGGGAGACGTCAGCCGCATCAACGGCAAGAGCATCATGGGTGTCATGATGCTGGCAGCGGAACAGGGCGCCGAGGTGCTCGTCGAGGCCGAGGGGGAGGACGCGCAGGCAGCCCTGGACACGGTGGCCGAGCTGCTGGGCAACGACTTTGAAGGCCGGCTTTGAATCGAGAGCATCTCAAACTGGAGGGCGTCGCCGCCGCTCCGGGTATCGCCATCGGCAAAGCCTTCACCCACCGGGCAGAACGGCCTGCCGCCTCGCTGCGACGCGTACCCGACCACCGGATCGACGCCGAGATTCAGCGATTTCACGCCGCACTGGCATCGGTATGTGAGGAGGTCCGCCGGACCCGGCAGCGCGTCGAACACGAACATGGCGCCGACCTGGCGATGATTTTCGAAGCCCACCTGGCCATGCTCGACGACGTGCAGATGAAGGACGGTACCATCGACTGCATCCGCTCCCGCAACTGGTCGGCGGAGCGCGCCTTTTCCGAGACGATGGCTCAGTTTCGCAAATCCTTCGAACAGACCGACAACGAGTACCAGCGTGCCCGTGTCGGTGATCTGAAGGACATCGAGCATCAGGTGCTGGTGCACCTGGCCGGAGGCGGTCTCTCCGCCCTGCAGAGCGCCCGCTCGAACACGGTCATTTTCGCCCGCGACCTGCTGCCTTCTGAGGCCGCACAGCTGGCTCGTCGGCTGGTGAAGGGTCTGGTCACCGACGCTGGCGGCGTCACCTCGCACACAAGTATCATCGCTCGCTCTCTGGGCCTGCCCACCGTGGTGGCCACCGAGCGGGCGTCACGGCAGGTAGAGGCAGGCGATCCTGTCATCGTCGATGGGGACGAGGGGGTCGTCCATATCCGCCCTGACGCCGGTACCGTGCGTTACTACCGGGCGCAGCTGCGGCGCCAGCTGCGTCGCGAGCGCGAACTGAGCGAGCGCCGGGATCTGCCGGCCACCACCCGTGACGGCGCAGAGATTACACTGCTGGCCAACGTCGACCTGCCGCAGGAGATCGATCAGGCCCTCGACAGCGGCGCCCGGGGTGTCGGCATGGTACGCACCGAATTTCTCTACCTGGGGTACCGCCTGCCGTCGGAGGCCGAGCAACTCGACGTCTACGCGCAGATCGTGCGTTCCATGGCACCCAACCCCGTCGTCATCCGGACGGTCGATCTGGGTGGCGACAAGCTGACCCACGCCGTCGACGCCCCCCCGGAAGCCAACCCGTTCCTCGGCTGGCGCGGCATTCGCATCTGTCTGGATACGCCGGATCTGTTCAAGACGCAGCTGCGGGCGATTCTGCGTGCCGGTGCCCTCGGCGAGGCTCGCATCCTGCTACCGATGATCACCAATCTCGACGAGGTCCGCCGGGCCCGGGAGTTGATCTCTCAAGTTCAGGGTGATCTGCAGCAGGAAGGAATCGAGCACCAGGCGGACTGTCAGGTGGGGGTCATGATCGAGGTGCCCTCCGCCGCCATCATCTCTGAGCAGCTGGCGCGAGAGGCCGACTTCTTCAGTCTCGGGACGAATGATCTCGTGCAATACACCCTGGCAGTCGATCGCGGCACCGCCCGTGTTGCCGGTCTCTACGACCCACTGCACCCGGCTGTATTGAGACTCATCCAGCAGGTCACCGACAACGCCGAGGCCGCGGGGATACCCACCAGTATCTGTGGCGAGATGGCAGCCGATCCCGTGGCCGCCGTGATCCTTATGGGACTGGGCGTACACCTGCTGAGCATCAGCCCCGGCCAGATACCCGAGCTCAAGGAGGTCGTGCGCGCTGCCGACCTGGCCACGATGCAGCAAGTGGCCCGCGACTGCCTGGGACTCACATCGGGGGCAGAGATTCGAGCGCGAGTCGAGTCGACCATGAAGGACGTCTTTCTCGCCGCCAGACCTCCCCGAAGAGAAGAGGCGCCATGAGCGCACCCGACCGTCTGTGGGCTGTTGTCCCGGTCGCCGGTTTCGGCGCCCGACTTCGTCCGCACACCCATACACGTCCCAAGCCATTGTTGCACGTGGCCGGTAAACCGATCATCGGCCATATCCTCGACCAGCTGGTGCCCATGGGCATCGAGCGGATCGTGCTCGTCATCGGCTATCTCGGCGAGCGCATCGTCGAGTACGTCAGGGCAAGGGGAGACTTCCGCGAAGTGGAGTTCGTCGAGCAGAAGGAGATGCTCGGCCTCGGACATGCCATCTGGCTTACCCGCGACGTTGTCGGCGACGATCCGCAGCTGATGGTCTACGGCGACACCATCTTCCAGGCGGATCTGACCGACGTGCTGGGGCGATCCGGCGACGGTCATCTGGGCGTTAAGCGGGTCGAGGATCCGAGCCGGTTCGGTGTCGTCGTGCAGGAGGCAGAGCGGGTGACGGGCCTGGTGGAAAAGCCGGACTCCTTCATCTCCGATCTGGCCATCGTCGGCGTCAATCACATCCGCGACAGTCGGTGTCTCTACACGTGCCTGGGAGACCTCATCCGAGAGGGCCGCCGCACGCGGAACGAGTTCCAGGTGACCGACGCATTTCAGGCCATGGTCGACGAGGGCGCTCAATTGGGTACTTTCAATGTGGCCGAATGGTACGACTGCGGCACACGCGAGGCCCTGCTGGTGACGAATCGCGCCATGCTCGAGGGTACGGCAGTTCCCGCCGTGAGTGGTGATGTCGTCGTTGTGCCGCCGGCCCATATCGACCCCACGGCAAGAGTCAGCCATTCGGTGATCGGCCCCCACGCATCGGTGGGGGCCGGCGCCAGCGTGTCGCAGTCCGTCGTCCGCAACAGCATCATCGGTGAGGAAGCTGTGGTAGAGAACATCGTCCTCGAGGATTCTCTCATCGGATTCCAGGCCGTCGTCGCCGGTCGCCCCAGTCATCTCAACGTGGGCGACCTGTCGCAGATCACGAGTTGAAACGTTCACTTTTCATGTATACAAGAGGAGGCACCACAGGTGAGCCACTACCTGTTCACATCCGAATCGGTCTCTGAAGGCCATCCCGACAAGGTGGCCGATCAGATCTCCGACGCCATTCTCGACGCCATGCTCGCCGGGGACAAGAACTCGCGCGTTGCCTGCGAGACTCTGGTCACCACGGGGCAGGTCGTCGTCGCTGGAGAGATCACGTCGAAGTCGTACGTCGACATTCAGCGCACCGTACGGGCCGTCATCGAGGACATCGGTTATACCAACCCCGATTACGGATTCGACTATCGCTCCTGCGGTATCTCCGTGATGCTCGACCAGCAGTCAGAGGACATATCACAGGGCGTGACCGAGGCCGAAGGCCTGCACGCCGAGATGGGTGCCGGAGACCAGGGCATGATGTTCGGCTATGCCTGTCGCGAGACACCGTCTCTCATGCCACTGCCGATCACGCTTTCGCACAAGATCCTTCAGCATCTGGCGCGGTTGCGCAAGAAGGGCACGATCAAATACCTGCGTCCCGATTCCAAGTCGCAGGTGACCGTGGAGTATGTCGATGGCAAACCCCAGGGCGTAACGACGGTTGTGGTGTCCACGCAACACGATCCCGGGGCCAGCCACGCCCGCATCCAACGCGATATGATCGCTGAAGTGAAGAAGGTGATCCCGAAAAAACTCCTGTCGAAGGACACCGAGTACCACATCAACCCCACGGGGCGGTTCGTCGTCGGCGGTCCCCACGGTGATTGTGGCCTGACGGGCCGCAAGATCATCGTCGACACCTATGGCGGCTACTGCCCCCACGGTGGTGGTGCTTTCTCCGGCAAGGACCCATCCAAGGTCGACCGCAGCGCCCACTATATGGCCCGATACGTGGCCAAAAACGTCGTAGCCGCTCGTCTCGCCGATCGCTGTCAGGTGCAACTGGCATACGCCATCGGTGTGCCCGAGCCCGTCTCGGTCCTGGTGGATACGTATGGCACAGGGGTGCTTTCGGACGAGGACCTGGCCGGTCTCCTGTCCGATGTGTTTGATCTCACACCCAAGGGCATTATCGAGAAGCTGCGACTCCGCCGGCCGATCTACCAGAAAACGACCAACTACGGTCACTTCGGGCGTAGCGACGACGATTTCACCTGGGAGAAGACGGACAAGGTTCGCGCCTTGAAAAAGGCCGCCGGCATCTGAAGGGCAGGGGGGCCGGGTGACGCCCGGCCTCCCGCCTTCCGACCGGTTCCCTGCCTCCACCCAATTACCCTATATTCCACCCCCGCACATCGAACCGAGGACGGTTCGCCGCGTCCGGCTGGAAGAGGGTGCGATCTACACATCACGCCAACAGGAGTCCTCCCAGATGAAGCTGCCTTCGGGAGTCCGCAACCGACCGCTCTGGCGGTACAGCGCTGCCGCGCTGGCAGGTGCGCTGGGCACCGCCCTCGTGGCCGGATGCACAGTGGAGCCCCCAGCCGCGCCAAGTACGAACTTCGTCATCTCCATTCCAGTCGCCAATGACAGCACCCGCGTCAGTGAACTGGTCGGCGATCGCGACGACTTTCTCGAGATCGACGACGTCACTGGCGGCATGAAGCTGAAAGTCACCATGCCCCTTCCGGGAAGCTCCGGTGCCGAGCCCGAGATTCTCGGCACTGCGGAAGTCGGGCAGAACCTCAAGGTGACCCCCCAGGCCAACAGCTTTTCCACGGCCATCGGTGACCTGTCGATTCCCGGTCAGACCATTCCCGAAGTCGAAGTCAAGATGAGCACCCTCCTCGGCCGTGACATCCCCACCGGAACTACGATCCCGTCCCTGCCGGGGTCGACCTTCGATATCGAAGTGCCCATGCCGCTGGCTGGTGTCACAGCACTGGAAATCGCCACCGGTGGCCTGTCCGTCGCTGTGGACAACGGCTTTCCCGTGGACCTCGTCAACCTGGCCCTCATCCTGCGTGACAACAGCGCTGGCGGGGCCATTGTCGATCAGATCGACCTGGGGACGGTGGCCGCCAACGGCGGCAGCGCCGCGGGTCGATTCTCGCTCGAGGGCCGTACGATCAGCGGCAATCTGGCCCTGGCCGTTGCCGGCGGCACGGCGGACGGCACGGACCTGACGGTCGATGAGGACCCCAGCCTGGTGATCAACTCCGAACTCGAGACGCTGCTGGTGACACGGGCGACGGCGCTGATTCCACAGCAGGAGTTTGAGGACAGCCAGACCCTGGACTTTCCCGATGATCGCATCCAGGTCACCGAAGCGGTCATGAGCGAGGGTGGCATCACCCTCGTGGTGACAAACAATATCCCCATCGTCATGGAAGTGGAGCTGTCGCTGCCGGACCTGCAGGATGCCAATGGCAACGCACAGGTTCTGTTGCTCGATTCACTCGTGGCCGGACAGCCACGGGAGATCACTTTCGACCTGACGAACAACACCTTCGCTCCCGACCATCCACTGCAGATGCGGCTCGCATACCGGGCCCGTACGTTCGCCTCCGATACGGAGGTCACCATCAGTTCCGGTGGCGAGATCGACATCCAGGCTCTCACCGAACAGATGGTCTTCACCCGCGTGCAAGGCCGCCTGAACGAGATCAGCCTGACGATCCCGCAACAGCAGCGGGACGTCGAATTCCCTGACGGCCTCGACAACGTCAGCATCGGCGACGCGAACCTGGCCGTGTTCGTCACCAGCGGGGTCGGCTTCCTGGCCGACGTGGATATCCTGTTTACCGGGACCAACGAGCGGGGCACCGAAACCCTGGTGGTGCGTGAGACCTTTGAGCGGGGCAATCCAGACAATCCCAAGAGCGACATACTGGCGGTCAGCTCCGCCGATCTGACGCGGTTCCTCAACCATCTGCCCACCAGCATCACCGTGGAGCCGGTGGTTATCGTCGGCGATGGCGCCGAAGAGGAGATCATCGAGTCGGATCACTTCGTCTCTCTCGACAGCGTCGTGTTTCGTACCGCGCCTCGGCTGACGGTGTTGGCCGAGACGAAGATCGATCCCGACCCCGAGGACATCAGCTTCCGAGACTCGGAGGCGCGCGACAAGATCAATACCAACTTCGAGAGCGCCACGGTGGTCACCGAAATCGAGAGCAGCATCCCTGTCGGCATCGGCGTGCGGCTGTATGTCGCCCGTGATCCGGCAACGGTCTATACCGATCCTGTCACTACCGTACCGGTGGCTTCGGAGCCGCCGTTCCAGGTTCCGGCGGCACCGGTCGATGCGAACGGACTGTCGGACGGCACTGTCACCGCCACCCAGGAGCTGCCGATCCTCAAGGAACAGGTACTCCAGTTCCTTCTCGAAGACGATCCCAATCAATCTCTGTTCGCAGGTGTTCGTGTCACTCTGCCCGAGACGGGCGGAGAGGTCGAGGTGCGAGCTACTGACTTCATCAACGTCATCGCCGGTCTTCGTGTTGAGCTCGAGCTCAACGAAGATCTGGTCAAATAGGTGGGGAGCGAGAGAACTGACATGACAACATCGACGATTCGCTTCGCCCTAGCCGCCAGTCTCGTGACTGGCATGTTTGCTACGCAGGCTGCGCAAGCCATCGGCTACGGCGATGCGCAGCCCCGCGCCATGGGACTGGCCGGTACCTATACGGCCATGGCTCGTGGCGTGGAATCCCTCTACTGGAATCCGGCCAACCTGGCCCTGAAGGACAGCCCGAAGTTTTCGCTGCCTCTGGGACTGGGGGCCAGCTACATCCTCGAGAACAACAGCTGGTCGGTTTCGACCTATAACGACTTCAACGGTGACTTCATCGATGAGGGCATGAAGGATGACATGCTCTCCGATCTGGACAAAGAAGGCCTGCAGTTCAACACTGACATCGGCCTGTTTCTGCCGGTTGTGGGTGGAGCGGCCTTTCCCTTGCCGTGGGGACTGAGCAGCGCCATCGCATTCGACATGGCGCTTGGCGTCGAAGGCCAGGTACCGCGCGACATGATCGAATTCATGTTACGCGGCAACCAGTTCGAGCGTGAGCGCATCGCAGCGGGTCGCGACCCGAACTATGACATTGCCGAGTGGGACGGCGAAGCCTGGGGTCTCGGGGTGCTCAGCTGGGGCTTCGCCAAGCCCTGGATTCCTGCCCAGCTGGCGCCCTACGTAAGCCAGTTTGCCGTGGGCACGACGCTGAAAGTGATGGGTGGGGGGTTGCTCGAGGTGATTGACTCGGATGGTGGCTTCGTCACCCGCGTCAGCGGCTCGCAGCTGAACGCGAATGGCGTCGCCCGGGGGGCCGTCGGCGTCGGCTTTGGTCTGGATCTTGGCGCAGCGGGTGTGACCAAAGACGGCAGGACTACCGTGGGCCTGTCCCTGGTGAACCTGCTCGATGTCATGAACTGGAGCATCAGCGCCCAGCAGGATTCGGTCTTCGTGGTCGCCGAGGGTGTTTCCGTCACCAGCTTCACCGGCAAGGACGGATTTGACGAGATCTTCGACAATCCCCGCGAGGTCAGGCTGGTGGACGGTCGCATCGATACCGTTTCCGAGAGTGATGTCGATGCAGCCATCTGGGAGGCGGGCGATCCCGTCTTCCACGTCGAGCAGGACATCAGCAGTTTCAGCCGGTCTCTGCCGGCCATGCTTCGCCTCGGTGTGGCCCACAAGCCGTTCCCGAGACTGACGGTGGCGGCCAACTACGATCAGGCATTCAGCACCGGCCTCGGTATCGACAGCACGCCGCGAGTCTCACTGGCCACCGAGTATCGCCTGGTGAACTGGTTCCCCGTACGCTTCGGACTGTCGGCTGGCGGGCGTGGGGGTCGGTCTTCGGCATTCGGATTTGCCTTTGGACCGGTGACTGTCAAGCGCTTTCAGATGGTGTTAGCGGAGCTGTCGCTGACCAATCAGGGCGGATTCTTCCCGGGCAGTTCCCAGGGAGCGGGCATCTCGTTCAATCTGTTCCGCATCCATCTCAATCGCTGATGAATTAGCGCAGTTTCTGCACTCTATTGCGGTTCGGGGGTCGGCGATTTCGCCGACCCCCTCTTTTTTTCCATAATCATCCAGGAATCCCGTAGAAAAAGACTGGCCGATCTGCGGAACGCGCCGATACAGAAGAACAGCGGGTATCTCATCTATTTCCCCAAGCTGCGTCAAGGTCGACGCGGCGAAGTCCCTTGCCCCAAGGAGGATCGGCATGTTAGTCGGGACAACTCAGAGTCAGAGCAGTCTGATCTCATCGATCAGTGCCTCAAGTAAGATCGGAACCAGCGCCACATCGATGAAGGGCGGCCCGGCAGACGCCGTCCTCATGTCGGTGGGGCGCAAGATCGACGTCAACTACGCCCAACAAGTACTGGAGACCGAGCTGGGACAGTCGTTCGCCAGTGCCTTGAAGGACGCCGGAATCGAAGGTCAGGCACTGGAGGACGTGCTCACAGGTGCCATCGACGTTTCCCCAGAAGCCACGGCGAAGCGGATCGTCGACTTCGCCACATCGTTCTTCGGCGCTTTCCAGGCCAATCACGCCGACGACGAGGGCAGCGTCCAGATCGACGGGTTCTCCCAGTTGATCAAGGATGCCGTAGAGGAAGGATTCGCCCAGTCACGTGACGTCCTGGAGGGGATCGGCAAGATCTCCGGCCAGGTGTCCGACGATATCGACGAGACCTATCATCTGGTGATGGGTGGTATCGACAGCTTCGTCGTCGAGCAGCAGGAGTCGCTGGCCCCGGTGCCGCCGCCAGAGGAAGCACCGGACGACCCACTCGTCCTCTGATCTGCCACCGACAACGAAACAGCAGCAGACGCCCCGACGCTTCACAGAGCGCCGGGGCGTTTTCTTTTCCAGCAGGACTGCTGTCTGTCAAATCGGCAGGCGACACACAGAGGGCCCGTCAAACAGGCGGACCCGCACTGACCCTCCGGAAGTCCCTGTTCCCCGCAAGAGACACAGTTTCATATAGTTATCCATGGTCTGGCTGGGTCTGAGAGCCGTGGGTCCCGGTTTTGCATGACGGGCGCAGACGACCCCAGCTGGAAGAAGAGGAGCCCATGGATCAGGAAAGACTGACACACAGATCGCAGGAGGCTCTGCAGGACGCCCAGAGTCAGGCGCTGAGACTGGGTCATCAGGATGTGGACGTACTACATCTGATGGCCGCCCTGATGGACCAGGACGGGGGTGTGGTTCCCCGCATTCTGCAACGCATCGGCGCCGACGTGGGGACGCTGAGCGGCGCACTGCAGACAGCGCTCAGCAAGCGTCCCCGCGTCTCCGGTGATGCGGGTGAGGTCCGCATGTCGCGGGCACTGTCGGCGGTACTGGCTGCGGCAGAAGCGGAAGCCAGGTCCCTGAACGACGAGTTTGTCTCCGTTGAGCACCTCGCCCTGGCCGCGATCGGAGAGGGTGGCACGGTGGAGATACAGCAGATCTTCGCTGCCGAAGAGGTCACGCGGGATGGGGTCCTGCGCGCCCTGAGCGATGTGCGTGGAGCCCAACGCGTCACCTCCGCTGACCCGGAGGCCAGCTACGAAGCCCTGCAGAAATACGGCACAGACCTGGTGGCCGACGCCCGCTCCGGCAAGCTCGACCCCGTGATCGGCCGTGATGACGAAATCCGGCGTGTCATCCGGATCCTGTCGCGCAAGACGAAGAACAACCCGGTGCTGATCGGCGAACCGGGCGTCGGCAAGACGGCGATCGTCGAAGGCCTGGCACAACGTATCGTCCGCGGTGACGTCCCCGAGTGGATGAAGGATCGCACTCTCTTCAGCCTGGATCTGGGTGCGCTGATCTCCGGGGCAAAGTACCGGGGAGAGTTCGAAGAGCGGCTCAAGGCGGTGCTCCGGGAGATCACCGAGAGCGACGGTCGGATTCTGCTGTTCATCGACGAGATCCACAACATCGTCGGCGCCGGTCGCACGGAGGGATCCACTGACGCCGGCAACCTGCTCAAGCCCATGCTGGCTCGCGGCGAGCTGCACTGCATCGGCGCCACGACGCTGGACGAGCACCGCCGGCACATCGAGAAGGATGCCGCCCTGGAGCGGCGGTTTCAGCCCGTCCTCGTCGACGCCCCCGGCGTGGAGGACACCATCTCCATTCTCCGTGGCCTGCGTGAGCGCTACGAGATCCACCATGGTGTGAGAATACAGGACAACGCATTGGTCGGTGCAGCGGTCCTGTCGGACCGCTACGTGAGTGACCGGTTTCTGCCTGATAAAGCCATCGACCTGGTGGACGAAGCCTGTGCCACGATCCGTACCGAGATCGACTCCATGCCCGCCGAGCTCGACGGTGTCACCCGGCGGGTGATGCAGTTGGAGATCGAAGAGGCTGCACTGAAGAAGGAGAAGGATGCGGCGAGCAAGGCGCGTCTCGAGTCTCTGCTCCGGGAGCTGGCGGATCAGAAGTCCGAGGCCGACGCCATGGGCGCACAATGGGAGCAGGAGAAGACAGAGATCAGCCAGCTGCGCCAACTGCGTCAGCAGATCGAGACCGTGCGCCACGAGATCGAAGCCGCCGAGGGTAGGGCGGATCTGAACCAGGCGGCGGAACTGAAGTATGGGACGCTGCCTGAGCTGGAGAAGCAGCTGGCAGGAAGAGAAAGCCCCACTGAGGTGGGTGCTGTGGGCGATTCCCGATTGCTGCGCGAAGAGGTGACGGAAGAGGAAATAGCCGAGATCGTGTCTCGCTGGACGGGAATCCCGGTGACGCGGCTGGTGGAGGGAGAACGAGAAAAGCTGCTGCGCCTGGATGAGATTCTGCACGAACGGGTCATCGGGCAGACAGAAGCGGTGCAGCTGGTGGCCGACGCCGTGATCCGGGCCCGTGCGGGGATCAAGGATCCGCGTCGGCCAATCGGTTCCTTTCTCTTTCTGGGTCCCACCGGAGTCGGCAAGACGGAGCTGGCCCGGACCCTCGCCCAGGCGCTGTTCGATTCGGAGGACAGCGTCGTTCGCATCGACATGTCCGAGTACATGGAGAAACATGCCGTATCGCGGCTGATGGGTGCGCCTCCCGGATATGTGGGGTACGAGGAGGGGGGGCAACTGACAGAGGCGGTGCGGCGCAAGCCCTATGCGGTGGTGCTGTTCGACGAGATCGAAAAGGCTCACGCCGACGTCTTCCATTCGTTGCTGCAATTGCTCGACGATGGCCGCCTTACCGATGCCCAGGGACGCACGGTGGACTTCAAGAATACGGTCATCATCATGACTTCGAATATCGGCTCCCACCATCTGATGGAGGGGGTTGCCCAAAGCGGCGGCGAGATTCCCGAGCTCACCAGGGACCGTGTTTCGGCCGATCTCCGGGGCCACTTCCGACCCGAGTTTCTCAATCGCATCGACGACATCATCATGTTCAGACCGTTGTCGCTGTCGGAGATCGGCCGCATCGTGGAGTTGATGATGGAGGACTTGAGGACCCGCCTCGCCGAGAGACGCATCGAGTTGCGCACCACCGAGGCGGCCAGGAGCTTCATCGCCCGACAGGGGTATGATCCAGCCTTCGGCGCCAGGCCGCTGAAGCGCTACATCCAGCATCAGCTGGAGACGCGTATCGGGCGTTCACTCATCGCCGGGGATGTGGGCGACGGGGGGGCTATCACCGTGGACGTGGAAGATGGCGAACTCAAGGTGTTGCACGCCGCCCCCGCAGGGGATGATGCGGCCCACCGGGCCGCCTGAAGCGCAGAATGTCAGGCCGTGCCCGGGAACTGTCCGGGCACGGCCTGGGTCCACAGTATGCGAACCTCAATTTCGATACCGATCAAGGGGAGGATGACAGTGAAACGACACATTCCCATCGTCTGTGCGGCCCTGTTGGTCGCGGTGCAGGTGCCAGCGCCTGTGACGGCGGCCGGATTGCAGGATCTGCAGCAGTTCTCAGACGCCTTTGCCGAGCTTGCCGCCGGAGTCAAACCCGCGGTGGTGGCCATCAAGACCGAGAAGCAGATCAGCGGCCGACGGGGGGTTCCTCTGGACGAATTCTTCCGTGGACATCCGTTTCTCCGGAGCCCGGAAGGTGAGGGTGGCATCCGCGAAGGCCTCGGCTCCGGTGTCATCGTCAGCAAGGACGGCTACATCCTGACGAACAACCATGTCATCACCAACGGCCGTCGGGGTGATGATGAAGTAGCTGACCGGATCATTGTGGAAATGGCCGATCTGCGCTCCTTCGAGGCCGAGGTGGTGGGGCGGGATCCAAATACAGACCTGGCGGTACTGAAAATCCAGGACGGCGACGATCTGCCTTTCCTCGAGCTCGGCGAGGCCGACGAGATCGACGTTGGCGAATGGGTCGTCGCTATCGGCAACCCTTTTGGCCAGCTGCACACGGTGACCACCGGGATCATCAGCGCTCTGGGGCGCGGGGGTTCCGGTCTCAGCGACTATGAGGACTACATCCAGACCGACGCCGCCATCAATCCCGGCAACTCCGGGGGGGCGCTGGTCAACACATCGGGCGAACTGATCGGCATCAATACGGCCATCGTCTCCCAGTCGGGCGGGTACCAGGGAATCGGCTTTGCGATCCCCATCGATCTGGCGGACAAGATCATGGGGCAGCTGATCGCCCACGGCGAGGTGCGGCGAGGGTTCCTGGGCATTGAGATCGGTGATGTCAGCGCCGAGATGGCAGATGCCCTTGGACTCGACTCGCGCAAAGGTGTCCTGGTGACGTCGGTGATCGTCGATCTGCCAGCAGCGGAGGCAGGGCTGCAGGCGTATGACGTGATCCGCGAAGTGGACGGAGAGCCCACCGACACACGGGCCGCTCTCCGCAATCAGATCGCACACACTTCGCCCGGCACCAAGGTGCGCCTCAAAGTCCTGCGTGAGGGCGAGGAACGTAGCTTCTCGGTGGAGCTGGCCTCCCTCGATGAGGCGAAGACAACGGCGGCACGGGACGAACCAAGGGAAGCCGAGCAGCTGGGTATGACAGTCCGTGAGTTGACGGATGACGTCGCACAGCGCCTGGGGCTGGAGGACGAAGAGGGGGTCATCGTCGCCCAGGTGGGTCGGGGTTCGCCGGCAGCCCGAGCTGGGATACGTTCCCGAGACCTGATCGTCGAGATCGATCGAGAGCCGGTCGCCTCTGTCGCTGATTACACCGAAGCACTCGAGGCGGCGAAGGGCAGTGCCCTGCTGATGATCCGGCGCGTCACGCGACAGGGAGTGCGCACCGATATCGTCACCCTGCGACTACCCGGCTGACCGCACATATACCGCGTCCCCATGAGCCCGGTTGCCCTCGCGGCGACCGGGCTCGTCGTGTTTCACCCGCAGTCTCTCCCTTGACGGCGGCTCCGTCAGTCGCGATCTAGCCTAGATGACCTATCGATCGATCTGGCATGGTGACGGCGGACGTCACGTCCTGCTGCGCAGCAGCCTGACGCTGGACGGGCCCTGCCGCGACGGCCGACTGACCTGCGCCTCCAGCGGGCCCTTCCAGCTGTATATCAACGGCATGCGCGTCGCCGGAGCGCCCGGGGGGGCAGCCACCGAGACGCCTCTCTGGTATCCCAGACACGTGAGTGGCGCCTGGGACGCCGGCCCCCATGAACTCGTCGTCGTCGCCGACGGTGGCCCAGACGAAGGGGAGCGATGGTTCGCCGTTCACGGTGAGCTCACCGCCTCCGCCAGCGGCACGACGGCCTTCACGGTCGAATCGGGGTTACACTGGCACGCTCTCGAACTACCGCCCGCCCCGACGGGAACACTGGCCGACGAACGTTTCAGCGCCCTGGAGGATCCGCGGACCGAGGGCCGTACCTGGGAAGGGGTCGTGACGGTGGACGCCACGGCCGACGACGAAGTCCCGGTCTCCCAGGAACGGCAGATCGAAGCTCGAGAGTTCGCCGCATTCGAAGAGACCGAGGCCGACGCCGATCTGACGTTTTCTCCCGCACGGGTTTCCAGACACGGCAAGTTCGTCCATCGCGACGGGCTGTTGGCCGGCCCGGCGCCAGCGGCCTCTCTACAGACCGCAGCCGGGGGGGCCTTCACCTTTGTTCTCGACTTCGGCCGCATCGTCACCGGCGTCGTCAACCTGCGTCTGCGGGATGGTCACGCCGGCATCGTCGACATCGGTCTGGCCACGACCTGGGGTCGGCACGAGCACCGCCTGCGCTATGTGTGCGGCTCCGGACGTCAGGACTGGTTCTCACTCCACACGGTGCGCGCGCGCTACGCTGTCGTTCACCTGAGTGGCTTCGACGAAGAGTGCCAGTTCGAACGACTTGCCATCTGCGAGCGCTCCGTCCCGGTCGACGCATCGGCGGTGGCAGAACTCGGCCCCGGCTTCGACAGCACCTGGGCCCAGGCTCCGGCGACACTGCGCGCCGACCGGCTCGACACGTACCATCTCACTCCGCCACCCCAGGCCTGCGACTGGCTCGGGATGACGGCGTCGACCTGGAATGACGCCGCCCGGACAGGACATACCGACACCGCCCGTGCCACCTTGCTGGGTCGCACACCCGATCCTGCCGGAGCCCCGGCGTCGGCCTTCCCCCTCTGTCTTGAGGCCTATCATCTGTGGTCAGGCGATGAGGAGACTGCGCAGCGACTGCTGGCGGCGGCGGTGGCCTCGGCGACGGCGTCTCTCGATCTGCAGGGGTCGACGCAGGGACTGGCCGAGTGTGCCGCGGGCGCGGCGGCAGCAGCCCGCATCTGCCGGCGATCGGGTCGCTCCGAAGAGGCCGGTCGCTGTGCCGAGCGACTGCAGGAACTGGTGGCCGCCATCGAGACCCGCTGGCGTGAGGACCGGGCGCTGTATGTTGACGACGTCGAGGGAGAGGTGGCCAGCCAGTTTACGCAGGCCCTCGTACTCGTCGCCGATGCCGTCCCCGCCGACCGTCTGCCCCGGATGGCGGCGGCGCTCCGCTCCGGGACTCCCGTAGCGGATCTGCGACAGGCATACTTCCTCGCCCATGGTCTGTGGGGCGCAGGTCAGGATCGGCGGGCTCTCGATGTCGTGAAGAATCAGTGGCTACGGATCGCCGACCGCGAAGGTCTCACCTGGCGCGACAAGCGGGGTTCCGAGGCCGGTCTGCTGGCCCCGGGACCCGACTACCTGTTGACCCGGTGGCTGTTGGGTGTGGTACCGTTGGAGCCCGGCTTCCGCCGCACCACATTCCGTCCCTCCTTCCACCTGCTGCCGCAGGCACAGGGGGAGATGGTGACACCCGCAGGGCCGATTCGAGTTTCCTGGCGGGCGGAGGACCCCGACGAGGACGGCCGTACCACGATCACCCTGGAGACCGAAGGTGACGGCGTCACGGATCTTGTCGTCAACCGTGGCGACCGGCGCCATCCAACTCTCAGCGTCAACGGCGAGGCCGTCTGGCGCAACGAGAAGATCTACCCCAACCCGAGTGTGCAGGAGATCGCTGCCGACGAGGACGCGGTGATCCTCGTCTTCGATCGACCCGGGACCTGGTCTGTCACCCTCGAATGAGTGATGCGCCGCTGCACACTGCCGTACGCGAGCCGCGTCGCCTGTCGACCGACCGGCCGCCACTGCTGATCCTGCTGCACGGCTACGGCAGCGACGAGGCGGATCTGCTCGGACTGGCCGACTATCTGGATCCCCGCTTCCGCGTGATCAGCGCCAGGGCTCCGTTGCCCCTCGACATGGGAGGCCACTCGTGGTTTCCCATCGAGTTCACTCCGGTGGGTCTGGTCGTCGACTATACGGCGGGGGAGCGGTCGCTGGACCAGCTCGGACAGTTGCTCACCGACCTGCAGCAGGCTTCGGGCAATGACGGCAGCGATACCCTCGTGCTGGGCTTCAGCCAGGGAGGGGCTATGGCGCTCAGTCTGCTGCTGGCCCGGCCGCAGGACATCACCGGCGTCGCCTTCCTGAGTGGTCTCTGGTCAAAGGAGCGGATGCCACAGGACCCCGCGGCAGCCGGTCTGTCGGGCAAACCCGTACTGCAGACCCACGGCACCGACGACCCGCTGATCCCGATCGCAAAGGCGCGGACCTCACGACAGTTGCTCGAACAGC
Source organism: Candidatus Latescibacterota bacterium (assembly GCA_036011085.1). GTDB lineage: Bacteria > Latescibacterota > UBA2968 > UBA8231 > UBA8231 > UBA8231. The sequence continues at coordinate 55,966 of DASCMS010000029.1, forward strand.
TGGAGGTGGACCTGACCTACCGCGAATATGGCATGGGTCATCAGATCGACGGCGACTGCCTGCGCGATATCAGCACCTGGCTGACGGCGCGGATCGATCACGAGTAACGACCAAGACCGCCCCCAGGAATCGACACGTGATCCGCAACTCACCCGAGGAGGGTGCGCAACCGTCGGGCCGTGAGGCGATGACCCATCAGGGGTTGTGCCCGGCGCTTGTTCGACTGCTGCCAGAGGGCGAAGAGGCCGTCGTCATCGACGATAGCCGAGACGTACCGATTGCAGCCTGTACCCTCAGGTGACACAAAACACGGCTCCAGCCGGCTCAGGCGCTGGAGTCCGTCAGGGAAGTCCTGATCGAAGCCCCAGGCCACCCCCCCCAGCTCCTCGCAGGAGTGTCCCCGCGGTCGCCGGACGCCGTGACGGTGGGTCTCGTGTGGACGCAGACACTCGGCCCCATCGTAGAAGTAGAGACTCAGGGACGGTACATCGGCGAACATCCCGATCCGGGGTACGGGCAGCCGGCAGGTGATCCGGCTTGCTGCGACATCCCATACCGGCCCCCGGGGGAAGAAGTCATCGCCCCAGGAGATCACGTCACCGGCGGCGTCGAGCCGCGCCCACCCGGAAGCGCTCGAGGACCAGTTGTACGGATGGGTGCAGTAGAGGAGAAGACGTTCGCCCTTGCGACCGCCGCCCAGCAGACCGGGAGACAGGTTCGGGTCCTTGACGTGCAGGTACGCCGGATCGTCTCCCGTGAGGATGCGGCACAGGCCCTTGCGGGCATCGAGGCTGGCCGCGGATGTCGCTTCGAAGCGATCGATCGCCCAGATCCCGGTCCCGGGTTTCTGCAATGAGCGTAGCGATTTCGGATAGGCCCGCTGCCGCTCGGTGGAGAGAAAGACCTGAGCCCCCTCCGGGGTTATATGAAGGGCCGATCCCTCGATGCTGAGCACCGAAGAGGCGCCGCCGATATCCGCCTTGCTCCAGGCCGCCACCTTGTCGAAGCTGAGCCCGTCATCCGTCGAGCGGAACAAGGTCAGTTCCCGTCCACGAGGACCGGCCGCCAGTCCGGTGCGACTGTCGCCGGCGTCACGGTAGCGGCCGAGAAGAAGGAGGCTGCCGTCGATATCGCGAGCCGCGTTGCCACCACCGAACCAGTGGCCCTCGGATTGCCGTGTGGGCGCCACCAGAGCTCGTGCCCGGCGCCCGTCGACGAGGGCTCGCGCCAGGCGCAGCAGCCGGGCCTGGGCGGAACGATCGAGGCGGGACGCGTCGCTCACCGGGAATCTCCGTCTGTCCAGCCACAAGCCTCCGAGCGAATGATCGAGGCCATGGCGTCGAGCCAGCGGGGATGGGCGTTCAGACATGGGGCCAGGTGCAACTCCGCGCCACCAACCTCACGGAAGGTCGCGGCGCCCTCGTGACCGATCTCGTCCAGCGTTTCCAGGCAATCGGCGGTGAACCCGGGACAGGCGGCCATGATGGTCTGTACGCCCTCTGCAGGCAACGCGGCGAGGAGGTCCTCGGTGTAGGGCTGCAGCCATTCCTCCTTGCCGAAGCGGGACTGGAAACCCTGCACCCACTGCTCCGGCTGCAATCCAAGAGCCTCGGCTAGTAGCTGTCCCGTGCGCAGGCAATGGTCGCGGTAGGGATCACCCTCATCAGCATATCGTCGGGGGATTCCGTGGAAGGTGATCAGGAAGCGGTCCGGGACCTGGCCCACGGCCTGGAGCTGTTCTTCGATGATCACCCTGAGGCTGTCGATGTAGTCGGCGTGGGCGAAGTACGGCGGAACGAAGCGGATCGTCGGCATCCGTCGGCGCCGGTCGAAGGCGGCCTGCGTGACGGCGTCATAGATGGAACCGGTGGTGGAGCAGGAAAACTGCGGAAACATGGGCAGAACGACGACCCGGTCGATGCCCTGATCGGCAAACTGCCGCATGGCGGCGTCGATGCCCGGCTTCCCGTAGCGCATGCCGACGATGACCCGGTAGCCGTCACCGAGGCGTGTCTGCACGCCCTTCTGTTGAGCGCGAGAGTGCACGAGCAGCGGGGAGCCGGCCTCGGTCCAGATGCGCTCGTAGAGGCGCGCCGACCGCGCCGGTCGCCGTGTGAGGATGAACAGGTAGAGGATCGGCCACCAGGTCAGCGGATTCAGGTCGATGACCCTGCGGTCTGTGAGGAACTCCCGCAGGTAGGTCCGCAGGGCTCCGGGCGTGGGCGCCTCCGGTGTGCCCAACTGGGCGATGAGTACTCCGACGGGGGTGGCGGAATCAGGCATTCTGTCTATCTTGGCTGCGTTCCGGTGGCACGGCGAGATGAATATACCCTCTCACCGGTGGCCCACCAGCAACAGAAGGATCCGTCCATGCGTTGCGTCTTCGTCGGTATCGAGTATGCCGGCAAGTCCACCTTGATCGATCTGCTCACCGCCTACTATCGGCAGCGCAGCCTGCGGGTACACGGCGATGACCACTTCACCATTCCCGACTCCACACTGAGCCCGGAGTCGCGTGCGGCCTACGTGGGTTTTCCGGATGATGTGAAGGAGCGCATGCAACGCATGCAGATCCAGTACCACGTCGAGGTCCTGCGCAACTACGATCACGTGATGATCAGCGGCTGGCACATCGAGGAGTCGATCTACTCGGACTTCTACGGAGAGGATCCCGAAAACCCGTACTATCCCCGTTACGGGTACCGCCACCAGCGGCTCTACGAGGTGCAGGTGCTCGAGTCACGGCTGCCGGACGTGGTGTTGATCCACGTCACAGCGAGCGACGAGGCGATTCGCCAACGTATGGCAGAGGCGCCCCACGAATACGCCATCGTCAAGTCCGCTGACGTGACAGAGATCAAGCAGCGGTTTGCCGATGAGGTCGATAGGTCTCTGCTGGCGCATAAAGGACTGCTCGTGGAGATCGACACAACCGACGCTTCGCCCCAGCAATCCCTGGACGAACTGCTGCTCAAGTCCGAGCCGCACATCACTCAGGGTGAGCTGGCAATACGGCAGCTGCCGGTACCCGATGGGCCGTACGATGTGGCCTACGAGAATGGTGTGCGGCGGCAGGTGCCGAAAGACAGCTGAATCGCGAGCGCGTGGCCTGCGCGCTCCAACCACGACGCAGAATTGAGCAGGAGAACCGCCGGGTCGACAGATCAATCGGTTAACGAGACACACCGCGCTCCCGAGCCTGGGTCGCGGTCTTTCATCCGTATACTGAAACGATCCACGACTCGGCAGGTTCGGCCCTGCTCCCTGCGCTGTCCCGCACCCGGCGGCTTCAGCGACTGGGGTCCCTGCCGAATCCCCCTGGATTCCATGCGAGGCGACACCATGTCTGATTCCGCAGTTTACTCCGGACCAACCCGCCGTCTGGTCAACGCCCTGCTCGGCCTCGGCTTCGTCGGCACCGTCACCGGGTTTGCCGGTACCGTGCTGGCCTACCTCTGGCCCACCGCCGGCGGCGCCGGCAGCGAGTTCCTCGTCGGTGCTGCCGGACCACTGCGGGCCGAGGACATCGGGCCCGAGGGCAGCGTCGTCGGTCGCTCACGCCTCGGCAAGATCCTCGTCGTGCGTCGGGAGGACGGCCTGGTCGGGTTGCAGGCGACCTGCACCCACCTGGGCTGCACCGTCGCCTGGGATGCCACGACCGGCCAGGTGGAATGTCCCTGTCACGGCGCCCGTTACAATCTGCACGGCGAGATTCTCGGAGGCCCCGCCCGCGAACCTCTGGCGCAGGTGTCACTGACGGTCGAGGAGGGCGGCATCCGCGTGAGTCCCCTGCTGGAGGGCTGATCGTGCAGCGACTCTGGCTCTGGTTCGATGAGCGGTTGCACCTGGAGCCCGTGCGCCAGGTAGTGCTCGACAACCTGCGCAAACCCGTTCCCCCTCATGTGAACTGGCTGTTCACCCTGGGCGCCGCCCTGTTGCTGCTGTTGAGCGTGCAGTTGCTGTCCGGTGTTCTGCTGATGGCGTACTACAAACCGACCGGACGGGAGGCCTTTGCCAGCGTCGAGTCGATCATGTACGAGGTGCCCCTGGGCTGGCTGGTCCGTTCCATACACAATTGGGGTTCGCACCTGATCGTCATCGTCGCCCTGGCACACATGTTTCGGGTGTTCTTCTACGGCGGTTTCAAGAAACCGCGAGAACTGACCTGGATCGTCGGGGTCGGCCTGCTGGCGGCGATTCTCGGCTTCGGCTTCACCGGCTACCTGCTGCCCTGGGATCAGGTGGCGTACTGGGGTACCGTGGTAGCTACCGAGGCGCCGGCGTCGCTGCCCGTCCTCGGGCCGACTACGAGACAGTTCATGATCGGCGGCAGCGAGGTGGCCGACGCGACCCTGGGCCGCTTCTATGTGGTCCATGTCTTCCTGCTGCCCTTGCTGCTCCTTGGGCTGGTGGGATTGCATCTCTTCCTGATCCGTTACCAGGGGATCTCGTCGCTGGGGCGCAGCGATGTTCCCGAGCCGACAGCCGAACAGAACCGTGCCGCCGGCGGTGAGCCGTTCTTCCCGCACCATTTTCTCAGGGACAGCGCCACGATGTATCTCACCCTTGGCGTGCTCGTCACTCTGGCGCTGCTGTATCCCGCCCATATAGGCACGCCCGCCGACCCGCTGAGTACACCGATGGGCATCAAGCCCGAGTGGTACTTCCTGCCCGCGTACCAGCTGTTGAAGTACGTGCCCGAGGTCGTCGGCGTGAACATGCCGCCGCTGCTGCTGCTGGTTCTGGTCCTGCTGCCGCTGGCGATCGACACGTCTCCGCAGCGGCACCCCGGTCGCCGCCCCCGGGTCGTGGCTGGCTGGCTGGCGACGACCGCAGTGATTCTGCTGCTCGGGGTTCTCGGACATCTGTCGGAGACGACGAGCACGTTCTTCGGCACCACCTACTACTTCGATGTACAGGGCGTACCCCATAGGGTGGAAGTTGATGTCGCCGATGATGAGGGGGGGCAACCGTGAGGCGCTGGCTGTTGATGATTCTGCCCACCGTCGTCTGGGCTCAGCAGGAGTTGGTGGTGCCCCCGGGCCAGGTCGACCTGGACGACGTGTGGTGCACCATGTGTCACGAAGAGCAGGGGGAGGACTTCGGCCAGGGAGTGCATTACCAGCGAGGTCTGCTGCTGTGCAACGACTGCCACGGCGGGGACACCGACGAGGCGCGCGAGGAGGAGGCCAAGGCGCCGGAGACGGGGTTCATCGGCAAGCCGGCACGGGAGGACATCGCCGGGATCTGTGCCCGATGCCACAAGGGCCCGGCGGAGTTCTTCCGCATGGGCCCCCACGCTGACCCGGCAGATCGTGACAACCCCACCTGTATCACCTGTCATCAGAATCATAACGTGGCCGATGCGACGCTGACGCTGATGGACACGACCTGTGCGGTCTGTCACGGCGGCGAAGACGACGTCGCCCTGGAGCGGGCCACAGGCATTCAGCTGGCACTGCGGGAGGCCGAGCAGAACCTGCACGTGGTGGCGGCACGCTTCGACAGCCTGGGGCAGATCGACGCCGGGTTGCAGCGGTCGGCCGGGCTGCTCGCCGGCGCCGGCGCCTCCCTGCGACAGGTCGAGGCCCGGACACACTCTCTCGACATGGAGATCATCGACGAATCCGTGGCGGCCGTCGACGAGGAGATCGCCGCCGTACAACAGCTGCTCGACGAGTCGGAAGCGTCGCGCCGGTACCGTCGTTGGGCCGTCGGTGGCGTCTGGGTTTTCGTCGTGGCCAACGTGACTCTGTTCTGGATGAAACGCCGCCAGCTGTGACCCATGTCGTGCCCCGGGGCACGACACTATCTTGGGGGCATGAGATTCACACTCCTCGGATCCGGCGCGGTGCGCAACAACCCGCGCCGCGCGGGGCCCTCACAGATTCTCCAGTTCAAAGGACACAACGGCGAGGCCAGCCGTACCTGGATGTTCGACTGCGGGCGCTCGGCCTGCCTGCGCCTCGCCCAGCAGGAGGTGGCCGCGGAGAACGTGGATCGCCTGTTCCTCACCCATCTGCACTTCGACCACGTCGTTGACGTGCCCTATTTCGTCTACGTGGGCTGGAACAATGGTCGCCGCAACCCGCTGCGTATCTACGGCCCCGTCGGCACCGCCCACTTCATCGAACACCTGATTCGACCGCCCTTCCGCGACGACATCAACAGTCGCCTCGGCCACGGCAAGAAGGAGTTCGGTCTCGATCCCGAAGTCGTCGAAATCGACAGCGCCGGTGATGTCCTCCACGAGGAGGGCTGTGTCCTGTCGGCGGTGTTCACCGATCACGGTGGCATTACGACGCTGTGTTATCGCGTCGAGGCAGAGCAACAGCGTGTCATCATCAGTGGCGACGGACTGCCCCAGGAAGGCTTCGAGGAGTTTGCCCACGGTGCCGATCTGATGGTCTACGAGTGTTCGGGCACAGCCGAGTTCCTGGCGCAACAGCCCTGGGGGACATGGCACATCACGCCGGAGGCGTTGGGAGCGCTGGCCAGCCGTTGTGCCGTGCGGCGTCTGATGATCAAGCATCTCGTCATCGAGGATATCACGGGCGAACTTGACGCGGTCAACGACATGGGGGAGCGCATACGGGTCCACTTCGATGGCGAGGTCATCGTCGGTGCCGACGGGAGTGGCGTCGATCTTGGCTGAGAGGATGTTGCCCCTTCGAAAGGTGGAGATTCGCCGACTCTTCGAGCAGGCGGCCGGCGATTTTCCGCCCCAGGCCGAGGTCTCTTTTCTGCTGCAGAGCATGGAAGATCCCCGCAACGTGGGATCCCTGTTCCGCGTCGCCGACGCGGTGGGCGCCCGCGAGCTGGTGTTTACCGGCAAGACCCCCGTCCCGCCCCATGACGAGATCGATCGTACTTCGCGTGGCCACGACCGCCGGGTCAAGTGGCGTCGGATCGCCGATACACACGAGGCCCTGACGACACTGAAGGCGGAAGGGTATCAGATCGTGGCGCTGGAGACGGCGCAGGGGACGCGGCCCTTCCTCGACTTCGCCTGGGAGGACCGTGTCTGCCTCGTGCTCGGCAACGAGTCGAACGGCGTGTATGCCGGAACTCTGGGGCTGTGCGATGGCGCTGTCTTCGTGCCGATGTACGGCAAGGGACCGTCGATGAATGTGCACGTGGCGGCGGCATTGGTCGCCTATCAGGTAATACTTCGCGGTGGCCGGAGTCGATAGTCCTTCTATTTCAGAGGAAACACCAGGACGGTTCGGCCAAACCCGCCGCTCAGGCGGCGGTATTCGCCGTTCGACGCGAGGTGGTCAGGGATTGTACACTATCCAGGTCAATGGCCGACCACATGCGTAAGAGGCTGTTTATTCCTGCCTTACACGAGTATCAATCGGAATCGACTGAGATCACCCGGATGGACTGATCAGGCGACAGTCAGCGAATCGATCCTCATGACGACAAGGAGTGACATGCAGTAAGCGATGAAAAAACATGATGTTGTGAGAGGCTGAACAGCTCCTGTCTCGCAATGCTGGCACGGCATGTGCATGGTCACGCGGGACAGCCGAAGCCCAGCCTCTGCAAGGAGAACCCGTCATGTCCCGCATCGCCTACGCTTCCGCCATTGCTTCCGCCCTGAAGACGGGCACTCGATCCATGACCAGATTCCTGGCAATCTGGTACCTCTAGACTGCGTTCAGGAGCGTTTGTTTCTGCTTCGCAGCAAGACCGGCCGCACGGTGTTCCCTGCACCGCGCGGCCGGTTCGTTATTTTTGGGATACCCATGCCCGGCCTCACCCGACATATCAACTACCGCAGACACCTGTCGGCGCTCTGTGTCGCGGCCGCGCTGTGCCTGACAGGCGCCACGCAAGTCGCAGCGGCAGAACCGACGCTGGCTCGCATGTCCTTCTGGGTTCCGCCGGATCAGCAGGATGAATTCGCCGCCCTCTACGAGGCCGAGATCCGCCCCTGGATGGAGTCCCAGGGCCTGCAGGCCTCCGCCGAATCAGGACGGCCCACGGTTCCCGGTGTGTTCTCGCGGCTGTACGAGTTTCCCAACCCGTCGCTCATCGACTCCGCACGCCACCGGATGCGCGCCGACCGCTACCTGCGGGAACATATGCGGGAGTGGGGTGAGACCTACCACTCGCAGGAAGACGGGGGGCTGCTGAAAATCGCCTTCCGATCCTACCGTGCGCCGTTGACCCATCTGCGTACGATCGATGTGGGAGAGGGTGTTACGCGGTCTCTCGGTCCCGGCCGCGGACGTTGGCACACTTACGATGTCACCGATGGCCTGGCAGGACCGATGGTGCAGGCCATGCTGCAGGATCGCCAGGGCCACATGTGGTTCGGCACGGGCAACAACGGGATCAGCCGCTTCGACGGTGGCCAGTGGCTTGGACTCGATACCGAAGACGGGTTGCCGAGCAACAACGTGCGCGCCCTGCACGAAGACCGCGACGGCAGGCTGTGGCTGGCAACGGCCAAGGGTATCGCCAGCCTCGGACCCGAAGGCCTGGTGGGCTTTGGCCCCGAAGACGGTCTGCCCCGTGGCGAGGTAATCGATATCGCCGAGGACGCCGATGGTACGCTCTGGTTCGCCATATTCGGCTCCGGCATCGCCCGCCGCGAAGGGGACGGGTGGTTCATCTTGGACCACGAGAAGGGCCTGCGAGACGGTCGGATCAATGGCATAGACTTCGCGCCGGATGGGGCCCTGTGGGTTGCCACCTACACGAGTATCGAGCGCTATGACGGGGACCACTGGACCGTTTTCGACGACACGTCTGACCTGCCGGAGATGCCTGCCTTCGTCATCAGCATCGACCGCTCAGGAGACGTGTGGACCTCGTGCCGAGGCGGTGTCGCCAGCTACGATGGTACCGCCTGGACCCCATTCGGTTCCAAGCATGACGATGCCACCGGCATGGTGATCGGCATCTTCGAAGAAGACAACGGCGATCACCTGTTTCTCACATCGAACGGCGTGCTGCGTTTGCGCGACGGTGAGACGTCCACCAAGGCGCAGCATACGGCCCTGCCCCACAGCGCCGTGCACCAGGCTCTGCGCGATCGCGAAGGGGCCATGTGGTTCGCCACCATGGGAGGCGCCAGCCGTCTCGACGAAACCGGGCTCGTGGTCTACACGGAGGAGGACGGTCTGACTGGCGGCGTCCATCATCTCCGCCGGACGCAGGAGGGAGACCTGTGGATCGCCCACAATGACACCACCGGGGTGACCCGTCTGCGGCGTGGTGAGATGACCACATGGACTGACCGGGATGGCCTGCCGGAGGCCAAGGTGTACCGTGTCGACCAGGACACTCAGGGTCGTGTCTGGGTCCTGACGGGAGACGGTGCCGCGCGTATGGATGGCGACCACTGGTCGATTCTCGATGTCGGTGCCGGCCTGCCCCAGGACCAGGTGCTGGCGCTGCTGCAGGCGCGCAACGGCGATCTGTGGCTGGGTACCGGCCGCGGCCTGGCGCGCTGGGACGGCAGTCAGATCGAGGTCTTTGCCACCGAGGACGGGTTGCCTGGAGACGAGGTGCTGGACCTGCTGGAGACGCGCAATGGTGACCTGTGGATCTCTGCCGAGTCAGGTGTGGCCCGGTTCGACGGAGAGTCCTTCGAAGTCTTCGACGACGAGGATGGGCTGCCGCGATATGTCCTCGACATGCACGAGGACGCTGAGGGTGGTATCTGGTTCGCCACCCATGGCGGCGTGGTTCGTTATGACGGTGACAGCTTCACCCGCTACACGATGGACGACGGGCTGGCCTCCAACGACGTGCACAGCGTGCACATGGACAGTGCCGGCGTCCTCTGGGCTGGCACCGACGGCGGCGGTATCAGCCGTTTCGACGGCGAGGTTTTTCAGAGCCTCTCGGCACGGGACGGCCTGCCCGACAATGTCACGCTGTCCGTCGCCCCGGCAGGGGACGGTTCGTACTGGATCGGCGGCAATGCCGGGATGTCCCGATTCCTGCCGCAGCCGGCCGCTGATGTCCCGGTCTTCATCGACGCCGTGGTCGCCGACCGCCGGCACGCCGATGTCGACGCGGTGGATGTGCCAACCTCGGTAGAGGTCGTCGTCTTCGAGGTGCGCGGCATCAGCCTGAAAACCCGCCCCGGTCAACTGGTGTTCCGCTACCGCCTGCTGGGCTCCCGGGACGAGAACTGGCAACACACACGCGACACGCGCATCGAGTATCATGGTCTGCCCCGAGGCGACTACGTTTTCGAGGTGCTCGCCGTCGATCGAGACCTGGGAACCAGCAACACGGCGGCGACGGTTGTTCTCACCGTGCACCTGCCCTACGAGCTCATCGGCTCTGTCGGCGCCCTGGTCGTCGCCTTCGGTCTCATCGGCTGGCAAGCCACACGAATCGTACGCCGTGACGCACGTCTGCAAGAGTCGAATCGGCGTCTCGAGGAGAACGCCCGGGCCCTCGAGCAGGCCCATCAGGAGGTGTTGCGCGCCAGTCAGGCAAAGAGTGCTTTCCTGGCGAACATGTCGCACGAGCTGCGCACGCCGATGAATGCCATCATCAATTTCTCCTCCCTTATACTGGATCGAGCCTACGGAGACATCGGTGATGACCTGCGGGATGCCGTCGAAGAGATCGACAGCAACGGCGACAACCTGCTGACGCTGATCAACGATGTTCTCGACCTGTCGAAAATCGAAGCGGGCGCCATGACACTGAAGCTCGTCGACTGCCAGCCGGCGTCCTGTGTCGACAATGCTGTCGCTTCACAGTTGCACCGGGCCCAGAGCAAGGGCCTGACACTGTCGGCGCAGGCGGGAGTCGATCTGCCGACGATTCAGGCAGATGAGAAACGACTGACGCAACAGGTGCTGGTGAACCTGGTGGACAACGCCATCAAGTTCACCGACGACGGCCAGGTTCGTGTCGGCGCCGATGAAATGGACGGCGGCGTACACTTCTGGGTCGAGGACACCGGTCACGGCATCGGCACCGACGAACAGGAGCGTGTGTTCCAGCCCTTCTTTCAGGTGGATGACACGATCACGCGGACCGCCGGTGGCACGGGGCTCGGGCTGGCCATCGTCCGTCGTTTTGTCGAACTCCACGGGGGGCGTCTCTGGCTCGACAGTGAACCAGGCGCCGGGTCCACCTTCCATTTTCTGATCCCGCGGCTCCCCAGCATGGCTGTCTGATGGCCGAGATCGACCGACCCGTCATTCTGCACGTGGAGGACAATCCATCGAACCGCAAGGTCGTGCAGCACATCCTGCGCACCGTCGACGTCTCTCTCATCGAAAGCAATGACGGTGAAGCCGGTCTCGACACAGCGGCGCGCGAGCTGCCCGATCTGATTCTGCTCGACATGCACCTTCCCGGGGCCTCCGGCTACGAGGTCGTCGAGCGTCTGAAGGCAGATGGCCGCACGCAACGGATTCCGGTCATCGCCATCACCTCCGACGCCATGGCCGATGACGAGGAGCGGGCACGAAAGGCGGGGTGTGACGACTACGTCGCCAAGCCCTACCGGCCGCCGCAGCTGCTCGATGCCATCCGTCGCCACCTGACCTGCTGACGCCGGCAATGGCCACATCCGCCCGCATTCTCGTCGTCGACGACAACCCATCCAACATCAAGGCGCTGCGCCAGCGTCTCGAGCTCGAGGGCCACGAGGTGCTCGAAGCCACCGAGGGTGCCACCGCTGTCGACCTGGTCGTCAGCGAACGACCGGATCTGGTTCTGCTCGACATCATGATGCCGGGCATGGACGGCTTCGAGGTGTGCCGGCGCATCAAAGCCTTCGACGGTATCGGCTTCGTTCCCGTGATCATGGTGACGGCCCTCGACGATCGCGACGCTCTCGTGCGGGCGCTGGGTGAGGGGGCGGACGAATATGTCACAAAGCCCTTTGAGCCCGTTGAACTGATGGCGCGAGTCGGTTCGATGCTCCGTATCCGTCGCATGTACCAGGAAAACACGATCCTGCGTGACGAGATTCGCGCAGGTTGGGGACGCTTCGAGGGACTCATCGGCGACAGCGCCGCTATGCAGCGGATCTATCAGGTTCTGCAGCAGGTGGCTGATTCGCATGTGACGGTACTGCTCACGGGAGAGTCAGGAACCGGCAAGGAGGCGGTGGCGCGTACCCTCCACCAGCGTGGAGACCGCTCCGAGGGGCGCTTCGTCGCCGTCAACTGCGGATCCCTGTCCGAGGGGCTGCTCGAAAGCGAGCTGTTCGGGCATCGCCGGGGCTCGTTTACCGGGGCGGCCGAGGATCGCGCCGGTCTGTTCGAAGCCGCCACGGGCGGCACGGTTTTTCTCGACGAGATCGGCGAGACGAGTCCCGCCATGCAGACGCGACTTCTGCGCGTGCTGCAGGAATCCGAGGTCACCCGTGTGGGCGAGACCGAGGCACGCCCCATCGACGCCCGTGTCATCGCCGCCACCAACCGGGACCTGCAGGCCGAGGTTGCCGAAGGCGCCTTCCGCGAGGACCTGTTCTACCGACTCAGTGTGTTCCCGATTCACATCCCACCCTTGCGCGAGCGCCGAGAGGACATCCCGGCCCTGGCACAGCACTTCCTCCAACACCATCTCCCCGCAGATGGGGGGGCACGGTTCACGCCTCAGGCCATGGATGCCCTGGTGCGGTACGAATGGCCGGGCAACGTGCGCGAGCTGGAAAACGAAATCGAGCGGGCCCTGGTACTGATCGCCGACGATGGCCCCATCGACGTGCCCCTTCTATCAGACAAGCTTCGGGGTGACGAGGCGGCCACGCCACGACGCCGGGGGGGGAAACTGCGCGATGTGGTGGCCCAGGTGGAACGCAAACTGATCCGCGAGACACTCGCCGACAGCGAGGGCAACCGCAGCCGAGCTGTCGAGGCTCTCGGCATCACGCGGTACACGCTGCTGCAGAAGCTGCGGCAGTTCGGACTGGACGGAGAGACGGAGTAGGGGAGTGCGGGAAAGGCCCGGCAGGAGGCGGTTCCCACCGGGCCTGTCTGGTGCTCTGTTAGGGAGCGAACCTTGTATTCGACCACCGATGAATCCTTCTCAGCTCACGGCGTTGCGCTCACTCGACGGGTCCACTGACCCGACTCGATCGCGCGCCTTGCGACCCGGGTTCCTCGGCGCCCTCATTGCACAAGGTCTACTCCCTAACAGAGCACTGGCCTACAGCTGGATCGGGTCTGCCCTATGGGGTGTCAGATGGATCTCGTTCGGCTCTTGTCGCGTCGCAATCACCGGGATGAAGTCGGACACCGAAATATGGTAGTCGTCCAGCCGGGCTCGCACCTGGAAGGTGCCGGTGAGCACCTCCAGCTCGACGAGACCGTCGGTGTCAGTGACCCGGATCCGAGACGACCGTACGCTGTCATCCACACGCCGCGCCTCCACCAAGACCCCGGCCAGGGCCTTCTCGGTGACACTGTCGCGGATGCGGATCGAGAGCAAATGAGATTCGACGGGCTCTTCATCGATGCGGAACTCGCCCGTGCGTGTCCAGCCGCTGCCATCGATGGTGAAGAACACCGTGATACGTCCCCGCCGCAGTGGACCGTCGCCGATGGCGAAGAGAAACTCACCGGTGACGATGGCCCGTCCTGGCTCGGGAGTCTGCCGGGACGTCTCGCGGAAATCGAAGCGGACCGCCGGCTCCGGACGGAAGGGTTTGGCGGCCCCTGAATACTGGCGCACGAGATTGTCGCGTACGTCGATGACGACGTTGAAGGGGACTTCTTCTGTCGTCGGCAGGGCGATCGGCTCGACGACACGGCCGCCGCAGGCCGACAGCACCGCGAGCAGCGCGAAGAGCAGGAGAACATGGGTGAGACGACGCAGGCTCATGAGGATCCTCCTCACTGTGGCTCGCCCATCCGCCTTGAAAAGGGGACGGGAATCGAGCAGCTACTATATTCCTGTAGGGTGTCCACCGTCCTTCGGTCCCTTTGGGAAGACGATATGCTGAGCTCGGCCACGAACGCAAGCATGTCGCCTTGGACACCCCATTTACAAACTACGGAGCTACCTCCCTCCTTCCTGTCCGGAATATGGACACCGAACTCGTCACGCTGTCGGGGCAAAGGCCGTAGAGGCCAGTGTTGACAGCTGATGAATCACCTCGGTCTTCAGCGACAGCCGGACAGAGCCGGATTCGTAGCTCTCGCTGACGAGTCCGGCCTCCCGCAACAGACTCAGGTGGTGGGAGATCGTCGCCTTGGACACACCCAACTCGCGGGCAAGATCGGCTGAGGTTCGCGCCTGTCTGCCGATCAACTGCACCATCGCATAGCGTGTGCCGTCCCCCAGCGCCTTGAAGATCAGCGCCGGCTCGAGGTTCACCGGCGCTGCCTGTGGTGCCGGTGGCGCCACCTGCCGGGACGTGAGCGGCTCGACGGCGATGGACGCGTCGAAGTAGGGGACGAAGACAGTTTCACAGATCTTACATCCGGCGTCGGTATAGCTGGTCCACATGCGGCGGGTGTTGAAAGCGGAAGGCATGATGTGTGCCGCGTGCAACCTGTCGAGGGGGATTTCGCAGCCCCCTCGCAACGAGCGCAGCACCTGTCGCTCCTCGTCGATCTCGAGTCGCATGATCGCCTGTTCGAGGAATTCGCTCACGGACAGGGCTTCGAAGAGGCGCCGCTTTTCGCGCACCGAGCGCAGCAGCTCGGGCTCCAGGCCTTCCCAGGTGGCGGCGAAGACGTGTTCCCAGAACAGGTTCAGGCAGAGCAGAGCATCGGTCCGGAACCCCTCCGGATCGTGCAGCGCCCGCTGGAGGGCGAGGGGGACGGCAGCGTGCTCGTCGTACGGGTAGAGGCCGACACAGGTGTACCACAGGTGCTTCTTGTGCTCCGGTGCGCGATCGATCGCCGCGGCCAGATCAAGGTGGCCCTCCACGAGATCGACCACCACATCCCGGTCGTGCAACGCACCCACGAGAATACCCTCGCGAAAGGTGTCGAGGTCGAGAGTCTGCAGGCTGTCCATCAGCTGTTGGAACGAAACCGATGCATCGATCGTACCCGGGGCATCGGCCAGCAGTGGCCAGAGGATGGGGGTGTTTCCGAGGGCGGCGAAGGCGCGGTAGAATTCCTCAGGCAAGGCCTCGGAGGCCGCCTGGCGCCAACTCTGGTGGATATCTGAGCTGTCCGTCAGGGCCTGCAGGGCATAGAACACCTCCAGGCGGAGCCCATGAGAGAATTGGAACCGGGTCCGCAGATCACTCGTTTCGCCGGAGTCGATAACTGCCATTCTTGTTCGCTTGTGATAATATGAGTTAGCTATAGATCGAACTCGATAGACAGGAAGATAGCTGCCTAACGCGTCACATGCAAGTCGAAATTCTCTGTGCGGCGGTGTGTCAGGATCATCTCATTGGCGGGCAACGGCCCCGACGACGGCAGGCGCTGCAACAGGTCAGGCCAGCAGCCATGTTGCCGCTGGGCACGGATCAGGCAGGGCAGGGCGTCGTCGATGTGGCCCTCGCCGGCGGTGACCGGACCTGCTGCCTACTTTACAGGTCCACCTGAATCGGCCGATGGGCCAACGATGCGATGACACGATCACACGCCCTGCGCGACTTCACCCTCCGGCGGCTGCTGCTGATGCTGCCGACCCTGCTGGGGATCACCTTTCTGGTGTTCCTGCTGTGTCAGTTTGTGCCGGGGGGGCCCATCGACCAGATGCGCATGCGCATCGCCGGTGCCGGCGATTTCGGTGAGACGGGATCCGGTGCCTCCCAGCGTGTGTCTTCCATCGACATCCCCGAAGAGGATCTGGCCAGTCTCAAGCGCTACTACGGCTTCGATGAGCCGATTCTGGTCCGCTACGCCACGTATCTGGGAAAACTGATCACCCTCGACCTCGGTGATTCCTTCCGCTACACCCTCCCGGTGGAGGATCTGATCGCCAGTCGTTTCCCCGTATCCGTCTACTTTGGGCTCATCGCCTTCCTGCTGACCTATTCCGTCTGTATCCCCCTGGGTATCCTCAAGGCGCTGCGTCACAAGAGCTATTTCGACAACATCACATCCGTCGTCATCTTCCTCGGCTACGCCATCCCCGGGTTCGCTCTTGGTGCGGTGCTGCTGGCCCTGTTCGCCGTGCAGCATGACTGGTTTCCGCTGGCCGGCTTCGAGAGCCAGGGCTTTGCTGACATGTCCCTGTTCGACAAGATCCTGGACCGCGTCCATCACACCGCCCTGCCAGTGGTCTGTTACGCCATCCACCTGTTCGCCTTCATGACGATCCTGATGAAGAACAGTCTGCTGGAGAACATGGGTGCCGACTACGTCAAGACCGCCCTGGCCAAAGGCATGACCTGGAAACGCGCCGTCTTCGGTCACGCTCTGCGCAACTCGCTGATCCCCATCGCCACCAGTTTCGGCAACAATATCTCGCTGATTCTGACCGGTTCGCTGCTCATAGAGCGTGTCTTCGGCATCCCCGGCATGGGGCTGTTGTTCTTCGAGGCGATCACGGCGCGTGACTACCCGGTGGTCATGGGCTACATCTTCATCTCGTCGGCCCTGCTGCTGCTGGGCAATCTGTTGAGCGATCTGTGCGTTGCCGGTGCCGATCCCCGCGTACGGTTCGGCGAATGATCGGGCTGCGCCTGAACCCCATCACGCGCAAGCGGTTGCAACGCTTTCGTCGGATCCGTCGTGGTTTCTATTCCTTTGCCATCCTGGCCACTCTGACGGTTCTGTCGCTGTTCTCCAACTACCTGGCCAACCGCCGTGCCATCGTCGTCAGCTACGAAGGGACACTCTACTTCCCCACGTTCCAGTATCACGATATGGCGACCTTCGATCAGGAGGACGAATACGGCTTCGACGACGTCGAGGCGAACTATATGGCCCTGCAGGCCCGCTTCGACGAGGCCGACGGAGGCGACTGGGTGTGGATGCCCCTGGTGCCGTTTGACCCCTACGAGCCGGATTTCAACTATGATGAGCCGCCGCCGAACGCGCCGGACGGGCGCCATTGGTTCGGCACCGACTCGCAGGGGCGGGACGTGCTGGCCCGCCTGCTCTATGGCTTTCGTATATCGATCCTGTTTGCCGTGGCTCTCGTCTTCGTCGGCCAGGCTGCCGGTACCGCCATCGGCTCGCTCCAGGGCTTTCTCGGGGGACGCTTCGATATCTACAGCCAGCGTTTCATCGAAGTCTGGTCGACGCTGCCCTTTCTCTATGTCGTCATCCTGCTGGCGACGTTCTTCAAACCCGGCTTCCTGCTGCTGTTGGGGATCATGGCACTGTTCGAGTGGATCCGTATGACGTACTACATGCGCACCGAGATGTACCGCGAGAAGACGAAGGAATACTGTCTGGCGGCGCGCTCCTTCGGCGCCTCAAGGACGCGTCTCATCTTCCGCCACCTGTTGCCCAACTGCCTGACGCCGCTGGTCACGATCACACCCTTCGCCATCGTCGGGGCCATCAGTGCTCTCACCGCCCTCGACTACCTGGGATACGGACTCCCTGCTCCCACGCCAAGCTGGGGCGAGATGATCGATCAGGCCATGGCGAGCCACAATCGCGACAAGATCTGGCTGAGTATCGCGCCTTTTTCTGCCATCTCCATCACACTGTTGCTGGTAACCCTCATCGGCGAGTCGACGCGAGAAGCCTTCGACCCGAAGCAATACGCCCAATACCGGTAATCGAAAGGACCAAGAATGTCTGGATGCACCGTCTACCTGAGAATGCTGTTGCTGCCATTGTTCATGCTGGCCCTGGCTGTGCCGTCGACGGCTGAGGACCTGTCGTCCATCGAATGGGTGACCAACATGGACGATCCACCTATCGGTGATCCGGCGGCGAGGAAGGGTGGCACCTTCTACACCAGTATGCGCGCCTATCCGCTGACGCTACGCGTGGTCGGCCCCAACGCCAACGATGCCTTCGCCTCCTGGAAGCGGGCCAACACGATGGGTTTCTCCCTGGTCACGCGTCATCCAACGACGGACAACTATATCCCGGTGATGGCGACGCACTGGTCGATCCAGAGCGATGGCCGAACGATCTACTACCGACTGGATGAAGATGCTCGCTGGAGCGACGGCAAGCCGCTGACGGCAGCCGACTACGTGCATACATGGCACATGATGCAGAGCGAGAACATCGTCGACCCATTCTTCAACCAATATGCCAAGGACTACTACGAGGAGGTCGTCGCCGTCGAGCCGTACGTGCTGAAGGTGGCGGGCAAGTTCGAGAGCTGGCGCCCCCTGGACATGTTCGATATCTGGGCCACGCCGCAGCACGCAGTGACCCTGGAGGAGGGCTTCCCGGAGCGCTACAATACCGCCGTACTGCCCGTGCAGGGACCCTACGTGCTCACCGAGCAGGAGGCGGGCCAGTTCGTCGTCTTCGAGCGGCTCGAAGACTGGTGGGGGAAAGACAAGCAATACTTCCAGGGCATGTACAACGTCGACCGGATCCACATCCGGGTCATCGACGACAACGACCGGGCCTTCGACTTCTTCAAGAAGGGTGAGCTCAGCTACTACACGGTGAACACGGCCAAGAAGTGGGCCGAAGAGATGGAGTTCGACGCGGTGAAGAAAGGCTGGGCGCACCGCAAACGTCTGTTCGTCGACTACCCGCAGGGAGTGTACGGTTTCGCCATGAACCTGGAGAAGCCCATTTTCCAGAACAAGGACTTCCGCAAGGCGATTCAGTACCTGTTCAACTTCGACGAGATCAACGAGAAGCTGATGTACAACGCCTACTACAAACAGGTCTCCGCCTTTACCGGCACCGAGTATGAAAACCGTGACCTGGTGCCCTACAGCTTCGATCCCCGCAAGGCTCGCGAGCATCTGCGCGCAGCCGGGTACGAGAAGCGTGGCGAGGACGGCATCCTGGTGAACGCCGAGGGCGGGCGAGCAGCCTTCACTCTGTCCTATGGCAGCAAGGGTCTCGAGCGCCACATGACGGTGGTGAAGCAGACCTTCCAGCGCTTCGGCGTCGAGATGGACCTGCGGCTGCTGGAACCGGGGACCGCTTTCCGCAACGGCCTCGAACGGGAGTACGAGATGACGATCATGTCCCGGACATCCGGTCTGTTCCCCGGGCCCCACCAGTACTACGCGTCGGTGTACAAGGAGACGAAGAACAACAACAACGTCTGGGCTTTTGGTACCGCGTACACCGACTCCCTCATCGACGTCTACCGATTTGATACGGACAAGAGCCAGCGTCTGGCGGCGATGCACGAGTTGGACGCCATCATCCAGGACGAAGCCTTCTACGCGCCCTTCTGGCAGGCCCCCTTCATGCGGTTTCTCTACTGGGACGGGCTCGTATTCCCCGATTCCTTCTTCCCGAAGCGTACACAGGGTATGACGGATTGGCAGGTGTTCTGGATCGACGAGGATCGCGAAGCGCGGTTGCAGGAGGCCATGGCCGCCGATCGGTCCCTCGGCGAGGACACCGTCGTCGATGTCGATCCGTACAAGGTGAAGGATCGCATCGAAGCCGCCCTGCGCGCCGCTGCGGCACGTTAGGGCACTCGACCCGTACGAAGCCCATGGCCCTGCTCGAAGTCGAGGATCTGCGCACCGCCTTTCACACCGAGGATGGCGTCGTCCGTGCCGTGGACGGCGTGTCCTTTGCCGTGGAGGCGGGCAAGATCCTCGGCATCGTCGGCGAGTCGGGCTGTGGCAAGAGTGTGAGCGCCATGTCCGTCATGCGTCTGATCCCCGATCCACCGGGACGCATCGACGGTGGCCGCGTTCTGTGGAAGGGGCGTGATCTGCTCGCCTGTGATCCCGATGAGATGCCGGAGATCCGTGGTCGCGAGATCGCCATGATCTTTCAGGACCCCATGACGTCGCTCAATCCCGTGTTCACGATCCGAAAGCAGCTGAGCGAGGTCCTGGAGAAACGTTTCGGCCTGCGCGGCGAGGACGCCGAAGAGCGCATGGTGGAGGTCCTCGGCCATGTGGGGATCGCCGACGCGAGTCAACGCCTGGGCCAATATCCGCACGAGTTGAGCGGCGGCATGAAACAGCGGATCATGATCGCCATGTCGTTGATGTGCAAACCCGATCTGCTCATCGCCGACGAACCGACAACGGCCCTGGACGTGACGGTGCAGGCACAGATCCTGCAGTTGATGAAACAGCTGCAACGGGAGTCGGGTACCGCCATCATTCTCATCACCCACGACATGGGGGTCGTCGCCGAAACCTGCGACGACGTGGTCGTGATGTACGCAGGCAAAGTCGTGGAGAGCAGCTCCGTCTTCGAGCTGTTCGCCAGACCCCGCCATCCGTACACCAGGGGTCTGCTCGACAGTATCCTGCAGCCGGGGCGGTCGAAAGCCACGCCGGTGCCGACGATCGAGGGTGTCGTTCCCTCTCTGATCGATCCGCCCGCAGGCTGTCGTTTCGCTGATCGCTGCGGCCGGGTCGAGGATCGATGCCGGCAACAGGACCCCGTCCTCGCAGAGCTCGAAGAGGGGCATCGAGTGGCCTGTCACATGCCACTCGAGGCGAAGCCGGTGGTGAGTTGACGGATTCACCCCTCCTGGAAGTGCGCAACCTGCGCAAGCACTACCCGGTGCGGGGGGGGATCTTCGGCCGCCAGCGAGATACGGTGAAGGCCGTCGAGGGCGTCTCGTTTCAACTGCAGGCAGGGGAAACCCTGGGTCTGGTGGGTGAGTCGGGCTGTGGCAAATCGACTCTCGGGCGGACCGTCATGCGACTCGAGGAGCCGACTACGGGTGACGTCTTCTTTGAAGGTCGCGACCTGGCACACTCCTCGGCGGCTGAGCTGTTCGGTCTGCGCCGGGACGTACAGATGATCTTCCAGGATCCCTATTCATCGCTCAACCCGCGGATCACGATCGGAGAGGCGGTGCGCGAACCCCTCGATATCCACCGACTGGGGACCCACGCCGAGCGCCGTACCCGCGTTGACGAGCTGCTCGAGGCGGTGGGCCTGAGTCCAACCGTGCAGAACCGCTACCCCCACGAGTTCTCCGGTGGCCAGCGTCAACGCGTGGGTGTGGCCCGTTGTCTGGCGCTGCGTCCGAAGATCGTCATCGCCGACGAACCGGTATCGGCTCTCGATGTCTCGGTGCAGGGGCAGGTGCTCAACCTGCTGGTCGAACTGCAGCGTGACCTGGGGCTTACGTACCTGTTCATCTCGCACGATCTGTCGGTAGTGGAGTACCTCAGTGAGCGCGTGGCGGTGATGTACCTGGGGCGTATCGTCGAGATCGGCAACCGCTCTTCGATCTATCAGTCACCCACCCATCCCTATACGCGAGCGCTGCTGGAATCGGTGCCCATAGCCGACCCGAAACGTCGTCGTGATCGCGAGCCGGTGTCAGGCGAGACGCCGAGCGCCGTCAACCCACCATCGGGATGTGCTTTCCATCCGCGTTGCCCCCTGGCCGTCGCTGCCTGCCGTCAGTCGATTCCGGTTCTGGAGCCCATCGGCACCGACGGTGACGACGGCCACCTGGCAGCCTGCAGCCGCCGGGGTGAGTCCTGATGCGAGCAACTCCCGGCAAAGCACTGACACTGGTGGCCCTGCTGTGGCCCGTGGCGCTCGTGGCGGGTGTCGCCGGCAGTCTCGAGGGTGTCATCACCGATGCCGCCAACGGCCAGCCACTCATCGGCGCCAATGTCCTCGTCATCAGCACCCGCCAGGGTACCACCACCGACACCTCCGGTTTCTATCGGATCCTCAACGTTCGGGCCGGTACCTATGATGTGCAGGCCTCTATGATCGGCTACCGGCCGGTGACGACGACGGGAGTCGTCGTGTTGCCCGATCGTCGCGCCGAGCTGTCTGTGCAACTGCCTGACAGTCCCATTCAGATGGAAGCCGTCGAGGTCGTACTCGAACGGCCTCTCATCGAGACCGATGTCACCGGTACCGCCTATCGTGTGGATGCCGGTGGCCTCACCGACCTGCCCGTGGACAGCTTTCAGGATGTGATCGGTCTGCAGCCGTCGACGACGGTG
Source organism: Candidatus Latescibacterota bacterium (assembly GCA_036011085.1). GTDB lineage: Bacteria > Latescibacterota > UBA2968 > UBA8231 > UBA8231 > UBA8231. Next base: position 77,924 of record DASCMS010000029.1, read on the forward strand.
GAAGGTCACATCCGCGGCGGCAAAGTGCGCGAGACCATCTATCTCGTGGACGGCCTGCCGGTGCAGGATGTCATCGAGGGTGGCGCCGGTGCCGACCTGCCCCTCAGCGCCATTTCGCAGATGACGATTCAGACGGGCGGTTTCGATGCGGAATACGGGGACGCGCTGTCAGGAGTGGTGAATATCATCTCGCGCAGCGGTGGTGACGAGCACGAGCTGTCAGTCCGGCTGGCCAAGGACGATCTGTTCGGCGGCGATGAAGTGAGTCACCGCAACGAAGTGGAGATCGCCGCCAGTGGACCCCTGGGCACGCGCGATCTGTCCTACTTTTCCGCCAGCAACCTGGTCTTCAGCGACACCCGCTGGTGGCAGGACGCGCAGCACTTCTTCGACTCTCCCGTCCGCAAGGAGCTGAACGGACTGGCGAAGGTGGACCACGACGCGGTTCTGGGCGGCCGTCTGACGGGCGAGTTGATCTACTCGCTGCAGCGTTGGCGCGACTACGAATTCAGCTGGCGATACAATCTCGGCGGTCTGCCGCCGCGCCTGCGAGATTCCTATCGCGCCGCCACGCTGTGGACACGGGCGCTGTCGCGACGCACGGCGGTGTCGACGAGCCTCAGTCTGTTCTCACTGCATTCCAGGATCGGCGGGCCCTCGGCCGCCGACATCGATCCGGCGCCCTTCGACTACGACTTCTATCTGCTCTATGTGGTCTCTGGTTCGCGGTCGTGGTGGGCGGACCAGCAGCAGCGCACCTACACCCTCAAGACCGATCTGACCCACGAGCTGCGCCAGCGCCACATTCTCAAGATGGGGGCCGAGCTCAAGCAGTATGACATCGATGCCGACCTGCTGCGCCTGGAACCACAGACCACGTTCTTCGGCAGGCCCCTGGTGTTTGCCCAGCAGCTCAACTACAGCACCCGATATCACTACTATCCGCGTGCCGGCAGCGCCTATCTGCAGGACCGCATCGAGGGTGCCAGCGGTACGACCCTGTCCTTCGGCGTGCGCCTGGATTTTCTCGATCCGCGAGCCGAGCGACCGGCCATCGAGCTGGTACCGACCACACCGGAGCAGTATGACGAGGAGGTGACCGGTTTCACCTCCGCCCGGATCAAGTATCACGTCAGTCCGCGCCTGGGCGCCTCCTTTCCGTTGTCGGATCGCAGTGTGTTCTTCGTCAATTTCGGTGAGTACGTGCAGTTCCCCCTGTTCGACCATCTGTACTCGGGGCTCGACAACGTCAGCCTGCGGGGTGGTGTCAACGTGCTGCGCGGAAACCCCGACTTGCTGGCTGAAAAGACGCGCGCCTTCGAGGTGAGCGTGCGCCACGAGTTGTCGGAGGAGATGGTGGGGTCGGTCACCTACTTCCGCAAGGAGACAAGGGACCAGATCGACGCCAGGACCTTTGTGCCCACCAACAGCCGTATCGCGGGTGACTACGGATTCTCCGAATTCGTCAACAATCCCACGGCCAGCACCAGGGGATTCGAATTTCTGCTGTCCCGTCCGCGGGGCAAGGTGCGCGGAAATCTGTCGTACGCACTGATGCGCACCGAGGGCTTGAGCGAGTCCGAGGACCAGGGCATCAACCTGGCGCAGTGGGGGTTCCCGGTGGCCAACACGCCCTTCCCGTTGAGCTGGGATCAGCGACACACGGTGAAAGCCGATCTGACCATGGACCTGCCCGGCGGCGCCCAGGTGGACTTCGTGTGGCAGACCCACAGCGGGCGTCCGTACACGTTCTTCCCCTCGGCGGATGGGTTCACCGCTGACAATCCGACGCAGCCCTTCATTCCCAACAATCGACGTCTGCCCGACTACAGCCTGCTGAATCTCAAGATCAGCTGTCCCCTGCCCACGCGATGGGCGGATGGCCTCACAGGTACCCTGGATGTGCGCAACGCGACGGATGCTCTCAACGTCCGCTGGGTGGACTCCTCCGGCCAGGTCGGCGGCGAGCTTGCCGACCCCTCCGCCTACTATTCTCTCCGCAGAGTGCTGGTGGGCTTGCGGGCACAGTTCTGATGAGGTGGCCAACATCCAGCCGCTGGGCACGTTCGGCGTCGGTCGCAACGCTGCTGATTCTGAACGCCTGCGCCGAGTCGCTGCCGACCCGGATCGTACCGGAAAGCCCGTTGGTGATCGAAGACGTGTTCATCGGCCAGGGCACGGGCGACTTCGGTATTCAGGTGATGGTGAGCACCACCGTGCGCAACGATTTTGAAGAGACCTTTGACGGCATTGTCGACATCACCGGCGATCTGTATATCTGGTGGGAACGCCGTCCGGACGTGGAGGATCACGTGCCCCTGCAGTTGCGGACCCCGATCCGGCTGGCACCGGGTGAGACATACAGGATTGAGCAACTGTGGTTTCTGACCACCGAGGACGGCGGTGACATCCTAGATCTGCTCGTGTTCTCCGGCGCCGACGTCCGGTTCGGCGTCGTCTATGCTCAACCCGAGACCTTTGTCGCCACCCTCCGCATGACCGTGTTCCAGGAGACCGGGCTGCTGACATCGGGTCCCCACGAATTCACACTCGAGGGCTGGAGACTGGTGGAAGAAGTCGACCTGTGAGGACCGCCGTGGCCCTGATGTTCTTCCTGTCGGGGTTCACCGGACTGGTCTACCAGGTGCTCTGGGTACGGCGCTTCACTCACGTGATGGGCAGTGGTTCGGTGTCGGTGAGCGTCGTCATCGCCGCCTTCATGGGAGGGCTGTTTCTCGGCGCGGTACTGCTGACGCGAGTGCTGGGACGCTGCCGGGACGAGTTGCGCTGGTATGCCGTACTCGAGGGGGTGATCGGCTGCTGGGGACTGCTCTTCGTCTGGTCCTTCCCACATCTTGCCAGTGTCTATGCATGGCTGGCAGGTGGAGACGGATCGGGTGTCACGGGACTGGCGGCGAAGGCGACGTTCTCGACGCTGCTGATGCTGCTGCCGACGGCGGCCATGGGCGCCACTCTGCCGTTGATGGTGCAGTATGTCGTGGGACGCCAGGATCGCGGCTTCGGTGACGCCATCGGTCTGCTCTACGCCGTCAACACGGCGGGCGGCGCCCTGGGCGCCCTGGTGGCCGGCTTCCTCCTGATCGAGTTCCTCGGTGTCGATCGCAGTCTGTCTCTGGCGGCGGCGACCAATCTCGTGGTGGCCCTGTCGGCCTGGTGGCTGTCGTCTTCCGACTGTGGTGAGAAAGCCGAGACGTCGGCCCCCGCGAGCAACGAAGGGGAATGGCTGATCCCATCCCTGCTGGCGGCAGCCTTCGCCTCCGGCTTCGCCGCCATCGGTTGCGAGGTGCTCTGGACTCGAGGCCTGAAGTTCATCATCCAGAGCAGTACCTACTCCTATGCGCTGATCGTCGGCATCTTCCTCGTCGGTCTCGGTTCCGGCGCGGCGATCTACAAGCGTTGGCTCACGACAGTCGACCACCATGTGCTGTACGGCAGGCTGCAGATGGCAGTCGCAGCCTGGGTTCTGCTGACGCTGTCCCTACTCTACGGACTGGCGCCGTCGGTGTGGTTCCAGGAAGCTGGGTTGAGTCTCGTCTACGACGGTGATACTCACTGGAGTCTCGGTCTGTTCACCTTCGCTCTGGTCTGCTGCGCCGTGCTGCTGCCACCGACGATGATGATGGGGGCGCTGTTTCCCGCACTCGCCACCATGTATCACAGGCAGTCGGGGCAGGTTTCGGCGCAATCTGTCAGCGCCGTATTTGCCAGCAATACGATCGGCAGCATCGTCGGCGCCATCGCCGTTGGCTTCGGGTTGATGCCCTGGGTGGGTATCCGAGGCTCACTGCTGCTGATGTCGGCGATCGGTCTGGCGTTGGGATGGGGATTCCTGTGGCCGGCTCGCAGGCACCGGGACATGCTCGTCGGCGGGGGGATTTGCGCGATCCTGCTGCTGAGTGGAATGCAGGGCTCATACCTGCTCGGCCGTGGTGAGAGCGCTGCCGATCAGGTGCTGTTCTACGACGAGGGGCTGATGTCGACGGTGAAGGTCTATCAGCGCGCCGATCACCTGCACATGAGTATCGACGGCTCCCGGATCGCCTCGACAGCGCGCGGGCTGCGGCAGAAGGAGCAACTGGTCGCACACATACCGATGCTGCTACGTCCCGGCATCGAGGATGTCCTCACCGTCGGTCTGGCCAGCGGCATCACGGCACACAGTGTCAGTCTGCACGAAGACGTGCGCACCATCGATGTCGTGGAGCTGATCGAGCCGGTCTTCGAGGCCAGCCGCTACTTTGCCGCGCACAACGGGCGTGTGGCACACGATCCACGGGTACGGATGATCCACGACGATGTCTACGCCTGGCTGCAGGCCCGCGACGGTGACTACGACGCCATCATCTCCGACGGCAAGCTGGGGTCGCTGAACAACGCCAATACGGTACTGCTGTCCCGGGAGTACTACGAACTGTGTCGTCAACGGCTGCATGATGAGGGTGTCTTCGTGCAGTGGGTGCCGATCATCACGCCGGAGGCGGAGCTGCGTGCCATTCTGAAGACGGCGGCAACCAGCTTCGAGCACGTCGGCCTGTTCTACTTCTATTCCTCCGACATCCTCATCGTCGCCTCTCCTTCACCGATCGTTCTCGATGGATCGCACATGCGGCAGGTGCTGACCAACGAGTCAGTGGCGGGTCAGCTGCGCCAGCTGGACTTGCCGACTGCGGCGGCGGTGATGTCCTGCTACCTGGGCGGCTACCGTCTCGATGATTCGGGTCTGCCCCCCAACACCTTCGATCGACCTTACCTGGAGTTCGCCTACCTGCGGGACTGGAAGAAGGGGCGGTCCATCCCCGGGGGATACCGGGCCCGCAACATGGAGGTACTGGTGGAAAACCTCGCGGGCAACGACGGGCAGACCTTTGCGGCGGCTTTCCCCGGGTTGGCGCCCGAGGTGGTGGAGCGCGTTCTACGGATTCCCGCGCTGGAATTCTATGGTCAGGCCATGGCCAATTTCAGAGGGGGGAGCTATGGACGGGGGCTGATGATGTGGCGGCGGTGGAAGAAGGCTGTGGGGGAGGCGCTGGGGGCGGGGGACAGATCAGAGCGCTGATCCTGAGGACGGGCGATGGCCAGCCCTGCTGGACCGGTGATGTTCAGCTGGTCGCTGGAGCCGGGGGACAGATCAGAGCGCTAATCCTGAGGACGGGCGATGGCCAGCCCTGCTGGACCGGTGATGTTCAGCTGGTCGCTGGAGCCGGGGGACCGGTGGCTCTCGGTCTGGTCGTCACCTGACTGTGTTGGTGTTCTCGATCGTCCCGTAGGTCTCCAGCAGGCTGTCGTAGACGGCCCTGTTCGCCGGATCCGGCTCGATGCGGAGTTCTGCCGGCGGCGTCGTGAAGGGCGCCACCGTATCACGCCAGTCGGTCTGCCGACCGCTGGCGCGAGTGTGTGCATGGGCGGCACGAAGAGCGCCTCCAAGGGCGGCGGCGTTGGTCGTTTCAAACGGTTGCACGGGGCAGCCGTGTACGTCGGCGAAGATCTGCAGGATATTACGGTTCGCCGAGGCGCCACCCGTGACGGAGAGAGAGCGGATGGCGACGCCCATCCACTCGGAGTGGATCTTCGACGACAAGGCCTGGGCCTCGATGACGGCGCGGACGTTGCCGGCCACGTCGTCCACTTCGAGGTTGCAGCGGATGACCCCGGGATCCGGTACGTGGGGGACGATCTCGGCAGCGAACCAGGGCAGCATGATCCGTCCGTGGTTCCCGGGGGGGGTCTCGGCCAGGGCCCGCGTGAAAGCGTCCCAGTCGAGGCCATGGTGGTCCCGCACGGCCTCGCGGGCGAGGCTGCCGTTGAGGAAGCAGATGAGGGCCATGAAGTGACTCCCATCGGGCGAGGCGAACAAAGCACCCTCACCGGTGGTGGACACGCGGGCTTCGTCCATACAGGCGAACAAGGTGTCACTGGTGCCGAGACTCAGCGCCACCTGGCCAGTTTGAACCAGCCCGAGGCCGAGAAGGCTGCTGGGGTTGTCGCCGGAGAACGGCAGCACCTGGCAGTCGGGGGCAAACCCGTAGCGGTCGACCCAGAACGCGTGGATCGGCCCGACGACGCTGTCGGCGTCGATGACAGGCAGCAGCCGGTCGGCCAGGTCCGGCGCCGTGGCATCGAGAGCGGCCTGGCTCCAGCTGCGGGTGCGGATGTCCATCAGGTTGGTGCCGCTGCCATCGCCAGCATCGACCGGGACCAGACGGCCGGCCAACAGGCTGCTGACGAAGGAGCTGACCAGGCAGACGCTGGCCGTGCGCTCCCAGGCCTGGGGCTCGGTCTGCCAGAAGCGGCGGATCTGTGGACCGCTGAAGCGTTCGAAGGCGGTGTTTCCCGTCAGTTGCAGCAGCGCCTCGCGACCGCCGACGCCGGCCTCGATCTGGCGACACTGCTCCCCGGTGGAGGTGTCCATCCAGATCGGCGCCGTGGCGCGGGAAAACACGCCGTCCAGTTGCACGGCGAGGTCGCGTCCGGCGTCCAGTCCTTTCAGGGCTGCTTCGGCAGAGCCGTTGAGATAGACGGTGCCATGCTGCTGGCCGCTGCCGGCGACGGCGCGGATGGACGACAGGTCGACGCCGACGTCGCGCAGCTGCCGGCACAACCGCTCCAGGGCTTCGGCCCACATCAGCGGGGCGCTGTGCACCTGACCGTCGCCCAGTTCGATCACACCGTTGGTGACGTTGTAGAGTCCGCTATAGTGCTCGTCGAAGTTGACGGAGGTTTCGGCGACGATCTCACCCCTGTCGGTGTCGACGACGAGACCGGTCATCGACTGCGTGCTCGAATCGATGCCGAGGAAGTTGCTCATGCCCTGACCCCTGGTTAATTTTGCTGCTTCTGACGAATGAGAACCTATAGCGGGGAGCGGCATGGAAACAACGTGGTCCTGGACGGTTACGGGATACTCGCATCTCCATCGCTCCCACGAAGACATTCGCCGTACCTGCCTCCACGCCGGACTGTCCGGCGTCGAAGGCTCCGCCGAGTTGTTTGCCGGCCTCAACGACAGTGAACTGGAGGCGCTGGCCGACGCCTACGCCGCTGACGGTCTCCGTTTCGATTCATTCCACCTGCCCTTCGCACGCGAAGACGACATCGCCTCCTTCTACGAGTCGACCCGCCGCCAGGCGGCGGACAAGGCCGGAGAGTGGATTGAGCGGGCTGGCCGTCTGGGCGTGCGCGCCGTCATCCAACACCCCACCACCTGTCGGGACAACGTCGAGGCCGACGGCCTCGAACCCTTCCTGACACAGCTGGGTAAGTCTCTCGACTCGATGCTGGAACGCGCCGCCGGCTGCGATGTCACCATCGCCATCGAGAACATGCTGCCTGGCGATGACGGGGGTCGCCTCGGATCGCGGCCCGAGCACTTCGAACGCTTCGCCTGTGCCTTCGACCATCCGAACCTGGGTTTCTGTCTCGACACGGGGCACGCCCTGGTCGCCGGACGTGAGAATGCCCACGCCTTCCCCGCGGCCATGGGGGAGCGTCTCGTCGCTTTCCACCTGGCTGACAACGCCGGCGATCGCGACTCCCATCTGGCTCCCGGACACGGCCGCGTCGAGTGGGGGCACGTGTTCCGTGCGGCGCACGATCTGGGTCATGCAGGCTCCATGTGCATCGAGACACCACCCTTCGACTTCGGCCCCGACTACACGGACGACGCGTGGAAGAAGCTGGTGGACGACACTTCGGCCCTGGCCCAAGACATCTGAGAACCAAACAACCCCTGTATCGAAGAAGGAGCTGCATGTCCCTGCGTGACGCCGACCCCGAAGTCGCCGATATCCTCACCGCCGAGAACCGTCGGCAGCACGCCAAGATCCGCCTCGTCGCTTCTGAGAATTACGTGTCAGCTGCCGTGCTGGAGGCGACGGGCTCGGTGCTCACCAACAAATACTCAGAAGGGTACACGGGTCGGCGCTACTACGAGGGGCAGCAGCAGATCGACAGGATCGAGACGCTGGCCATCGAGCGGGCCAAGGACCTGTTCGGCGCCGAACACGCCAACGTGCAACCTTATTCCGGGTCGCCGGCGAACCAGGCGGTCTACGTGGCGCTGGCAAGACCCGGTGATCGGATCATGGGCCTGTCGCTGGCAGGTGGTGGCCACCTCACCCACGGCGCCGATGTCAGTGTCTCGGGACTGCACTACGAAGCGGTCCAGTACGGCGTCGATCCGGAATCCGGATTCCTCGACTATGATGCTATTGAGAAACTGGCCGAGGAAGCACGTCCGAAGCTGCTGTGGTGCGGCACGACGGCCTACCCGCGGATCCTCGACTTCGAACGCTTCGCCGCCATTGGCCGTAAGGTGGACGCCGTCGTCGTCGCTGACATTGCCCACATTTCAGGTCTCGTCGCCGCCGGTGTACATCCCAACCCGGTACCCCACGTCGACATCGTCACCTCAACGACACACAAGACCCTGCGGGGTCCTCGCGGCGGCATGATCCTGTGCCGGGAGAAGTTCGCCGACGCCATCGACAAGGCAGTCTTCCCTGGACTCCAGGGCGGCCCCCACAACCACACGACGGCCGCCATCGCCGTGGCTCTGAAGGAGGCGGCCACGGAGGAGTTCAAGGTGTACGCGAAAGCCATCGTCGACAACGCTCGCGTGCTGGCAGAGGCACTTGCGGCCCATGGATTCATGGTGTCATCAGGGGGAACGGACAACCACCTGCTGCTGGTGGATGTCACCAGCCGTGGCGTCACCGGTTACAACATGGCCAAGTCTCTGGATGCAGCGGGTATCGTCTGCAACAAGAACCTCGTGCCGGGGGATACGAGGCCCCCTACACGTCCCAGCGGCATACGCATCGGTACCGCGTCGGTGACGAGCCGTGGCTTCGGCGCAGCAGAGATGAAGCAACTGGCAGCGTGGATCGACCGTGTTGCGGCCACGCGGGCAGACGAGACAAAGGACAAAGCCGCCCGGGTTCAGGCGAATCGCGAGATCGCTGCACAGGTGCGGGCCTTGTGCGACCGCTTTCCGGCACCGGGGCTGGCGCCGGTGTAAGAAGCTGGCCTTATCTGGCGAAGACCTCCATGCCCAGGCGCAGGAATACCCAGGTTAACGCGAGGAGCACGACGAAAGGGGCGAGGTGCTTTTCTGACGTCTTCACGCGAGCCTCCCAGGGGAGTAGGTGGCTGAGACGCGACTATGGACCCCCTGGACATGCCGCAAGTGGCACTGTAACAGGGGTTTGACGAGATCAATATACAAGATAGTACGGGATTTCCAACCCTTTTCCCGTGACCCACCTCACGTTAGGGGCTCTCACCAGTGAAGATCACCAGGATCGTTCTGCACCTCGTCAACGTGCCAGAGACCCATTGGTGGTGGTCGGATGACGAGCATGGCCAGCCCGGCCATCAGAGCGCCGAGCACTTCGTCGCCGAAGTCGAGACCGACGCCGGTCTGACCGGTCTGACACAGATCGAGCGCCTGACGGCGCCCGCGCTGGTGGAGGAGACGGTCCGTGGCTGGCTCGGCACAGACGTACTCACCGTGAATCTGGCCGAGCGTCCCTCGGCCCTGTGCAAGTCCTTCGAACAGGCCGTGCTCGACCTGCGTGGACAGGCCCTGGGCGTGCCGGTGTGGCAGCTTCTGGGTGGCCGGGTTCGAGACCGCGTGCCGATCACGATGTGCACCGGATACAAGACACCGGAGCACACCGGGGAGCAGGCCGCCGCAGGTTGGGAACAGGGCTTCCGTTGGTACAAGATGAAGTGCTGCACATCGCGTGACCGAACGCCCGAAGAGCGCCTGCGGCATATCGAAAACCGTGTGCGTGCCATCCACGAGGCGGCACCGGGCATGTCGATCCGCCCGGACATCCGCTGGCGGCTGGAAGAAGTGTGGGTGGCTCAGGAACTGGCGCGACGTCTCGATGGCCTGCCCATGGAATCCTTTGAGAGTCCCATCACCAAGGCCGCCTTCGCCGGCTCGTACAGCGAATGGCGGCGGTTGCGGCAAACGATCCGTATACCCATCGGTGATCACGCCAGCGATCCGGCGGATCTGCTGCGCCGGGTGCGGGCCGACGCCTTGGACTATGCCATCATCGGTTCTGACAGTCACCTGGTGGATGTGCAGAGGTCACACTTCGTCCACGCTCTCGGTCTGGGCGGCTGGTCGCAGTGTGTGCAGTATGGCCCCGGCGCCGCCATGGGCCTGCACGTGGCCGCCTGCATGGCCCATCTGACACAGCCGTACGACATGGTGGGCCCCATGGCCTGGGAGCACGACCTGACGAACGAGCCTTTCGAGTTCGAGGCGGGTGCCCTGCTGGTGCCCGATCGTCCCGGCCTGGGATTCACCCTCGATCTCGACGCCGTGAACCGCTACCTCGTCAACCGTTACATCCTCGAAGCGGAATAGAGCCATTCGATGACCAGCGTCTACGCACGCTTCGGCGTACGTCCCATCATCAATGCTTCAGGACCCTCGACGCGGCTCAGTGGCGCCATCATGGCACCCGACGTGGCCGAGGCCATGGCGGCTGCGTCGCAGTGGTGCGTCGATATCGCCGAGCTGCAGGCGAAAGCCTGTGAGGTGATTGCGAAGCATACGGGGGCGGAGGCGGGGTACGTCACCAGCGGCGCCGCCGCCGGTCTGCTGCTGGGCACCGCTGCCTGCGTCACCGGTCTGGATCCGACGAAGATGAACCGGCTGCCTGATACATCGGGGATGAAGCACCGCGTCGTCATGGCCCGCAGCCATCGCAACTTCTACGATCACGCCGTGCGTTCTGTGGGCATCGAGCTGGTGGAAGTCGGTATCGCCGATCGCTACTCCGGCGCTGGTGTCCGCGACGCCGAGCCGTGGGAGTATGCCGCCGCCATCGATGCGGACACGGCGGCCGTCGTCTACGTGGCCTACGCCCACACGCAGCCCGACCTGCCAGCCGTGGTCGAGGTGGCCCACGCCGCTGGCGTGCCCGTCATCGTCGACGCCGCGGGACAGCTGCCGCCGGCGAGCAACCTGACGCGGTTCATCACCGAAGGTGCGGACCTGGTCTGCTTCTCCGGCGGCAAGACGATCGCCGGCCCCCAGGCCAGCGGCATTCTCGCCGGGCGCCGGCACCTGATCGAGGCGGCCGCACTGCAACACCTGGATCTCGATATCCTCTGGGATCAGTGGAAACCACCCACGGGGTTGATCGACAAGAGTCATCTTCCCGGGGCGCCGCATCACGGCATCGGTCGGCCCTGCAAGGTCGGCAAGGAGGAGATCGTCGGTCTGCTGACGGCGCTGGAACGATTCGTCGAAGAGGGAGACGAGGCGCGTCAGGCGCGCTGGCTGGTGCACATGAAGGCTCTCGTGGAAGCGGCGGGTGCCATCGACGGCGCGACGGTGGAGCTGCTGAACGATCCCAAGCGCAAGTCGATCCCCGCAGTGCATCTGCGACTCGATGAGGATGCTGTGGGGAAGACGGCTCTGGACGTCGTCTGCGAACTGCAGGATGGTGAGCCCGGAATCGCGGCGAATCCGAGTTATGTGCGTGAGGGGGTGGTGGCTTTCGGGCCGATGTGTCTGAAGGAGGGCGAAGCCCAGGTTGTGGGACGGCGACTGCGGGAGGTGCTGGGGGCGTAGCGGGCGCCAGACTCTGGAACTGGCGCCAGGTCTCGACGGCTGAAGCACTGGTCGATTGGGTTACAGACCTGCCACCCACGGCACACACTGACGTCGAGCCCAACCGGCGTTGCTCTGTGAGGGCCTCCCTGGCACGGATGTTGACTTGTTCGTCGGCAGCCCTACCGACGGAGGTGACGGCATGGCACGCCAGATTCCGGTGTTCGACGCATACTTTCACTGGCAGCAGCTGATCCGGATCAAGACAGAGGCAGGACGTTTCCAATCACTCCTCAGGCAGTTGCAGGAGGAGGTGCTGCCGGAGCAGCGGCAGCGGCTGCGGGTGATCCGCAGCTCTGGCCCCTGGGACATGGAGTGGCCGCGACTAACGCGCCTGCAGACCGAGCGCGCCCGTGAGGTCCTCATGCGTCTGCAGCAGCATCGCGAAATGCAGCAGGAGATTCGTGAACTGGAGGAGCGTCTGCCGCCGCGCCGCGGCCTGCACCGGCTGCGCTATGCCAACCCGTGGATCGTCACGTGGACGCTCTTCGCCGCAACCATGGCCAGCAACGCCTGGCGTCTGTACGCGGCCGGCGTGTTCTGATCGTCCACAACCGGCATGTATGTCGCCACCATAGAGTGTGCCTATCTTGGCGCCGCAGTTTCGCCCTGCATGAAACCCACGAATGATGCCATGACCCGTACGATCGCACGACCTGACGAGCTCGATCTGGATTCCCCCGGACGCCGCGACTACTGGGTGGCCCTGGAGCACGACAGCACGTGGGGGGATCATCTCATGCCGCTGACTGTCATGGTCGGTCCCGAGGCCAGCCAGGGAGAGGGACTGGTCGCCTTCGGCTCGAATCACGGCAATGAATACGAGGGCCCGGTGGCGCTGAAACACCTGCTGGGTGAGATCGACATCGCCGATGTAGTCGGGCGTCTGATTCTCATCCCGGTGCTCAACCCCGCCGCGTTTGGTGGCGGCACGCGCGAAAGTGTCCGGCACGACGGCGTCAACCTGAACCGTGCCTTCGTCGAGGGCGCCGGCGTGACCCCCGCCCTGGCCGGCATCACCCACCGCATCGCCGCTTTCGTCCGCGCCTGTATCTGGCCCCGCGTCCACGTCGTCCAGGACATCCACGCTGGTGGCGCCGGCCACCGGTTTGCCCTGTGCACCAGCTTCCACGCGGTCGACGATGCGGAGCAGAGCCGCACCATCGAGGATACGGCCCGTTGGTACGGCACTCCCTTTGTGATGATCTACCAGGATGAGACGCCCGGGCTCCTGCCCAGCGAGGCGGAGCGCCTCGGGAAGATCACCGTCGGCACCGAGCTGGGATGGGGTGAGACGGTAAACCCCGCAGGCGTCCGGTACGCCAGGCACGGCATACGGGCCGCCGCCATACAGCACGGTCAGCTCGCCGGCGAGATCCAGCCTATGGGGCACCACGCCGACGGCACACAGAAGCTGGTGGCCATGGTCGAACGGGCCTGCTTCGTCTCAGCCCCTTTTCCCGGCCACTACGAACCGCTGATGGAATGCGGCGAGTATGTAGACAAAGGACACACAGTGGGCCTGCTTCACGACTTCTACCGCATCGACGACGACCCCTGGCCCGTGCGTGCCGGGGTGGGTGGCTACGTCCTGTGCCAGGCATCCCGCGCTCCCGTGCCTCAGGGACTGCACATCCTGGTCGTCGCACAGGAAGTGACTTCACCAGCCCGTTGAGCGGGCCGCGACCCGTTGGCTCGGCGGCAGGGGTGCGTCACTGATCACACATGGTCGACGCCAGCCGGCGTGTCTCCGCAGCCTGATCGGGATACGACAGCCGCTGCATGTGCTGGGCGATCAAGGTGTTGAGCCTGGCATAGTCGCAGTCCTTGCCTCTGACGTCCGCCTGGTGTTTCAGGACACTGAGTGCCGTAGCTGGCAGACTCAGGTCGATCAGGCTCACAGCGATCAACTCATGTAACACCAGGCCCCGACCCCACGGCAGACCCGTGTGGCTGCGGCTCAGTGAGGCGAGAAACCGGGCAAGGGTCCCGGAAGACGGGCTCTGCTGAGCTCCCTCGAACAGGCGCAGTGCGGTTTCGGCGTCACCGCCGCGCATGGCGGCCACACCGGCTTCGATGTCGGCATCGACGCTGAAGGGCTCACGACCGAGGTCATTGAGCCAACGGTCCCAGGCCGCGTCGGCCTGCTCGTCGGGACCACGACGAAAGAGCAGCACGGCCGGGTGGTCGAACCCCAGAAAGCTGTGTTCGGCACCGTCGTCGTCAAAGCGTACGCCCGCCAACTCGGGATAGACCTTGAACCGTTCCACCAGCCGATACCCGAGCGTCCCGGCAGTGAGGCGCCGATAGAAGGAGGTCACAACCGGAAGTGCCTCGGGGGCGGCCAACAGGTGCGTGAGCCGGTTGACATCGGTGATGGCCACATATTCGGCACGACCCAGACGGGACTCGATCAGGTCCGCCGTCGTGCGCCCCAGCAATTGGCCCCGCGCATAGAACAGCAGACCCGTCCAGAACTCCCGCACGTCGTACCGCTCGGTGTCGATGACCGGCCCCATAGGGAAGGCGCCGTGTTCGATGGCGATCCGCGACCCGGCGGGCACGTGAGCAGCGATCCATCGGCCGGCCTGAATCCGGCTGTCCTCCTGAGTCCAGACGCGCATGTAGGCCAGACCGTAGAACACGGAATGGGCCACGACGCCAGCCACGGCGAACCAGAGGACCCAGCGGCTGCGACCTGCACCGCAGTTCCACAGCCGCCGACACAGATCGGCTGCCAGGATCAGCAACGGGGGCACGATGGGCAGCAGGTAACGGACAGGTTTGACGAACAGCGGTGCCGCCGTGATCAGGTAGAGAGCCACCCACAACAGGAGCACCGCCCGGCGCCAGTGCAGACCACGAAATGCGGCCGGCAGAGCCACGGCGGCGGCCACGGTCAGGGGCCAGCCGAACGCCAGGGGCAGCAGGTGCGTCCACTGGTAGACGAGGGGCGTGGTGCCTGTGTACTGCAGGGTGTACAGCTGCGGGGTCGAGCCGCCCACGACGGTCAAGACGTGGGCGAAGTCGAGGGGCCCCCGCACGGACAGGACGCGCAAAGGGGATATCACCAGGTAGGGCTGCAGTATCGCCATGGTCACGACGAAGGCACCGCCGGCGGCCCACAGGCGGGGTTCGGTCAGGCCCCGTCGGATCGACGCCAGGCTCCACCCTCGACAGGTCACGTGGGCGGCAGCGAGAACGGGGAGGAGGAGCACGGCGTTGAGACGGACACTTGCCGACAGGCCGAGACAGACCCCGGCGACGATCGAGGCAAGCCAGGACCGGCGGGGTACGGAATACAGGATGGCCGCCAGGGATGCCGTCGTCAGCAGGCAGAACAGACTGTCGACGGTGTAGTAGTGGGCCTGCTGCACCGCGGTTGGGGCCACGGCCAGCAGCAACACCGAGAGGGCGGCGGTGGCCGGGGAGAAGACCTGCCGGGCGACGCCCCACGCGGCCGCAAGGCAGGCAACCGACAGAGCTGCTGACAGGATCTTGCCGACGCGATACACGTCGTCCGAGCCCGGCGTGATCTCACCGAACCAGGACAGCCCCGTCAGGGCGCCACGCAGCAGGTAGAAGGGGAGAGCTCCGTACATCGTGTACGGAGGGTGCAGCGGATCATCGAAAGCCAGAGCCCCGTCGACGACGGACCTTTCGTCCGGATGGAACGAGTAGAAGGTCTCGGCTCTGCCTTCCGATCCAGCCTGCGGCAGAACGAAATCCACGACATCGCGATCCAGTCCAGTCCAGCGCAGGGCCCCGCCCAGCAGCAGGAAGGCGACGACTGCCACGCGCCAGCCGCCGGCAAGGGCGGCACGACGTTCAGCCAGCCAATCCACCGAATGCACCCTCTACATGTCGGGACCTTGCCATGCAGAGCCATACTAGGCGAACCGATCGGCTCGGCAAGTCAGGTGTCAGCACTCACTCCGAGGGTCCTCTATCTTGTACCTGCCCTGCGTACCAGAAACCGATTGGAAGAACCATGCCACGGCATCGAGACATCAGGTGGATCGTTCTCCTGTTGCTGCTGTGTGGTCCTGTTGCCGCAGCCGATCCGGAGGCACCGACGCCTGATCAGGACTGGCAGGTGGGACTGCTGGCCGTAGCGGGACTGCTTGTCGTTCTCGGCACAGTCCTCGGCCGACGGTACTTGCTCAGTCGACGGGAGGCTGAACGGAGGCGGCTGCGACAGGAAGCCCGGTACCACGTGCGCGACGAAGTGTGGAAGATGCAGGATGCAACAGGGATCGACAACGTCATGCAGGCAGTGGGTGACAACCTGCGAGATATGGGCGTCACCTACTCCTTCTTTGGAGTCAATGTTATCGATCAGGACTCAGCAGACGACGTCACGATCTACACGATGGACAATGAGGGAGACTGGCATAGACGCCAGGTGATCCAGTCCCCGCTGATCCGTCAGTTCTGGCACCGTGGTGAGTTGGCTTACCGGCCTGATCTGAAAACCGCCGATCCGTATGGCGAGCTCCAGAGCGGCATCCTGACCAACCTCCGGTCGGTGGCGGACGCACCGTTCTCCCACGGTACGCTGGCCTTGTCCTCGTCTTCGCCGAGCGCGTTCACACGGCACGACCTGGAGGTACTGCAGGAGCTGGCGCATGTGTTGTCGGAGGGATTCCGTCGCATGGAGGACCTTCAAGCCCTGGAGAATCGTCGCGACGAGCTCGAGACGTCCGAAAAGCAGCTGAGTTCGATGGAGCGCGTGCGCCGCATCATCTCGGAATTGGAGGACGACCGTGATCCGGCCGAACTGGTGGTCGCAGTACGCGAGTGCCTCGTCGACCTCGGCGTACCATTCGACGCCTGCGGTGTGAATGTGATCGAGTCGCAATCTCCCCCGCTCGTGATGGTGTACGAGGCCGAAGGGGATCAGGCCGGCGTACCGGTCACGGAGAACGACAGCCGGGCGGCTGCCGCCCTGATCGGTTTCTGGACGAACCAGAAGGTCGTCTACCGCCGCGATCTGCTGGCCGACGATCCATTCGAAGACCTGTTGGTGATCGAGGGGCGAGGCACAACCCGGCCGCCGCGGTCTATCCTGGATGTACCGTTCTCGCAGGGAACGCTGGCGGTCAACAGCCGCGAGCCCGACGCTTTCTCCGCTGACGACGTGGACAACATGAAGATGCTGGCCGGCCTGCTTTCCGACGGGTTCCGTCGCCTCGCTGATCTGCAGGCACTGCAAGCCAGAACCGAAGCCGAAAAGAAGGCCCGGCAGGAGGCGGAGGCTGCCAACCGTGCCAAGAGCCTTTTCCTGGCCAACATGAGCCACGAGATCCGGACCCCGATGAATGCGATCCTGGGCTACGCCCAGATCCTTTCCTCTGACCCGGAGATCGTCGGCGAGCAGAAGAATGCGGCGGAGACGATCGAAGCCAGTGGTCGCCACCTGCTGGGGCTGATCAACGATGTCCTGGACATTTCCAAGATCGAAGCCGGACGGGAGGAACTGAATCCGGGAGACTTCGACCTGCAGGCCATGGTCGGCGTTGTGGCCTCCATGTTCGAGCTGCGCTGCCGCGAGAAGCAGTTGCGCTGGCACCTGGAGGATGAGTTGCTGCCCGGAAGCGTGAGGGGGGATGAGCGGAAGCTGCGACAGGTGCTGATCAACCTGCTGGGCAACGCCGTCAAGTTCACTACCGAGGGGCAGGTATCGCTGCGCGCCGCGCCCATGGATGGCGACCGGTATCGTTTTGAGGTCTCTGACACGGGACCGGGAGTCGCCAGGGATCGTCACGACGTGATCTTCGATCTGTTTCATCAGGAGGCCGAGGGAACTCGTCAGGGCGGTACGGGTCTCGGCCTCCCCATATCCCGGTCTTACGTGGAACTCATGGGCGGGGAGTTGGTCCTGGACTCGGTTCCGGGGGCCGGCGCCCGGTTTTCCTTCGAGCTTCCCCTTCCCGTCAGCCAGGTCTCGACCGCTGTGGACAGCAAAGACTGGTCTCTTGTCCAGCGTCTGGTACCCGGGCAGTCAGTGGCTGCCCTGGTCGTCGACGACACGGCGACGAACCGCGACCTGCTGGCGCATATCCTGAGGCGGATCGGCGTGACGGTGGAAACCGCGGGCAGCGGCGCCGAAGCGCTGACGCGCGTGGCCGGCAGGATCCCCGACATCGTCTTCATGGATGTCCGCATGCCGGAAATGGACGGCGTCGAGACGCGTCGCCGACTCGTCAACACACACGGCCGGCAGGCGATGAAGATGATCGCCGTCAGCGCTTCGGTACTCGAGCACGAGCGCCAGCAATTCATGCGCGAGGGCTTCGAGGCTTTCATCGACAAGCCCCTGGGTTTCGAGCAGGTGTGCGCCTGCCTGGATCAGCAGTTGGGTGTGGGCTTCGAATTCGGCCAACGGCAGGAGGCAGAACCGAAGGGTGCGTCCCGGGGATGGGAGGGCCTGGTGCTGCCCCCGGGAGTGTCCGACGGCCTCCGGCGCGCGGCGAGAAGTCACAGCATCACCGATCTGAAGGAACAGATCGCGGCTCTCGAGACCGATACCGACCTGGGTGATCGCGGGCGGATGCTCGTGGCCCATCTGCGCGATCTGAGCCGCCAGTTCGATCTTGACGGCATCGTGCGCCTCGTGGACTCCCTGGGTGAGCAAGCCGGTGCGCCGGGGGAGAGCGCCGACTGAGGCGTGACAGGCGGTTGCGTTTCGCCTTATTTGAGGAGCGTGGCTCTCTCCTATTCACAGATCCGGACGTTGGGCAAGCGGCTCAAGACCGAACTCCTCGCTATCTATCTGGCGACCCAGGACCCTCGGGTGCCCCTGCTGCCGCGCCTGCTGGCGATCTGTGTCGTGGCCTACGCCGCCAGTCCCATCGATCTGATCCCCGATTTTGTCCCCATCCTCGGTTACCTGGACGACGTCATCCTGGTACCCCTCGGCATCATTCTCGTTCTGCGGCTGATTCCGGCCAACGTCATGGCCGACTGTCGCGAAGACGCAGTCGACAGGGACTTCGTCATCCCGGGTGCAGGCGTTGCGGCGGGACTGGTGATCTGCCTGTGGCTCGCCCTGGCCGTGCTGTTCGCCCTCGAAGTGTGGCCCGGGTCACCCGACCCCGAAAACACCCCCTGAGTCCCGATCCGGTCGGCCCGGCGCCGGACTGGCCCGGTATCTCCCGTGCTGTGGGTGACAGTTTCTCAGAAAGGCTGTAATGCTGCCCAGAGAGCGTGTAGTCGAGGTCATCGAGGGCCGATCGCCCGATCGTACACCGGTCTATGGCTGGGTCCGGGCCAACCTCGGCAAGCAGCTGATCGAGGCCTTCGGCTCCGTCGAGGCTTTCGAGGATCGCTATGAGTTCGACTACGCCCACATCTTCGGCGGGCCCGCCTGTTATCCGGCCGGTGCTCTCGAGGAACTGCGCTCCGGCTCGGGGGGCGCCATCGATCCGCGCACCTTGCTGGACATACCAATGTCAGACCCGAGTGAGCAGACGGCGTACGCCGGCGTCGTCGAAGCCCTGCGGCACTACAAGGAGTCCCGCGGGCGCTTCACCTACGTGCAGACGCCGGGCATCTTCGAGAGCAACAACGGTCCTTTCGGCATCGAGAATCACCTGATGTATCTCGGCCTCTATGAGGGAGACCTGCACGAGGTCTATGCCCGCCAGGCCGAGTGGAACAAGTCGTTCGCCCACAACTGCATCGATCTGGGGGTGGACATGGTCCACATCTCCGATGACTGGGGTGCCCAGGACGCGCTGATGTTCAGCCCGCAGACGTGGTGGGATCTGGTGTATCCATATCACAAGATCACCTGTGACGCGGTGAAGGGCAGGGAGGCTTTTCTCAGCCTGCACACAGACGGCAACGTGATGCAGGTCCTGGATGGGATCATCAAACTCGGGTTCGACGTGCTGCACCCGTATCAGGAGTCGGCAGGCATGGACCTGGCCGAGTACAACGAGAAGTACAGAGGGTCCTTCATCGCCATGGGTGGCCTCGACGTGCAGACGACGATCGGCTTCGGCGACTACGACAGACTGCGCCGCGAGATCGAGCGTGTCCTCGGCATGTTCGCCGATGGCGGGTTGCTCTACTGCACCACCCACTTCGTGCAGGATCACTGCACCGTCGATGAACTCACCTTCGCCTATGACCTGATCCACGAGCTGGTTCGACGGCCTGGCGGGGAGTGAGCGGTCAGGTGCGATGAATTCGCGGGAGGCAGTACTGGCCGCCATGCGCCGCCAGCCGGTGGATCGCGTACCCACCGATATCTGGGCCACGGCGGAGGTCTGGCAGAAACTGCGCGACCACTTCGGCGACGATGCCGACATCCGGTCCGAGCTGCAGATCGACGGCATGGCCAGCGTCGGTCCCGACTATGTCGGTCCGGCCTTGCCCGAGATGCCGGCAGGAGAAAGTGTCGACTACTGGGGAATGCGCCGTCGACAGGTCGCTCACGAAGGCGGCGCCTACAACGAACAGTACTTCCACCCCCTTGCCGAGGCCCGCAGCGTCGATGATCTCGACGCCTACCTCTGGCCACGCCCCGAGTGGTTCGACTACTCCCGCATGCGTGAGCGGGCGTTGGAGGCGCGCAAGGTCAACGCCGTACAATGCGGTTACATGGCACCGTTCTACTACCACAATCTGCTTCGCGGCCTCGAACAGTCGCTGCTGGATCCCCTCACCGACGAGACTTTCACACACGAGTTCCTGACGCGTCTGAGCGACTGCTTCTACGACCACCACCGCCGGATGTTCGAGGCCTGCCGGGGGCTCATCGACATCGCCCAGGTGACCGATGACCTGGGCAGCCAGACCGGTCCGCTCATCGGCATGGATCTCTACCGCGAGTTCTATGCGCCCCACCACCACCGGTTCATCGAGCTGTGCCACGAGTTCGACATCGCTGTCATGCACCATGATGACGGCAGCTGTCGACTCTTCCTGCCGCTGCTGATCGACATGGGCATCGACATGCTGAACCCGGTTCAATGGGTCTGCCCCGGTATGGACATGGTCGAGCTCAAGGCGGAGTTCGGTGATCGTATCAGCTTCCATGGCGCCGTGGAGAACCAGCGGATTCTGCCCTTCGGTACCGTGCAACAGGTGCGCGACGAGGTCAGGCACTGCATCGACTCGCTGGCCAGCGATGGCACCGGCTACATTCTGGCTCCCTGTCACAACCTCCAGGTCAACACGCCGGTGGAGAACATCATCGCCATGTACGACGAGGCAGCGACCTACGGGAGGACGTAGCTCCAAGTCGCGTGGCTCGGCTTCAGGCATTGTCACATATTACCCTCATGTTGGCACCCAATCCCCCCACCAACCGGCGCCTGGCGTCGCTTGCTGTGGTCCTGGCCGTCGTCTTGGCCAATGTGGTTCCGCAAGAGGCCAGGGCGCACAACGGTGCCGTTGCCCTGGCTCTGCCAATCGACGAGATCGTCGTAGACGGCCATCTGGGCGACTGGCCCGATTCTCTACCCACATATCCTATTGCGCTACCGGAGTACGGCGAGCGGCCGACGGACAGCGCCGATCTTGCGGCTCAATTCCGTGTCGGTTTCTCGCAATCTCCTCCGGCGCTCTACCTGGCCCTGGAAGCCAGCGACGAATCTGTCGTCATCGACAACAGTCCGGCACGAGACTGGATGACAGAAGACGGTTGCGAGATTTACATCGATCTGGGACACGATGATGCCAGCATCGCTACTCAGTACGCCGTGCGTGGCGCTGGCTCAGAGCAGCAACGACATCAGGATTCCGACGCGCCGACCAGAGTGGCCTGGACACGGACCAGCGGCGTTCACATCTACGAGTGGCGCTTCGATCTCAGCCAGGACGACCTGCCTTCTGCGGCAGGGGCGAGGATTCTGAGCCTGGATGTCGTCATCAGCGATCGTGATGCCGACGGTTCGTTCTCGTGGGTATCCTGGGGCGCCAGAACCGGCAAGGCCGGCGACGCCGACCGACGAGGGGATGTGGCTCTGATCTCGGCGTCTCACACCCTCGCCACGGTCCATGGACGAGTCGGCTGGGCCAAGGGCCCGGCGTTGCCAGGGGCGCTGCTGCAGGTTCGATCGAGGGACGATTCGTCAGTCGTTATCCGCGCCAGGACCGACCCGTCCGGTCACTTCAGCATGGCTCTGCCGGCAGGCGCGTATGACATTCTGCCAGACGCCGCTGACAAGCTCCAGCGTCAGCAGATCCAGCTGACTTCCGGGGAGGATCTGCTGCTCGATTTCGCCCTCTTCCCCGGCGGCGGCGACCGGCGCATCGCCGGCGCCGGCAGCTGGCACCGGGCAGGCCTGGGCCTCTCCGGACCTGGTTGGCAGGTTCTGGGAGTCATGGACGGGCTCGCCGGTGATTCGGTGCGTGACATCGTCCAGGACGAGAAAGGCAATCTCTGGCTCGGTACTTCCACCGGACTGAGCCGCTATGACGGGCACGTCTTCCGCAACTATACCAGTCGCGATGGACTACCTGAGGGCGAGATCGCCGCTCTGGCACTGGCCATAGACGGCGGTCTCTGGATTGGATCCGCGAATGGACTCAGTCGTTTCGACGGCAAGGCGTTCACAAACTATGGCCCGCGTGACGGTCTGCCTGCCGGCAGTGTTCTCAGTCTGCATTTCGACCATCACGGGGAACTGTGGATCGGCCTGGATCGAGGTCTGTATCGCTTCGACGGGCGTTTCTTCCACAGCCACGACGGCTTTGAGGGAGCCCCCCGAACCTGGGTGGAGGCTATCGTTGCCGATGCTGATACGCTGTGGCTGACGACCCTTGCGGACGGACTCGTACGCTTCGACGGAGAGCGGTTCACGACCTTCACAACAGCTGACGGCCTGCCGAGCAATCAGATCCGTGCCCTGCACCTCGGGACACAGGGCCTGATGGTCGGTACTGATGCCGGACTGGCCTATCGCCGCGGTGCCGGCTTCGTGGCAGCTGAGTTCAACGAACAACTGCCGCACCGCGTCATAGACCGGATCTTCCAGACTGGTGATGGTCAGATATGGGTCGGTGTCCGTTCAGGCCTGGCCGGCCTGGCCACGGTGGCCAGCGGCGAGGTGTACCGCTTCGATGGACGTCGATTGATGCAGATCCCCGGACACGAGACGATCGGCGGGGATGCGGTGTACTGCCTGTTCGAAGATCGAGAGGCCAACGTCTGGGCAGGCACGACGACATCCCTGGTGAGGTACACGTCCGGTGGCTTCCGTTACTTCGGTCGGGCCCAGGGACTTCCCAGCGACGATGTCTGGGGGCTGCTGGAAGATCGTCACGGGCATGTATGGATGGCGACGGACACGGGACTGGGGCGCTTCGACGGAGACACTCTGCACACGTACACCACAGCCGATGGTCTGCCGCCCTTCCCACTGCGCGATCTGGCCGAAGATGACGAGGGCAGTCTGTGGATTGCCACCACCGGCGGTGGTGTCGTGCGCTACGACGGTGAACGGTTTGAGGTACTGACCACTGCCGATGGTTTGGCTCACAATCGGGTCAGTCGTGTGCTCGCCAGCCAGGAAGGCGGCGTCTGGTTCAGCACAGACGGGGGCGGCCTCAGTCGCTTTCAGGATGGCCACTTCACGACGACGAATACGCTCAACGGCCTACCGAACGATGCGGTGGGATTCCTCGCCGAAGATGGCGACGGGCGGTTGTGGTTCACCTCGTACTTGCAGGGGGTCGTGCACCACGACGGCCAGCGGTACCGCCATCTCACGGTGGCCGACGGTCTGCCCCACAACGACGTCGTGACCATGCTGTTCGACAGCGACTGGAATCTGTGGCTGGGTACACCCTCAGGCCTGAGCCGCTACGCCGACGGCGAGGTTGTCACCTACAATGCCAACAACGGGCTGATGCATAACTTCGTCGATGCCCTGTACGAAGATCGGCGGGGACACCTCTGGATCGCGAGTGCCGGCGGAATCTCGCGCTTTACCGACGGCATCTTCCAGACCCTACTCCAGCGTGATGGACTGGCCGGCAATCGCATCTCCGATCTGATGCAGGATCGACAGGGCAATATGTGGATCGCCACATGGGGCGATGGGGTGACGCGGTTTCGCCCGTCTCAGGCGCCGCCACGAATTCGAATCGTCGACGTCGTGGCCGACAGGCGCTACGGTCCCACCGAGACGGTCCATCTGCCCTCGCCGCAACCGCTGGTCCGCTTTCTCGTGCGTGCAATCAGCTTCAAGACCCGGCCGGAGGCGATGCTGTACCGTCATCGCCTCCGAGGGCACGACGAGCACTGGACAGTTACCGATCGGGAGCGCATCGAATACGCGAATCTGCCGGTCGGTGACTATGTCTTCGAAGTCGAGGCCATCGATCGTGACCTCGACGTTTCCACCGCACCCGCGCGTGTCTCCCTCATCGTTCATGTGCCCTATCTCCAATGGTCTCTCTATGGGGGTCTGGCGGTGGCGTTGTTGGCCCTGGTCTTCAGCGGCGGCCAGGTCGTGCGTCGCAACCGGGCACTGGCGGCCGAGATCGCCTTGCGGGAGCAAGGCGAAAGCCGGCGGCGGGCCGTGCAACGTCTGCGTGACGCCATCTGGTCTCTCGATATGAACGCCGATCTGCAGGCCTTGCTGCCGACTCTGCGCCAGAGCCTCAACGATCTGCAGATCCCCTATGATGCCTGTGGTCTGAACACGGTCGACACGAGTACGGATCCACCGACGGTCATCATCCGCGCCCTGAACGACAGTGGTGTCGAGGAACGTCCAGGCAACGATCCGAACTCACGACTGATTCTCGGATTCTGGGAGAGGCAGCAACCGGCCTACCGGGAGGATCTGCTGGCGGCGGACCCCAACGACGAGCGTCAGGACCGACAACAGGACTACGGTCGTGTGGTCCGCTCGATACTGGACGTCCCCTTCGAGTTCGGCACCCTGGCCGTCAACAGCCACACGCCGCGGGCCTTCTCAACGTGGGATATCGAGAGTATGCAACTGCTCGGCGAAGTCCTCAACGAGGGCTTTCATCGTCTGCAGGATCTGCGCGCCGTCGTTGAAAGAGAAGAGCAGTTCCGGACATTCTTTGAGATCGGCATCGTCGGCATGGCCTTCACCTCCACGAAGAAGGGCTGGTTGGCGGCCAATGATTACCTGTGCGAGATGTTGGGATACCCCTGGGAGGAGTTGCGCATCAAGGACTGGGTGGAGATCACCTATCCGGAAGATCTGGCAGCTGATGTGGCCCAGTTCGAGCGGGTCGTCGAGGGCGAGATCGAGGGGTACTCGATCGACAAGCGGTTCATCCGCAAAGATGGACGCGTCATCGACACCATCATGTCCTTCCGCGGCATCCGAGATGATAGCGGCGAGCTGGAACATGGCCTCGCCATCGTGCAGGACATCTCCGAGCGGAAAGCGCGGCAGAACAGAGAAGGCGCATTGCAGGATATGCGGCGGAAGATCTGGTCGCTGAACAGCACGAGCCAGGTGCAGGACATTCTGCTGGCGCTGGAACAGGTGCTGGCTACCATCGGTGTGCCGCACAGGGTCTGTGGCGTGAACCTGGTCGTCCGAGATGATGACGATCCTCAGGTGACATACCACAACCTCATCGAGGGATCGGGGTGGTCCACCGGGACGTTCGGATCGGGGGCCGCTCGGATTGTGGCCAGGTTCCGTCGAGACGGGAAAACCGTGTACCGACCGGACCTCGAAGTCGAGGATACCTTCAACGATAGACGCGTCGGTTCCGACGAACCCGATGACAGGTCGCATCCGGACGTGGCCGCCGAAGCCAGCACGCAACGCCGCGCTATCATCGATGTACCCTTCAGCCATGGGACCCTGGCATTCAACAGTCCGGTGGCCAACGCCTTCGATGACTACGTCGACGAGTTGAAGGAGATCGCCACCGTGCTCTCCGAGGCCTTCCGCCGCCTCGACGACCTGCAGACGCTGAGGGACCGTACCGAACTTGCCGAAGCGGCACGCAACGAAGCCGAAGCCGCGAACCGGTCGAAGAGCCAGTTCCTTGCCAACATGTCACATGAAATCCGCACGCCGATGAACGCCATACTCGGCTTCTCGGAGATCCTGGCCGGGCTGATTCAGTCCGGCCAGCAGAAGCGCTACCTCGACTCGATCCAGTCCTCTGGAAAGTCGTTGCTCGGACTGATCAATGACATCCTCGATCTGTCCAAGGTCGAGGCGGGCAAGCTGGACATGGACTATCGCCCTTTCAACTCCAGATCTGTATTCAACGACATGGCGCAGATCTTTGCGCAGAAAGTACAGGAGAAGGGCATCGAATTCGTCGTCGACATCGACGATGAACTGCCGCGGGCGCTGGTGCTTGACGAGATTCGTCTCCGCCAGGTGTTGATCAATCTCATCGGCAATGCCGTCAAGTTCACCGATGACGGAACAGTACGACTGGAGGCTCACGACGAACCCGTCGGCGACGGTACCGACGGCCGGACCGATCTCGTCTTCAGCATCGAGGACAGCGGCATCGGAATCCCCGAGGATCAGCAGGGCAAGATCTTCGACGCATTCGAGCAGACAGCGGGACAGAGCAATGCGGAGTACGGAGGAACGGGCCTCGGTCTGGCGATCACACGCAGGCTGGTGGAGATGATGAATGGCGAGATTGCTGTCGACAGCCAACCCGGCACGGGCAGTATCTTCCGGGTTCGTCTACGGGACGTTCGGGTCGTCTCTCTCGATGAAGTGGCAGCGTCGACGGAGGAGGATGTGAGCGGCGTCGTCTTCGAGCCGGCCACGATCCTCGTTGTCGATGACATCGAGGCCAACCGTCAGGTCGTGCAGGCCTACCTCGATGCCTTCGGCTTCTCGGTGCTTGAGGCGGCCGATGGACAAGAGGCGATCGAGGTCACGCGCTCCCATCGCCCCGACCTGATCCTGATGGACATCCGCATGCCGGTTCTCGATGGCGAAGAGGCAACGCGGCGGTTGAAGGCAGACGCCGAGCTGCGTCAGATTCCCATTGTGGCGCTGACCGCGTCGGCCATGACCGATGATGAAGACGCCCTGGGAGATCTGTGTGACGGATATCTGTCCAAACCCGTCAGCCGCAGCAAGCTGGTGGCGGAGCTGATGCGCCATCTGCCGTTCACGCGTCCGGATGGGGCACCGCTGGAGCCAGAGGGACCGGTCTCCGAGCCGCCAGCTGAGCTTGGTGTCGAGGTTCTGGCACGGCTGCCCGAACTGGTTCAGCTGGCCGACGATGAGCTGCTGGCCGAAGCAGAGCGACTGACGCAGGACATGCTGCTGACGGAGATCGAGACTTTCACTGCCCGAGTGCGCCAACTCGCGGAAGAATACGGCTACCCACCTCTGAGCCAGTGGGCAGAGCGAGCCACCGAGGAGGTCACGTTGTTCGATCTCAACAGCCTGCCGACGACATTGCAGTCCTTTGCCAAGGTCGTTGACGCCATGCGAGCGCGAGTCAGCGGCGGTGCGGATGAAGACGGGTTTTAGCTAAGTGTACCTCCCAGGGCGAGTAATCCACTGCACAACCACCGAGGATCCCAATGACCTACAAGCTCCGAGCCGTACCAGGATTCGAATCGAATACCCCCGGGATCCAGCTTGCTGCCCAGACCAGTGACGCCGCCACCGACGACGATCTGCAGTTCATGCAGCAGCTCGGGATCGAGTGGATGATGGTGTCGGTACCGGACGACGAGAATCAGAACGCTGACTACTACCGGCAGCTGAAGGCGCGCTTCGGCGAATACGGCCTGCAGATCTATCGCATCGGCAACCACAGCGTGCACAACATCCCCGAGGTGACACTCAATCTCCCCGGTCGGGACGAGAAGGTGGAAGAGTTCGCCACCTTCATCCGTCATCTCGGCGCTGCGGGGATCCCCTACAACACGTACGCCCACATGGGCAATGGGATCTGGAGCACGGGCAGTACCACACGTCGCGGTGGCATGGAGGCACGTACCCTCGACATCAGCAATGCGAAAGGGAACTGGATCGGCAGGACGTTTGAGGGAGAACTGACCCACGGACGGGAGTACTCCGAAGACGAACTGTGGGAGAACTACGAATACATGATCAGAAAGATCGCCCCTGTCGCCGAAGAGGCCGGCGTCTATATCGGCATTCATCCCGACGACCCGCCCGTCTACGCACTCGGTGGGATTCCAAGATGCATCTTCGGCACATTCGAGGGGTACAAACGCGCCATCGACATCGCCGACAGCCCGAACATCGGCGTCTGTCTGTGCATCGGCTGCTGGCTGGAGGGGGGTGAGGAGGGCATGGGTATCGACGTGCCCGGAGCGATCCGCTACTTCGCCGAGCGCCGGAAGCTTTTCAAGGTCCACTTCCGCAACGTCACCAATCCCATGCCGGAGCCGTGGACGGAGACACTGATGGATGACGGCTACATGGACATGCACGTCGTTATGCAGACGCTACGTGAAGTCGGCTACGACGGGGCCATTATTCCCGATCACATCCCCAGCCTGCTGGGGGGGCCTCGTGCCGGGACGGCCTATTCGATCGCCTACATGCGCGCCCTGGTGCAGGCGGTGAACAACGAGGCGGGCGGGCCTAGGCCAACGAATACTCCCTGAAGGCCTGTATGTGATCCGAGATCTGCGGCTCGACGTCGCGGATGGCGGCAATGTGCCCGCGGACGTTTTCGATGGTCTTCCCCAGATCGAGGCAATCCTTGTACGTGCCTTCGATATGCGTGTGAGCCTGTGAGAACATGGCGCGGAAGTCCTCCAGATCACTCCAGGAGGCTGCCTCCTTCTCGCCGGCGAACTGCACGAACCGCAACAGCTTGTTGTTTCGCACGAGGGTCTGTATCTGCTTTTCCAGGCCGCCAAAGTGGGCATCGGTCACCGACAGACTGTCGAATATGGCGGCGGTCCGGAGGCCCATCGTCTGCAGCAGTGTCTGCAGGCTTTCCTGAAGCAAAGTGCCATCTCCGGTTGTCGACGAGGACAGCATCTGGCCGATGAACTGCCGGCCGATCTCGCTCTGCAGTTTGGTCGCCGCCACATCGAAGATCAACTGGCTCAGGGCACTGACGATCTCCCCCGTCTGCTGCGACAGGCCGACGATCGTATCCTCGACCTTCATCGAGCTGGCGCCCAGTGACTTCGACACGGTCTGCAGGGATGCACCACGGGGGCCGAGGCCGCTTGAGGCGATGGAGGCATTGAGGGCCAACAGGCGAATATCGTCTGCCGTTTCCAGCACACTCGCGGACTTCTCTGACAGCTGCTCGTTCATGGTTCGGAACTCTTCGAGCCGGTGGAACAAAGTCTGCAGGTCCTCATCCAGCTGTCGGCAGTGGTTCAGCAGCTGGGGCAGGCCGTCGACCGCGTCCTGATGGTCCGTTTCCGTATCGTCGGCAGGCTCCAGCTGATCGTGCCGACTCGTGATCTCCGCCACCAGGGCCTGCTGCATGAAGTCATTGTAGTCCTTGAAGCCGCGAGCCAGCAGTTCTTCGAGCAGCTTGGCTGTGGTCGCCTCGATCGCCTCGCGGCGACGCTTGGGTTCGGTCTCGATCTGCCGTTCGAGCTGCAACAACTCGCTGTACAGCGTTCGCACCACGCCCAGGATGGGACTCGTCGGTTTGAGGCGTACCGACAGGTAACCACCATCGCAGGGCATGACCACGGCCAGGACCCAGTAGTAGCGGCCATCTTTGGCCAGGTTCTTCACGTAGGCGGCGATCGTACCTCCCGCCTGTATGGTGTCCCACAGCAGCTGGAACACCGCCCGAGGCATATCCGGGTGGCGGATGATGCTGTGCGGCGCCCCGAACAGCTCCTCCTCGGAATACCCCGAGATCCGGGTGAAGACACCGTTGCCGTGACAGACGATTCCCTTGGCATCGGTTGTCGAGAAGAACAACTCCTCGACGCGGAACTCACGCTCCGTGTTGAGGACTTCGACGGTGCCTTTGGCCATGCTCTTCCTGTCTCCATGTCTCTGGTTAGTTCGTACAGACCCCGGAATCTCTAGTATCGGCAATTTCGTTCCCGAGGTGACCCCAATCGGTCGAGCGCACGCTCTGCCGGATCCTGGCATCGTTCAGCGAGGCTTCGGTCACCGGAAACTGCAACAGCAGAAATCGAGAACAGCAGAAAGCGAGCCAGCGTGACAGGCTCGGTCAATTTCGATGGTCTCAGGGGGTGCCGACCCTTACCGGCGGGCAACCCCGGAAGACTGTGCGCCCAGGCGCGCAGCAGTGTGCGGGATCGCACACCGACACGTCGTGGGGCTGTCAGGACAAATACGGGCCGCCATTTCCAGGTATTGTTGCAGCCGCCGGGACACGATCCGTGATAGGGATCATGTGAGTCGCGCCATCGTCGCGCCTCGTTTACTTTTACCCGTGTTCCGGTGCACCTGGAGGAATGATATGGCACGTCGGCAGCTGTTTGCGACCTTCACGGGGCTGCTGATAAGTATCGCGTCGATGGCAGACAGTGCCAGGGCGGAAACGGATCCCCCTCACCTCGAGGAGGCCGAATTTGCCCTGCCCGGTGGACAGACAATGCGCTTCGTCTGGATCGAGGCGGGATCGTTCCTGATGGGTTCCGCGGAGGATGAGGAACTGGTGATCAGTTTCGAGTTCCCCCGACACGAAGTGACCATCGAGCATGGGTTCTACCTTGGTCAGTTTGAGATCACGCAGGCCCAGTGGACGGCCGTCATGGGCACCGAGCCCTGGACGCAGGACAGCCGAACCTACGTTTCTGACGACCCCAGCCATCCGGCCACGTACGTCTCATGGCTGGATGTACAGGACTTCGTCAGCGCCCTCAATGACGCCGAAGGCGGCCCCTACTGCCGACTGCCGACCGAAGCAGAATGGGAGTACGCCGGGCGGGCCGGCACCACAACGCGATGGTCCTGGGGCGACGACCCGGATCTGATCGGCGACTACGCCTGGAACCGTGACAACACGTTCTTCCGCGGCGAGCCGTGGGCCCACCCGGTGGGCCAGAAACTGCCAAATCCGTGGAAGCTCTATGACATGCACGGCAACGCCTGGGAGTGGGTCCAGGACTGGTCCGGCGTGTACGCTGCCGGGCCACAGGTGGATCCGCAGGGCCCGGAAGATGGCCAGTTCCGTATCGTCCGCGGCGGCATCTTCATGGGGGATGCCCGCGGCCTGCGTTCAGCTTTCCGCTATGGCGGCTCCCAGGATTTTCCCGACGGTGGGGTCGGTGCCCGCCTGGTGCGCCAGGCCCCGTCGTCGCCGGCAACCAGCGTGCGGGCATCGACCTGGGGATCGGTGAAAGGACGCTGGTAGCGTGTGTAGAGGCACACAGGTGCGTGTGTCAACCCGGCTCAGCCGTTGTTCGAGCGATGGAAGTGCACGTGCCACCAGCGGCCGTCTCGCCGCTGCCACACCCGGGTCTCCTCGCAACGGCGGCTCACCGGTCCGGCGTCGGTCTGGTGCTGGGTCAACCGCATGTAGGTGACGAGGGCCGCATCCTTGCCCAGCAGCTGCACCCGGGGGTCGACCATGGTCTCGTTCCTGGCGCCTGCCGGTGCCCCCAGGTCGAAGTAATAGCGATGGAAGGGCAGTCCCTCGACACGGTGACCCAGGGCCTCCGGCTCAAAGGCCGTCAATTCCGGCGCACACAGAGATTCGTAGATCTGCCAGTCGCCGTCGGCGATGCTGTCGATCAGCCGTTGCGACAGCTCGAGGAGCGTCTCTTCGTCGGTCTTCATCTGTCGAGGCCGTACTTCTGCAGCACTGCCTGCCATTCACCACGGGCATTCATGATCAACTCGATGACCTCGCGCAGGGCACCCTCCCCCCCCGGGGACACCGTCACGTAGTCGGCGACGGATTTCACCTCCGGCCGGCCATTGGCCACCGCCACGCCAAGACCGGCCCGACGGAGCAGAGGCGTGTCCGGCAGGTCGTCTCCCATGTAGCACACTTCGTCGTTCTGTACGCCCGCCTCGCGGCAGATCTGCTCCCACGGCTCGATCTTGTCGAGGTGCCCCTGGAACACGTAGGACACTCCGAGCATCTGGCAACGGTGGGTGATCCCGGGGGCGTCGCGGCCGCTGATGACGCCACTTACGTGGCCGGCGGCATGCCACCAGCGCAGGGCCATGCCGTCGATGGCAGTACTGCCTTTCGTCTCGACGAGATCGCCCGAAGGTCCAGGGAAATAGAACAGTCTGCCATCGGTCCACACGCCGTCGATGTCGGTGAGCAAGACCTTGATTCGCCCGGCCTTGGACAGCAGTGCCGGAGAGGGTGGCGGGGGTATGGGGTCAGCTGCCATTTCAGGCCTTTCCCTGTTTGAGTATACGGGCGCCGTAGTAAGCCGCCCCCAGCAGCGCCGTGTTGTCCTGCTTTATGATGTGAACGGGAATCCGTCCGTGGGATCGGGTTCGCCTTCGTTGATAGTGATCACGTCCTCGTCGGCCAACGCCAGAAGGCCGTAGGCGGCAGCCTCCAGGTCATTGAGCAGGAACACGTGCGCCACGCTGACAGCCGAGGCGATCTGCCCCGGGTCGATCGTCCAGGGCAGATTGACCGGCTTCACCGGCGTGTGTCGCACGGGTCCAGGAACGCCGAGAACGATCCGATCCGGTCGCTGGCCGCAGTGGTCGACGAAGGCGGCAAGCAGCTGCGCGGCCCCCTCGAAGTCACACGACTCGAAACGTTTGACGTCTACCGGGTCGAGCTTCCCTCCGAGGACACGGTACAGTCCCAGGTACGCCTTCGTGCCGCCCACGTCGCCACCGAGGATCAGGGACACGCCCAGGTCCTCCAGTCGCGGTCGAACAGCAGGTCGGCTTGCCGCGGTCCCCAGGTGCCGGCCGCGTATTCTGGCACGCTGGTCGCAGACGTCGCGTTCCAGGCTTCGAGGACGGGCATCAGCAGCTCCCAGGATTTCTCGATCCACCTGGAGTCGGCGAACAACGTGCCGTCACCGAGCAGACAATCGAGCAGCAGCGTCTCGTAGGCTTCCGGGCTGCGGCCCCCGAAGGCATCCTGATAGCTGAAGTCCATTTCCACGGAGCCGAGATTCACATCCGGTCCCGGCATCTTGCCGCTGAAGGACAGAGAGATGCCCTCGTCGGGCTGGATGCGAATGGTCAACGTGCTCGGCCGTACGTCCCGACCCCCGGAGAAGATCAGGTGTGGTGGTTGCTTGAAGCGCATCGTGATGGCACTGGCCCTTCGTGCCAGGCGTTTACCAGTGCGCACATAGAATGGCACGCCCTGCCAGCGCCAGTTGTCGAGGGTGAACTCGACGGCGGCGAAGGTCTCGGTGCGGGAGCCTGCCGGCACTTCCTCCTCGTCGAGATACCCCGGGACCGGCCCACCGTCGTATGCACCGGCGGTGTACTGGCCGCGCACGGCGAAGCGGTCGACCTCGCCGATACTGATGGGACGCACAGCCTTGAGAACCTTCAGTTTCTCCAGACGTACGGACTCAGCGTCGAAGGCCGACGGCGGCTCCATGGCGACGACACACATGACCTGCAGCAGGTGGTTCTGGATCATGTCGCGCAGGGCCCCGGAACCGTCGTAGTAGCCGGCCCGGTGTTCGACACCCACCGCTTCGGCCGCCGTGATCTGCACGTGATCGACGTAGCGTCGATTCCACAACGGTTCGAACATCGAGTTGGCCAGGCGGAAGACAAGGATGTTCTGCACCGTCTCCTTTCCCAGGTAGTGATCGATGCGGAAGATCTGAGGCTCGCAGAACACGGCGTGAATGGCCCGGTTCAACTCGCCGGCGCTGTCGAGGTCCTGGCCGAAGGGTTTTTCCACGATGATGCGGACCCAACCGGGTTCGCCCTGGCCCTCGCGATGCAGTCCGGCGACGCCGAGTTGCTCGATGATCGTCAGGTAGACCTGGGGAGGCACCGAGCAGTAGAAGCAGCGATTGCCGGCGGTGCCGCGTTCGTCATCGATCTGCTGCAGACGGACATTCAATCGCTGGTAGAACGCCGAGTCACCTGGATCACCGCTGAGGTACTCCAGGTGCGAGAGAAAGCCCTCCACCTGCTCGCCGCTGGCCCCGACGAACTCCTCCAGGGCCTGTCCCATGTGGGCGCGGAAGCCATCGCTGCTCATGGGCGAACGGGCGACACCGACGAGGGCGAAGTTCTCCGGCAGGCGCCCCTGTTGCTGCAGATGCCAGACCGCGGGTACGAGTTTTCGCCGGGTCAGGTCACCGGAGGCGCCAAAGATGACCAGGACGCAGGGATCGGGTACCCGATCCGGTGCCAGCAGCGAGTCGGTCACCTGACACCCGGTCTCATGCTCAGCCCTGCGGCAATGCGGCGCACTGGCTCTCGATGGCGCCCAGCAGGTTGTCGAAGGGCTCGACGAACAGGGCGACGGCATCGGCCTGCAGCCTGTCGGTGACGGCGGTCATGGAGATGCCGGCGGCATCGACGGCGGCCATGACACGCAGGGCCTCGTCCACGCCCTGCTCCAGCGTCGCGGCCACGACGCCGTGGTCGCGGAAGGCTTCGAAGGTGGCCACCGGCATGGTGTTGACCGTATCCCGGCCGATCAGCTCCTCGACATAGAGAACGTCGCGGTACTGTGGATTCTTGACACCGGTGCTGGCCCAGAGAAGCCGTTGTGGACGCGCACCCTTCGACGCCAGGGCCTGCCAGCGGTCTGTGGCGCTCAGCCTCAGGAAATGCTGGTAGGCGAGTTTGGCGTTGGCGATGGCAACCTTGCCACGGAGGTCGGTGACGTCCGGCAGCTGTTCCAGTTTCGAGTCCACCAGCGTGTCGATACGGCTGACAAAGAAGCTGGCCACACTGGCCACCGAACCTGCGTCGCCACCGGCAGCCGTCAGATTCTCGAGACCGGCAAGGTAGGCGTCGGCCACGGCGGCGTAGTTGTCCTGCGCGAAGAGCAAGGTGACGTTGATGTTCAGCCCCTTGCCGATGAGGGCCTCGACGGCAGAAATGCCTGCCGGCGTCCCCGGTACCTTGATCATGAGATTGAGGCGGTCCACGGCGCCGGCCAGACGCAGGGCCTCGTCGATGGTGGCCTGAGTGTCGTCGGCCAGATGGGGCGAGACTTCCAGCGACACGTAGCCGTCGGCTCCCTGCGTCTCGTCGAAGATGGGCCGCAGCACGTCGGCGGCGCCCCGGATGTCGTCGATGGCAATGGCCTCGTAGATCTGCAGCGGCGACAGTCCGGCTGCGGCGTGTCGCCGCAGGTCATCCGCATAGTCGTCAGATCCGGAGATGGCCTTCTCGAAGATGGCCGGGTTCGACGTCATGCCCCGCACGCCGTCGCCGGCGATCAGGCGGCCCAGGTCACCACTGGTGATGAGACTGCGGCTGATGCTGTCGTACCAGACGCTCTGGCCCTGGGACCCGAGATCGACCAGCGGATTGGACATATCTGGACTCCTGCGACGGAGAGGGTGGGTTCTGCCTCGAAACCGTATACTTCCCGGTTGGGTAATATCCCGACTGCTCCCTTGGCAGGCAACACGACTGCAGGGGTGCAGCCCGCACTGTCACACGCTCCCGGGAGATCGAAACAGTGGCACGCATTCTGGTCACCGGCGGCGCCGGTTTCATCGGTTCACACCTGTGCCGACGCCTGGTCACCGACGGGCACGAGGTCCGTGCTCTCGACAATCTGTCGAGTGGACGGCGTGGCAATCTCGGTGACACCGACGTGGACCTCATGGTGGGCGATCTGCGCGATCCGTCCACGGCGGCGCAGGCTGTGGAGGAGGCCGAAATCGTGTTGCACCACGCCGCGATCGCCTCGGTGCAGTACTCGGTGGAACAGCCACTCGACGAGCAGGAGGTCAACGTCGTGGGTACGTTGCGTCTGCTCGAAGCGGCGCGTCAGGCCGGGGTCCGGCGGGTCGTCTTCGCCGCTTCGGCCGCTGCCTACGGCACCGATCCGACGATCCCCAAACGCGAAGACATGGTCGCCCTGCCGGTTTCGCCCTACGGCCTGTCCAAGGTCACCGGAGAGCACTACTGCCGCGTCTGGTCGCACGTCTACGGTCTGGAGACCGTCTGCTTCCGGTATTTCAACATCTTCGGACCGCGTCAGGATCCTGCCAGCCAGTACAGCGGCGTCATCTCGATCTTTGCCCGCAGGATGATCGATGGCGACACGCCGTTGATCCACGGCGATGGCGAACAGTCACGCGACTTCACTTTCGTGGACAACGTGGTCGACGCCAATCTGCTGGCTCTGGCAGCGCCCAACGCCAGCGGTGAGGTCTACAACATCGGCACGTCCCGAGGCGTTACGGTGAACGAGCTGGTCGTTTCGTTGAACCAGGTGCTCGGCACCGATCTGCAGCCGGAACACGGCCCGGAGCGGACCGGTGACGTGCGCGCCTCCGTGGCCGACATCACGCGCGCCCGCCGTGATCTGGGGTTTGAGCCACGTGTTTCCTTCGAAGAGGGTCTCCGACAGACGGTGGACTGGATGCGCAACTCCGGGTAATTGCTTGCCCCTCTCGAAGAGCGGGGGTACCGTTACATCATGGCCATGATCACCGACGGCAAGAAGCAGATCCCCTTCATGCGGGGAATGCTAGTCCACCATCTGATCCAGCGCGGCTTCGACCATGACGAGGCGTACGAGCTGGCCGACGAGGTGCGCGGCGAGCTGCGCGAGCGCAAGAACGTCAAGCGGGAGGAGATCCTCGAACTGATCGGCAGCCTGCTGGCGCGGGACCATGCCGAGCGGACCGTGGGTGATCTCGTATTCTGGGAGCGAGCCCCGACGACGATCCGGGTCACGCGCAAGAAGGGGTCACGACCCTTCTCCAAGGAACTGCTGTCCCACTCGATCCAGGCCTCGGGTCTGCCGCCGGAGGCCGCCTACTCCCTGGCGCAGAACGTCGAGAGTCGGCTCGTGCAGGAGCGCAATGCCGACATCGATCACGAGGAACTTGAGAAAGTCGTCGAGCAGGTGCTGCGTCAGGAGCACGGGCGCAACTACGCCCAGCGTTATCGGATCTGGCGGGCCTGGGGCAACCTCGACAAGCCTCTCGTCATACTGATCGGCGGCGCCAGTGGTGTGGGCAAGACGACGCTGGCCATCAGCCTGGCAAACCTGCTCGACATTCCGCGGGTCGTGGCCACCGACGACATCCGCCAGATCCTGCGCCTTACTCTGGCGGAGGACTTCATGCCAGCCATTCACACCTCATCGTACCGTGCGGCGGAGGCGATTCCGGAATCGGGTCAGGTTGGCCTGGATCCCGTCATCGCCGGGTACCGGGAGCAGGCGCGGGTTGTCGGCGTCGGCGTGCGCGCCATCATCAGTCGCTGCGTCGAGGAGAACACCAGCGTCATCATGGACGGCGTGCACCTGCTGCCCGGGTTCATCGACCTGTCCGCCTTCGACAAGAAGGCGATCATCGCGCCTCTCAGTCTGCTGGTCACCGAGCCCGATGCCTACCAGGAGAGGTTTACCAAACGGGCGACAGAGGAACCGGCACGGGAATCACACAAGTATCTGGCCCATCTGGATCACATCCTCACGATCCAGGAACACATCCTGCAGTGCAGCGAGGAGGAGGATGTGCCCACCATCGATGTAACCGCCATCGAAGATCCGACGAGTGCGGCGGTGACCGTCGTCGCCGAGCGACTGCAGCAGGAGCGGGAGATCCGTCAGATGATGGGGGGCAACGGCAAAGCCAAGAAGAAAAGGTAGGGGTGCCCCCCGAGGGACGTTGCCCCTCCCTGAAGGCCGGGCTATATTGACCGTTCAGTATACGTTCCCAAAGCCAAGACCACTCGGACGCCAGACAAGCTATGCTGAAGAAAAAGGACAACGGTTCGGTCGCCGGTAACGGCCAGACCCTGAATACCATCATCGGTCGCGGAACGGTCTTCGAAGGAGTGATGAAGGTCGACAACAGCGTTCGCATCGACGGCACATTCAAGGGAGAGTTGACCTGCTCGGGGGCACTCACCATCAGCCAGTCAGGTGAAGCCTACGCCCATCTCGAGGGGCGGGATATCTATATCAACGGTATCGTTCGCGGCACTGTTCGCGCCGACAAGGTCCGCCTAGACAGTCAGGCTCGTTTCATCGGTGATGTCTATGCCAGTGCCCTGTCGGTTTCCGAGGGAGCCGTGTTCCACGGCAGTTGCTCCATGGAGACGGCGGCCAGCGAGATCGAGGACAACACCAAGCGCGATGGCTCGGTCATCCCCATGGATGGCAAGCGGCTGGACGGCGCCGCTGCCGCGGCCACCCTCGAAACGACTCAGGACGGAGCCCGCGCCTCCGGTTCCTAGCAGGAATTTCCCGCAGTGCCCACGGGATCCAGATCGATGTGGTTTGGATGCCGATGACTGTTAATCCTATGTAAACAGTAGTTTAGGGCTATGTCGGACGGTTCAGTTGAGCCGTTTCACAGTCCGTGGTATACACTTTGCTCACCTTCGGTGAACGCCTCCTTCGAGCGCCTTCTCTGATCGCAGTGCAAAGGATCCCATGGCGACAGCTCGCATCAACCACAACTCACATCTGACCGAAGTGCACCGGACGATGGCGGTGCATCAAGCCGACGTGAGCAAGCAGATCGGCATGCTGTCCTCCGGCCTGCGCATCAATCGGGCCAGCGACGATCCGGCCAGCCTGGCCCTGGCCGACGGCATCCGCTCTGAGGTGCGGGCCATCGCCGAAGGCACGCGCAACATCCAGCAAACCTTCTCGCTGATTCAGGTCGCCGACGGCTCGCTGAACGAGATCAGTGCGATGGTGAACCGCATGCGCGCTCTGGCCATGCAGGGGGCATCCTCCGTCTTCAGCGACGTCGATCGCCTCAACATCAACTCAGAATTCAACGAACTGCGCGCCGAGATCGATCGTATCGCCAGCGCCACGACCTACAACGGCAAGCAACTGCTCACCGGCGGCAACAACCACCTGAATGCTGCCTCGACGGCTGCCACCAGCGCCGCCGACACCGGCCTGACCGACATCCTCGTCAGCGATGCCACCGTCGGAACCTACACCTTCGTCGACACGCCGGGAGACGGTTTCGTCACCCTTGGCAATGGCGTACAGACGCAGACCGTGGCTGTCTCCAGCTTCCTCGGTCAGGATGGTTCTCTGGGCGAAGGCGAATTCCACAAGGTCCGTTTCGACCGACTCGGGGTGGAGGTAACCCTCACCGGCGAGAACGTCCGCGGGGCACCAGGTGGTTATGTGGACGGTGTCCTCGATGGTCAGACCCTCATCGTGGAGGAGGATGACGGTCTCACCTTCCAGGTCGGGCCTTCCGAGACGAGCAACGACGTGAGTCGCGTCGGCATCAGCGATATGCGGGCTACCGGTCCGGTCCTTGGTCTCGGCGGTCTGTCGATCGTCACCCGCATCGACGCCCAGGGCGCATTGGTAGAACTGGGCACGGCCATCGACAAGATCACCGGCGAGCGCAATCGGCTTGGCGCTTTTCAGAATCGCCTGCAACTGAGCATCAGCACCAGTGAGAGTGTCGTGGAGCGGATGATAGACGCCGAGTCCCGGATTCGTGAGGTGGACGTGGCTCGGGCGGCGACACGTATGACACAGGCCCAGATCCTGTCGCAGGCAGCCACCAGCATCGCCGGACACGCCGACGCCGACATCGAGAGAATCCTTTCCCTGCTGCGCTGATCACTCAGAGATAGAGCAGGTAGAAGCGCAGATCCGGATAGACCCGCACTGCGGGTGCGGGGAAGTGCAGCCAGTTCAGCTGCTGTTTGAACTCCTCCCACAACCAGCCTCCTGCAGGCATGTACCGAGCATCATAATCGAGAGACAGCAGGATCTCGGGGTGCGCCGACGGCAGTTCCGGGTATTCCCGTTCCCGTCCGCGACTCTTCACGTTGGCTCCATGCATGCCACGAGCGCTGTAGCCGACGGCGAAACCGAGCCAATCCGGCCACCGTGTCTGCAGGCGCTTCGGCAGGGCCTGCTCGACGGTCAGGGCGAGCCAGAAGGTCATGCCCTCGTAGTCGTCGATGGCGTACCGCGTACGGGGCCGACCGGCAGCAAGGCGTTCATCGTAGTCCAGGTAGAGTGGCGACGGGAACCAGCTGAACTTGAAGTTGAGCGCCTGCGTCCGCGGCCACAGGGTGTGCATGAGGGGAACCGAAGCACCTGCCGTGTTGGCGAGGAAGTCGGGAATCGAGAAGCCCCAGTCGGCGAAGTAGGCGTCGCGCATCTCCACCTCGAACAGCAGCGCCCAGCTGGTAGCGGCGCCGAGCCCGGCCGCCGCCCGTGGTGTGAAGCCGGTCCAGCGAAAGGCGTCACCCAGGCTGCGGGACATGAACATGCCACCCATGAAGTGGCCGCCTTTGTCCATGTGCAGGTAGGTGTTGCCCGACCAGTCACGAAGCCAGCGGATCGATCCGCGTTTTTCGCCCTGGTACCAGGCACGATCGAAGTACCTGAAGCCAGCCCAGTGGGCGACGACACCGCCGGCCCCCAGCGCGGCCAGACGATCCAGGTGCAGTCCCTCGGTTTCCACCCGCTGCACCTGCGCTTCTCCCCAGGCCGCCGTCGCCAGCAAGGTGCCGAGCAGAAGCATGCTGCACCAGCGTTTTGCCCGCCGAGGCACGGACCTGTCCGGCTCGGCCGCACACCCGGTTCGTACGGGGCGGGAACGTCGCATCTGGCTGGCTTTCAAAGGGATGAACCTATTCGGAGCGAGTGTCACCGATCCATGCTAAATTAGAAGTCGCTCTGCCTCTTCGAAACCCACACCATGACAACGCCCTTGTCACGTCCCCCTGAACGCAGCTCCGAAGACGCTGTGCGCCGCCGCCGCCGCCGTCGCACGGACGACCCCGTCGAGCCGCGCCCGACGAGCGACCGGGTCACCACACCGACCGTTCCAGGAAATGACCGGCAAACCGGCGAGCGGCCGGCAGGCAGCAGGCGAGCCAGGGGCTGGCGGGTTCTGGCGCCCACCGCCTGGGGTCTGTCGCCGACGTTCCGAGTCTTTCTCTTCCTCGGGGGCGTTCTGGGCGTGATGGCCTTTCTGCTCTACAACGAGTACGTCATTCAGCAGTTCCGCGACCAGGAACGGGTCCGGGCGAATCTCTACGCCAACCTCTACGGTCTGGCGATCTCCGACGCGCTACCCTCTGAGGTGTCAGGTGACATCTTCGAGAAAATCATCCACAACAAGAAGAACTCGTTCCCCGTGGTCGTCACCGACCATCGTGGACGGGTCACCTTGTGGGGCGGTCCCGGCCTGCCGCCGCAGGACGCGACCAATGTCAGCCGCAGCGACGCCGCTTCACCTGCGACCCTAGCCGCAGTGCGCGTGGTCATGGACGCCATGGACGACGTCAACGAGCCCGTCGTCGCTTCGTGGAACACCGAGGCCATAGTCCGCGTCTACCAGGACGCCCAGGATCTCGTGGTCCTCGATCCCGAGGGGTATGCCGTGGCATGGGGAGGGCCACACCTTCCTGCGTCGGTCGACACATCGGAGGCAAATCGACAAGAGGCCGCCAAGGCTGCGCGAGCCTGGCAAGCTGACGGTGTGCGGCCGTTGCTGTTTCACGTCTCGACAGACTCCGTAAACCATCTGATCCGCGCCGGTGCCGATTTCGCTGTGTCGCGGACCGGCCGGGTCATCGCCTGGGGCGGTCCGTCGCTGCCTCCCTTCCGCGAATCGGGGCAGATCAGCCCCGAGGCGCAGGCGCTCTACGACCGTGTCGCCGCCAGCACCGAGCCCATCACTTTCCGCGTGCACAACGAGTTGAAGATCCACTATGGCGACACGGAGTGGCTCAGCCGCATCTCGCTGGCTCCCTTCATCACCGTCGGCGTGCTGCTGCTCTTCGTCCTCATCGGCTGGGTCGGCTCGCGCAATATCCGGCGCAGTGAACAACGTTCGATCTGGGTCGGCATGGCCAAGGAGACGGCGCATCAGCTGGGTACGCCGCTGTCGTCGCTGTCAGGCTGGCTCGAGCTGATGAGTGGCCGCGTGCACGATCTGGTCACCGCCACTGAAGACATGCGACACGAGGCCGGGCAGTCGGTGGATCAGGTGGTCGGCGAGATGCAGCAGGACATGGGGCGTCTGAATCAGATTGCTTCCCGCTTCAGTCAGATCGGTTCGGTGCCCGAATTGAAACCAGCGGACGTCCGCGACGTCATCAATGATACGGTGGGCTACTTCAAGGGGCGTGGCCCGCAGTTCGGCCGACACGAGTTCGTTCTCGATCTGCAGGCAATCCCCGCGGTGCCACTGAATGCCGAGCTGATGGGCTGGGTTTTCGAGAACCTGTTCAAGAACGCCATGGACGCCATGGTGCAGCAGGAGGGGTGCATCCGCATCGGCACCAGCTTTGACGAGGAGCGTCACCGCGTGCGCATCCTTATCGAGGACAACGGCCGCGGCATCAACGCGGAGAACCTGGCCCGAGTGTTCCAGCCCGGCTTCAGCACGAAGAAGCGTGGTTGGGGTCTGGGGCTGGCCTTCGTGCGCCGCATCGTGGAAGAGTACCACGGCGGCCACATCCACATCCCGCGGTCCGAACAGGGAGCCGGTACGACCTTCGAGATCAACCTGCCTGCCAGAACCGAGAATGTCTGAGAGGATGAGTACGTGACGGAATCGACCAACCACAAGATCTTGTGGGCCGACGATGAAAGCGACCTGCTGCGTTCACACCACATGTATCTGAACGAGCGTGGCTATGATGTAACACCTGTGAGCAACGGCGAAGATGCCCTGGCGCTGTTGCAGCAGGAGCACTTCGACCTGGTGCTGCTCGACGAGATGATGCCAGGTCTCGACGGACTGTCGACGCTGGAGCAACTGAAGGAGCGCGACCCGAACGTGCCCGTCATCATGATCACGAAGAGTGAAGAAGAATACCTGATGAACGAGGCCATCGGCCGGCGCATCGACGACTACCTGACAAAGCCGGTGAACCCGAGTCAGATCTTCATGGCCTGCAAGAAGATTCTCGACGCCAGGCAGATCCGTCAGAGCCAGGCCGGACAGGCGTATGTGTCGAAGTCGAACCAGATCCGTGAATGGCTGGCCGGTGACATGACGTGGCGCACCTGGATCGACGTGCATCGACTGCTGTCAGAGTGGGATATCGAGATCAGCCGCATCGGAGACGATGGCCTGCGACAGATGATCGAGGCTCAGCGCAAGGAGTGCAATCACGAATTCGGGCGTTTCGTCGAACACAGTTACCGCACGTGGGTGGCCAGTGAAGAAGACTCTCCACCCCTGTCGGTAGATGTCGTTCCTGAACGGGTGGCACCGCTGCTGGAACAGGGCAAGCAGGTGTTCTTCATTGTCATCGACTGCCTGCGCCTCGACCACTGGATGATCCTGGAGCCGATGGTCTCCGAGTTCTACAACGTGCGCCGCGACTACCACTATTCAATCTTACCAACGGCTACACCGTACTCCCGGAATGCGATCTTCTCCGGACTGTTCCCGGTGGAGATCGCTAAGAAGTACAAAGAGCTGTGGTCACACGGTGGCAAGGATGACGAGCACAGCCTGAACCGGCATGAG
Source organism: Candidatus Latescibacterota bacterium (assembly GCA_036011085.1). Lineage (GTDB taxonomy): Bacteria > Latescibacterota > UBA2968 > UBA8231 > UBA8231 > UBA8231. The sequence continues at coordinate 121,096 of DASCMS010000029.1, forward strand.
CACCGGTTTCTCGATGACCAGATCGCCGATATGGGCATCAAGCTGAAGGGCGACTCGCGCTACGTGAAGGTCATCGATACAGCCGAAGGGCAGAGTCTGGCGCGCAAGGCTGACAGCATGGGCAGCGTACCTCTGGTCGGCGTGGTCTACAATTTCCTCGACATGCTCGTCCACGGCCGCTCACATTCCGAACTGCTGAAGGAGATCGCTCCCGACGAGAGTGGTTTTCGCTCTCTCGTGTTGTCCTGGTTCGAGCACTCCTCGCTGTTCGAGCTGCTCAAGCGTCTATCCCGTACCGACGCCACTGTGGTTATCACCACCGACCACGGCGCTGTGCGCGGCGGCCGGGCGACGAAGGTGCACGGTGATCGGCAGACGTCGACGAGCCTGCGCTACAAGTATGGCCGCAACCTGCGCGTCGACGCCAAGGACAGCCTGCTGATCGAGGATCCGGAGGCCTGGGGTCTGCCGTCCACGGGTCTGGGTTCGAACTATATCGTCGCCAAGGAGGACTTTTACTTCGTCTACCCGACGAACTACAACGAGTATCAGCGACAGTACAAGGACAGCTTCCAGCACGGCGGCATCTCCCTGGAAGAGGTGGTTCTGCCCGTGGTGACACTGGAATCGAAGTGACGGCTCTCCCCTCGGCCGGTGAGCGTGTCACCATCGATCCCGAGGAGACGAGACAGTTCGGGCGAGAGCTGGCGGCGGCTATGCAGCCGGGTGAGCTGGTGGCGCTCAGTGGGGATCTGGGCGCCGGCAAGACATGTCTCATCCAGGGAATCGCCGAGGGACTGGGCGTGACGGATGTGGTCAACAGTCCCACATTTGTCCTGCTGAACCTGTACGCAGCTCGAAAGGCTGCCGGCGGCGAACTGACAGTCTACCATTTCGATCTGTATCGCCTGGCCTCAGGGGAGGAGCTCGAGGACATTGGCGCACTTGAGTTTTTCGAAGATTCGCAGGGGGTGAGTCTGGTGGAATGGGCAGATCGTATGCCGGAGTATCTGCCCGAGTCGCGCTGGGAGGTGCGCCTCGAGCACGGCGACACCGCCACTCACCGCACGATCCACTGGCGGCGTCCGATCGTCAGCCAGGCACACGGGAGGGAGACGGAGTGACAGTACCGTGGAAGGGCCGTCATCTGGCGGGCTGCATTCTGATGTTGGTCTGTGCCGTGCCTGAGTTGGCGGCAGCACAGGATGGGGCCGTCGGACCCGGCTCCGGGGAGCTGGTCCGCCTGGTGGACAATCCGACGGCGGGTCTCGTCGACAAGGGCCGGTTCGCCGTCGATATGAGGATGTTTCCCGACGGGGGGCTGGTGGGGCAGCTGCATGCCGGGATCATGCGCCGACTGACGATCGGTCTGTCGTACGGCGGCGAGGGTGTCATCGGCAATGACCCGATCAACTGGTATCCCCGCGTCGAAGCGGCGGCACGGTACCGGGTTCTGGAGGAGAGCGAGGCCCTGCCCGCCTTCGCCATCGGCTATGAGACACAGGGCTACGGACCACGGGCAGGAGACCGTTACCAGGTCAAGTCAAAGGGCTTCTTCGTTGCTGCCAGCAAGAACTACGTCTCCGGATTCGGGCAGTTCGGTGTCCACACCGGGATCAACTGGAGCCGTGAGAGCCAGGACGACGACGGCCCCAATGGCTGGGTGGGGATCGACAAGACGATCAACGAGGAACTGTCCGCCGTGGCGGAGTATGATTTCGCCTTGAACGACAATGCCGATGATTCCCTCGGCTCCGGCCGGGGGTATCTCAATGCGGGGACTCACTGGTCGCCGGTACAGGGCTTGCGATTGGGATTCCTGCTGAAGAACATTCTGGAGAACGGAGACGAGTCCGGAACGGTGGGGGGGCCCGATCCGGACATGAGTCGTGAACTCTCGGTACGCTATACGGAGATGTTCTGATGAAGTGGCCCCTTATGACTTTCCTCGTCCTGCTGTTGGCGGCGGCCGCCGTCGCCCAGGAGGAGAGTGCCATCGACAATTTCGCCGGCCTCGGTGTACGTGCCATGGGCATGGGCGGCGCCTACACCGGCGTTGCCGACGATTTCACCGCCGTGTTCTGGAATCCCGCCGGGCTGGCCCAGATGCGCCGGCGTGAGGTCTATGTCGCCTTCCTGCGCAACGCCAAGCAGAACGTGGCCACCGCCGGCCGGGGCACCGCCGTCGCCGCCTCGGCAACCGCCGACGTGAGTAACACCCGCTTCGGTTCTCTGGGCTTCGTCTACCCCTATCCGGTGTATCGCGGCGCCTTTGTGCTGGCTGCCGGGTTCAACCGTGTGAAGGACTTCGACTGGGGTCTGCAGTTGCCCACCTTCGCCGTGCAGCGGGATGGCTCTGGCAGTGTCATCGGCGACAGTCTTGCCTTTGAGGACAGCTTCTTCCGCGAAGGAGAACTGGCGGTGACGACCATCGCCGCCGCTGTGGATGTGACGCCTTCGATGTCCCTCGGGCTGACTCTCAATCTGATCTCTGGGGAGAACGAGACGGAGAGCACTTTCGTCTCCATCGACACGGAGGACCTGTTCCTGGAGCGCCGCTTCGTGGACAAGGAGTTCTTCATCGACGACTACGAGACGACCTGGACAGCCACACTTGGCGCTATGATGCACTCATCCGAAGAGGACCCCAGGTTTCGTCTCGGCGCCACCATCACCACCGGGCCGACACACAAGGTGAGCTTCACCTACCGTGCTCCACCGGACACGGCATTCACCCGCGTCGAGTTCGACGATGGTCGAGTCGAAAGTGCCCGCAGCAGCGATTTTGACAGCAGCTACAAAATCGACCTGCCCCTTTCCTTCGGCATCGGCGCCTCCTACCGGCCCGCTCCCCAGGTGCTGCTGGCCGCCTCGGTGCAGGCCACGGAGTGGTCGCAGACCGAGTATGCCGACGGGGATGCCTTCGAGCTGCGCACCAACACCTCCTTCGAGGATCAGTATGACGACATACTCAGCTACCACCTGGGTGTCGAGTGGCAGGTTCCCTGGCTGGCGCTGGACCTGCGGGCAGGCACCTATACCGATCCGCTGCCTTTCACCGGCCCCCGAGATCCGAACCGGGTCGCCGATCCTGTGACGAACCCGGTGATCCGCATCCTCCAGGATCGCAGATTCTGGACGCTTGGCGCCGGGCTCGTGCTCGACGAAACCGTTCGGGCCGACCTGGCCTACAACCATGGGTCCTACGAGCAGGCAGAGGGACTTGCCGAGGCGGAATTGCGCGAGGACGTGAGTATCGATCGCCTCTTTCTCGGAGTGGCGTACCAGTTCTGAGTTACGGCCGGATCGGCAGTGTTGCTCGACCCCTCTCGCTAGATATATTGGTAGTACGGCGCACGAAGCCCATCGAGGAAGGCAGGACCGGATGACCAGACGAATCTCCAGACTGGTGGCACTGATGGCGGCAACTGTCGCACTCAGCGGCTGCTACACGGTTCTACGGGGCCCACAGCTGGCCTCGACTGTCGATGTCCCCGCCGCAGCCTGGGAGACCGAAGCCATGGCCGAACCGGCGCTGATCGGGAGCTACAGCGACGATCTCGACGATCCCTGGACCAGCCCTCGCGACGGCTATGGCTACGACGGCTACGGATACGGCAACGGCTATCCCGTCGGCGGCTACGACTCACGCTACGGCCTCTACGGCTTTGGCAGCCCCTTCGCCTATGGCCCCGGCCTGGGCGCCGCCTATCCCTACGGCCGCTATTCCTCCGCCTATGGACCTTACGGCTACGGCTACGATCCGTACTACTACGGTGGGTCGGGTGGTGGCAGTTCCTACGTCCCGCCTGGGTACCAGCTGGTGACAACCCAGGAGCTGGCCGATCTGCGGGCGGAGAACTCAGTATTGCGAAATGGCTCGGCGAGTACCGGTGTACCTGCCGTCACCAGGCAGGACGCCCTGCGTCGGCAGCAGGACGAGGCGGATCGGGCGTGGACGCAGCGTACCGTCCGTGATACGCGCAAGTCCACCAGTGGCTACCGCACACCCAGACCGGCCAGCACGTCCTCTTCCACACCGAAGAAGGTGTCCTCCTCTTCGGGCACGTCGACCAAGCCCGCTTCCAGCAGCTCTTCGAAGGGCAGCGGCAGCGATGCCGCCAAGCGTCGCAAGACACGGCGGTAAGACGACCAGAGCACACTGACCTAACAGACAAGGGCCCGGCTTCCGTCGATGGAAGTCGGGCCCTTTCTCGTTCGGTGATGTCCTTCAGTCGCCGCTGGTGTCGAACTGCCGGGTTTGTCGGCGTGGGGGCGGCGCCAGGCGGGTCAGGAACTGGCGCAGTGGCGAGGCCAGGGCCATCAGCATCTGCCGTTCCGTCGGATCTCGACCTCCTCCCATCAGATCGACCTGTACGGGCTGCCAACTGCTGCGCCTGCCGGCCTGCGACCACTGTTGGCCACTGTGCAGGTTGACGAACATCAGCTCGAGCTCCACAGACAGGTTCAACCCCGGGCTGGGTGCCGTCCCGTAGGCGCTTGGCGACACGGGGGTCACCTTCGCGTCCAGAGATCGCAGTGTGATATAGACCATGGCGTCAACCTCCAGCTCGGAGCGCAGCGCCTGCTGCAGGCTGTCGCTGAAGACCATCGTCGAGTCGAAGGTGATATCCCGGAAGTGCCAGCGGATTTCGTCCTGAGTGATGACGGTGCGGTCCTGCAGGTTGCGCAGGCCGCGGGCGGTGGCGTCGGTGAGCCGGCCCATGACCTTCTCGATGTCGAGACTTTGCACCGGTGCGATATTCGTCGTCGACAGAACGCCGATGATGTCGACATCCTGCACCATGGGCAACAGCTCCACATCGGGCGGCGAAGGGGCGCTGAAGCGGATCTTTTCACCCATGCCGCTGCCGACGACCCCGGAGCTGCAACTCCAGGCCAGTCCTGCCGAGAGTCCAGCTGCCAGCAGTGTGGCCCGGCGCCTCATTCTCAGCACGTCAGAAGGCCTTGCCGAAGCTGAAGTGCATGTGCCATTCGGAGGTGGTCTTGAAGTCGGTCCGTTTGGCGAATTCGAAGTTCATCGGCGCCAGGAAATAGACGAGCAGGCCGAAGCCATACCCGGCCTGCAGGCGGACCGTATCCGCCGTCGGGTCGAAGGGTATTTCCGGGGCCTGCAACGGCCAGACATCGACGGACTGGCCATCGTTCCAGGCGCTGCCCACATCGAAGAAGAAAGCACCATCCACGGCGGGGATGGCGAACGTACCCGGCCAGCCGAAGGTGATGTTGCGGATAAAGGGAACACGGACCTCGGAGTTGAACAGCACGACACGACTGCCGCTGAACTCGGAGAAGGGATAGCCGCGAAGGGGGCCGACGTTGAGGTTGTAGCCGGGGAAGAAGGGCAGGAACCACGCCGGACCCCCCAGGTTGTACTCGAGGCCGTCACGCCCGAGGGAGCCGACACTCGTGCCGCGCAGACTCAGGACCGACCAGCGCCCCATGCGGAAGTAGTGGCGGTAGTCGATTTCCAGATGCGTGAAGGTCCGGTCGTCGCTGGTGGCCGACAGCGTGCGTCCCGCCGACAGATAATAGCGGCGTCCCGCCGTCGGGCCGAGCAGGCCGTTGCGCAGCGAGTCATGGACATAGGCGGCCTTGAACAGATGTGTGCTGAAGCCGTCGAGGGGTTCGGTTACCGGCCAGGCGACTTCCCGCTCCTCGTCGACGAACGAGTAGGACAACTCGATGCGACGGAACACATCGAGGGGATAACTCATGTCGGCGAGCAGGCCGCTCTGGCGGCTGCGGATCAGCCCCCTGGCCAGCTGTGCGCCGCCGACGATGTGAATGCCGGTGCCGGTGGGACCACCCTCGGTGTCGTTGAAGTACTGATTCCAGTTGAAGATCGAGGCACTGTAGGTCGGTCGCTGACCGAAGTAGGTGTAGCCCACGGCGAAGGTGAAGTCATTGTTCACCTCCTGCGAGCCCACGTAGTCGGTGAACATGTTGAGCGAGTGGTTACCCAGCAGGTCGCTCATGCTCAGCTGGGCAATGCCGGACAGGAAGCCGGAGTAGTACCCCATCTGCAGCGCGATGCCGTCGAATTCCAGCTTCGGCGTGTAGCGCCGCACGGGCAGCTGATCGAAGTCGACACTACCCACGTCCCCCGCGGGGGTATCCATGCGGGCCGTGTCCCGCCTGAGGGCGGCACCCACATCCTCCACCTCCGCCTCCACGGGGGTGGCCACATCGGCGCGATACCCCTCGCTCACGTCGGCCAGCATGACGGGCATGTCGGTGCTGGCAACAGACTCGAGAAGGCTGACGGCGTCGCCCACATCGATACCGGAGCCCTCCCTCAGTGAGATCACCGGCGCCGAGGGCGGTATGCTGGCCATCTGTTCCGGGGCCGGCGCCTGCTGACTGTCGATTCCGGCAGAGACGGGCATGGCCGTCTCTCCGTGGACGAGGCGACCTCCCGCCGGTTCGCCGACGCGCGCCGCCAACTCGTCACTGCGGCGCACGACGTCGACCCGACTCGGAACGTCCATCCGGTACAGCTCACGCCGGCTGTGGTAGTAGGTGGTCAGCACGATCTGCTTGCCGTCGGGGGACAGCGAGGGGCTCATGATGCCGCTCACCGTCCGTGTCAGGCGGTATTCGCGATCCTTGCCGATGTCGTAGAGGAAGAGATCGTTGATGCCTTCTCTGGTGGAAACGAAAAGAATCCGATCGCCTGTGGGCAGCCATTCGGGCCACATGTCGTCATTCGGCGTGGCCAGCAGCGTCGAGACGCGCCGCGTATCAAAGTCGTAGACCTTGATATCGAACCGGCCACCCCGCTTGGAGCTGAAAGCCAGACGCCGACCATCGGGGCTGAAGTCGGGTTGATCATCCCGCTGCGGTGTGCCCGTCACCTGCGAGACATCCCCGGTTTCGACGTCGACGACGTAGATATCGCTCTGCCCGAAGCCCGTTCCGACAAAGGCCAGCCGGCGACTGTCCGGGGCCCAGTCGAGGCCCTCGACGATCTCGAGACCGTCAAAGGTCAGCACGTCGATGATCTGTTTGTCATACAGGTCCCACAGCACCACGACATCGCCGGCGCCCTTCTTGCCGACCAGGGCGATGGAGCGGCCGTTGGGGGCCCAGGCGACGGTGCCGTCGTTGAAGGTCAGATCGTCGTAGACCTCGGCGCGCATGCTTCCGGTGAGACGCTCCACGAGGCGGCCGTTGCTGAGGCGGATGATGTCGACGTGCTGTTCGACACCATCGGTGCTGAGGGTGGCCAGCATATCGCCGCCCAGCGACCAGGAGGGGGCCATGTACAGGCGGTAGACGTCATCGTCCTGCAGCACCCGTGTAGCGAATTCGGAGACATAGTCTCGATCCTGCAGCAGCGGCCAGTATTTCTTGCGCATGTAGGCCTGCCAACGCTCGTCGAGAGTCTGCATGTCCATGTCGATGAGGCGCTCGAGGAGCTTGTCCGTATCGGTCTGGCTGTCCCAGACGCGCAGGATGCGACTCACCTTCTCCGGTCCGAAGTTGGCCGCGATGTACTCCATGAGGCTGTGGCTCTGCTTGTAGGCCAGGAACGGATTCGGCAGGAAATTCCAGCTCGAGTCCATGACCTCCAGCGGGAGCAGCTGGTCGGTAAGCACGGCGTCCCGCAGCACCATCTCATCGACCGTGTTGCTCTCCTCGGTGGAGAACTCGGCCATGCCCTCCATGATCCACGTGGGCGGGTTGGCGATGGGATTGGAGATCCGCTTCACCGGCCCACGGTTGACGATGTCATACTGGAAGATGTGCATCAACTCGTGGACCAGGACGTTGCGGAAATCGTCGAGGTCGCCGTTGAAGGGGATGACCATGCGGTAGCGCAGAGGCTCGGCGAAACCGGCCACACCCGGGGGCAGGAAAGACTGGATGATATTCGTCTGCTGGAACTCGTAGTGCGATTTGAAGATGACGATGGGCGGTTTGGTCGACAACTCGTGCCGCATCAGCGAGCTGATATGGTCGTAGCCTTCCTCGAGATACTCGACGGCGCGGTCGGCCAGATCGGCAAACTCGGGTTCATAGTGGAGCAGCAGGTGTTCGGACTCGACAAAGTGCCAGTCGAAGTCCTTGTAGCGAACCTTGTTCATGCCGAATCCCTGACGCAACTGGGACGACACGATGTCCTGGGCCGGTGTCGCCGCCGTCGTCAGGCCGAGGGTGGCCGTCAGAACGAGGAGGCAGCGGGTGATCTTTTCAAGGGAGTTCACGGCGGACCTCACCTTCTGTTCGCTTGGGCACGACACCGAGATCGGGACGGCGATCGCCGCGCGGCGGTCGCAGCATCAGCTCTTCCGCCGCCAGGCTGTCCGAGGGGATGGGCCGAGGTTGCTCGAGGGCGGCACGCATACGACTCAAATTGGCCTCATACAACGGACGATCGGGGTTGAGCCCGGCGGCCATCCCGTACCGGACACGGGCCTGATCGCGCCGTCCCATGCGCTCATAGACGATGCCCAGGTTGTTGTGCAGGCTGGCGGCCAGACTGTCGATCTGCACGGCCCGTTCCAGGTGGATGCGGGCTTCATCCCACATGTCCCGGCCCAGGCACCAGAAGGCGTACTCGTTCACCTGTCGAACCCGGTCACGTTCGGCCCGGGTGCGCTTGGCGTAGGCAGTGCGCCGGCTCGCCAGGGCCTCGGGTGAAAGCGACGACAGCACCGAAAGGCTGTCTTCCATTGGACGCACAACGGGGGATTCGGGTTTAACAGATTCGACAACCGTGACATCCACGGTCGGGCCATCGGAGTCGGTCTTGGCGCCGGTGGTGTCAGGGGTGACGGTGGCGACCGGAGCGGCCCCGTCGGTCCCTTCCCACCAGGGCCCGGCAGCGGTCGTGCTCCGTGAGACCGAGCTGCAGGCAAGCAGTGGCAGCAGCGCTGAGCAGGCCAGTACGGACAATTTGCGGACAAAGGGTGTCACAGCGGCAGGTACCGGGTTTGGGGGGAACAGCACCGGTGTGGCTCAGCAATATACGAACGGGGGCCGACAACTCCACGCCGGGAGCAAGATCCGGCTAACCAACAGACGTCAGGACACGTCGTTCGTTCCGGCGCCAACTGCATATCAGGCGCCAGACCGGCCATAGCAGCAACAGGTACACGGGAACGTACTCGAGCAGACGGATCGATGTCGATTCCTGCCAGACGCCCGAGTTTCGGTAGTCGAGCAGGACATGATACGGCAGGAATACGAGCCAGCTGAAGGCCATCCACGCCGGGTGCGGGCGCAGGACCATGAAGGGCAGCACCCACAGCATGTACCAGGGATGTACGGTGGGGGCCAGCAGCAACTGGGCGCCCAGTACCGCGGCGCAGCCCACGGCCACATCGTCGCCGTGGCGCAACGCGGTCCAGAGGGCCACCAGCGCCACGCCGCCAAGGCAGACCCAGCGAGCCGTGAGCAGGGCTTCGTCATCCCATTCCCAGCCGGGTTTGGGATTGCTGAGAAACCGGTAGACGAGTCCGTAGGCACTGTCGTTGAAGCGCCATTTGACGGCGTAGGCGGACAACCCCGACCACATGGCGGCGCCGGCTTCGAGGAAGGGCAGGTAGGCGGTGACGACAAGAACCGGCACCCATAGCAGGGACAGGCGAGGACGCGGATCGATCGTCCGGAGCCATCGGCTCGACCGATCCGGGGCGAGTCGCCGCCAGAAGGCCCCCAGGCAGAGCAGCGGGATCATCTTACCGAGTACGGCCGCCGCCAGTGCCCAGGCGGCCAGATGGCGGCGATCCCCGCACAACCACAGCAGCGCAGTACACAGACAGAGTACACCGAGGATGTCCACGTGACCGTTGCCGGCGATCTCGATCACCGGCAGCGGATGCCAGGCATAGAGCAGGATGCGCCAGCCTGCCTGAGAGCGGCGCCGGAGCCAGCGCCAGAGCACGAAGATGAGCAGCAGGTCGCAGGCGACGAGGGCCGCCTTCATGGCTGTCACACCGGGGGCCAGACGCACCACGGCGTGGAAGAACCACTGGGCTACGGGTGGATAGACGGTGACCAGTTCCGGATGGTTGATCTGTGACCAGTCGTCGTCCCGCAGCCCGGTGCGGCTGTCGTGCTCGGGCGCGTGGGAGTACGGGTTCAGGCCGGCAGCCTGGACCCGGCCGTCCCAGACGTAGCGATAGATGTCGTCGGACAGCGTCGGGGCGGTGTCGAGCAGAAGCAGTCGGCTGCACAGGGCGACGCCGACGATGATGATCCCGGAGTGCGCCATTTGTCCGCCGCGACACGCCAGCGCTGCCAGGCAGTACCCGGCAAGAATCGGCAGGAGAGACCACCAGAGTTCATGCACGTGCAGGGACAGGTCGCCGAGCTGGCGAATCCACCACCAGGCGCTCAGCTGCAGAACACCGGCAGCGAGCAGACCCATCACCCGCAACCGGGGGGCCTTGCTCAACGGTCCGATCAAGGCAACACGCGGCGGGCGCCGGCGTAGCGCTTGTCAAAGTAGGGGTTGCTCAGCGGATCGATGACCCCTCCGCGGCTGGAGCTGGCGTGAGCAAAGCGACCGTCGCCGACGTAGATCCCCACATGGGACACGCCCGGTCCCGAGGTGTCGATGCGGAAGAACACGAGATCGCCGGCCCGCAGTTGACCCCGAGCCGCCACCGACTTGCCCAGGCCGTACATCTGCCTCGAGGTGCGCGGCAACTCCACGCCGTAGGCCTCGCGGTACACCGCTCGTGTGAGAGCCGAACAATCCATGCCGTGGCGGGTGGTGCCACCCCACTTGTAGGGCACTCCCAGGTAACTGCGGATAACATTCATGAGCCGGCTCGAGTTGCCCGACCGCAGAGCCCGTTGCCGGGTTTCCAGTTCACGTGTCAGGCCCGCGCCACCGGCTGACGGGGCACTGGTGTATCGCGGCGCCGGTGTCATGCCGCAGCCGTCTGCCAACAGAGCTGCCGTCAGCAGGAGCGCCCTGCAGCCAGGAATTCGCATGGAGTCGAGAGCGGTCAAAGGTGGTCAGTACGAATGGAACCCGCGACCCGACTTGCGTCCAAGGTGCCCCTGAGCGACGAGATCACGCAGCGATGACGGGGGGGTGTATCGCTCTCCCAATCCGGATGCCAGCGACTCGAGGATGTCGAGACTGACGTCGAGGCCGATGAAATCGGCCAGCGCCAGGGGCCCGATGGGATGACTGGCGCCGAGACAGAGAGCACGGTCCACATCCTGAGCCGACGTCTCGCCTTCGTCGAGGATCCGCCCCGCTTCGGCGATCATGGCGAAGAGCAGGCGGTTGACGATGAAACCAGGACGATTGGCGACGGTGATCGCCGTCTTGCCGAGGCTCTCGGTGAAGGCCCGGACGACATCCAGCACGGCACCGTCCGTCGTTGCCGCCGGCACCAGTTCGACGAGGGGCATGAGGGGGGGCGGGTTGAAGAAGTGCAGGCCGACGACACGCTGCGGCCGTGTCGTGGCCTGCGCCAGGACATCGATGTCGAGGCCCGAGGTATTGCTCGCCAGTATCGCTGCCGGCGGCAGATGGCGATCGAGCTCGGCAAACACGGTCCGCTTGAGCTCGAGGTGTTCGGGAACCGCCTCGATGACCAGGTCGGCATCGCCGAGCTGGTCCACGCTCTCGACGACGCGCAGCGAACCGGCGGACCGCGTCTCTGCCTCGGTGCGTCGCTGCAGACGCCGGGTGATGGCATCGACGGCGAGGCCCAGGGCCCCGGGGGAGCGGTCGTATATGTGCACCGTCAACCCGGCCTCGAGCAGGAGCTGGGCAATACCCTGTCCCATCGTGCCCGCGCCGACGACAGCAACGGTCGAAAACATGATCCAAGGTAACCGGGGCCAACACCAACCGGCAAGCACCTTGACCCCGTCTGACGTCGGGTTTGGTTTGTCCCGGTCGGTCTGACCAGCAACCCGCAACCAAGTGGAGCACAAGTGCCTGAACTCCGCCTCGCCTTCGTCGGCTTCCGCCACGGCCACATCACCAGCCTCTACGACCTGGCTGCCAGCACCCCGGGGGTGGCCGTCGTGGCTGCCTGCGAAGAACACGGTCCCACGCGGGAGAGCCTGCGGAGCAAGGGTGTGGTCGACATCACCCACGACGACGCGGGGCGTCTGCTCGATGAGGTCGACTGTGACGTCGTGGCCGTGGGTGACGCCTTCGGCCTGCGGGGCGGCCGCGCCATCGCCGCCCTGGAGGCAGGTCGACACGTCATAGTCGACAAGCCGCTGTGCACACGACTGGAGGAACTCGACCGGATTCGCGAACTGTCGGCGCAGAGCAAGCTGCAGGTGGGCTGCATGCTGACGATGCGGGACTCAGCCGGCACCATCGCCGCCCGTCAGCTGATTCGCGCCGGGGCCATCGGTGAGATCCACGCCATCCAGTTCGGTGGTCAGCATCCTCTGCTGCTCGACTCGAGGCCTGACTGGTACTGGGAGAAAGGCATGCACGGCGGCACGATCAATGACATCGCCGTCCACGCCATCGACAGCATTCCCTTTGTCACGGGATGGCAGTTCGCCCGGGTGGAGGCGGCACGTTGCTGGAATGCCTTTGCCGACGGCGTACCGCACTTCGAGGACGGCGCCCAGATGCTGCTGACCATGGACAACGGTTGCGGCGTGGTCGGTGACGTCTCCTATCACGCCCCGGACGCCGCCGGCTACAGCATGCCCTACTACTGGCGCACGACGTTCTGGGGACGGGAGGGCGTAATCGAAACCGCAACCAACATGGAGCATCTGGCGCTGACGACGGCCGGTGGCAAGGAGACGGAGCGCCGTGAACTGCCAGCGGGCAACAGCGGCGGGTACTTCCGTGCCTTTCTCAAGACGATCCGCGGGGAGACGCTGGACGACGGCGAGCCCTCAACGCAGCAGGTGCTGGACTCATCGGAGACGGTCCTGCGCGTGCAGGCAGCGGCGGATGCCGGCGAGGCAGGGACTGCTCTGTGACCCACGACAAGCTGGCGGCGTCCCCGCCCACAACCCCAGATACCGAAAGATCTCTCCATGGCTGCTAAGAGAATCCACCTGGTCTGTAACGCCCACCTCGACCCGGTCTGGCTGTGGCACTGGGAGGATGGACTCACCGAGGCGCTGTCGACGTACCGCACGGCCGCAGACTTCTGTGAAGCCAACGCCGAGTTTGTCTTCAACCACAACGAGGTAATCCTCTATCGCTGGGCCCAGGAGTACGAACCACAGCTCTTCAAGCGGATCCAACGCCTTGTGCAGAAGGGGCAATGGGAGATCTCGGGCGGCGCCTATCTGCAGCCGGACGTCAACAACACCTCGGGCGAGAGTCACATCCGCCAGTTTTTGCTGGGAAGAGAGTACTTCGAGAAAACCTTCGGGCGATACCCGCGCACTGCCTACAACTTCGATCCCTTCGGACACGGCGAGGGGTTTCCCCAGATCCTGGCCGGCTGCGGTATGGAGCGCTACGTCTTCTGCCGTCCCGACTACGGCACCTACGAGCTGCCGGCCGGTCCCTTCACCTGGCGGGATCGCTCCGGCACCGAGATCGTCGCCCGCCGCAGCAATGATCACTACCTGACGAACGGCAAGTTCGCCGAATGGGGCCCCGACCGTCTGGACCGTTTCGGCACCGAGCCGGTGTCGATGATCCTGTGGGGGATCGGCAACCACGGGGGTGGGCCGTCACGCGACGAGTATCGTGCCATCAAGGCGTATGCGCGCCAGCACCCGGAGTACGAATTCGTCGAGAGTACGATCGACCGGTTCTTCGACGACGTACTCAAGCAGATGGATCAACTCCCTCTCGTACAGGGGGAGATCCAGAACAGCTTCCCCGGGTGCTACACATCGATGAGTCGCGTCAAACGCGGCCACCGGGAGGCGGAGAGTCTGATGGCGTCCACCGAGCGCCTGGCGACGTTGGCGTGGTGGTGGGGGACGGCGACCTACCCGGAGAAAGCCCTCGAGATTGCCTGGCGGGACATTCTGTTTTCCGAGTTCCACGACATTCTGCCCGGGTCCGGGATCCCTTCCGCCGAACGGGACAGCGTGCAGATGCTCGGCCATGCCCGGGAGATTCTGCGTCGGGAACGTCTGCGCTCTCTGCAGAGCCTGATAAGTCGTGACGGCGACGGCGGCCGCGACGAGGTCCCCGTCTTCATCGCCAACCCCCACGGATTTGCCGTACGCCAGCAGGTTGAGTTCGAGGTGCAGCTGAACAGCAACGCCTGGGCGGTAAGCAACCCCGAGGTACGACTCCGGGGCCCGAAGGGAGAAGACGTGCCCTGTCAGCGCCTGCTGACCGAGGCCAGCTGTGGTGACAACTGGCGGGTGCGACTGGCGGCGACGGTGGATCTGCAGCCCTGGGAGGTTTCCCGCTTCGACGAGTACTACATCAACGACAAAGGCAAGGCGCCACGTCTGCCACAGGTCAGCGCCCGCAGCCTGTCTTTCAAGACGAAGACGTTCGCTCTGAAGATCAATCCACGTACCGGTCTGATCGATCACCTGTCCGCGCCGGGAGCACGGCGCTCGCTGGTCGGCAAGAGCGCCTTTCAACCCGCCTGCTGGGCGGACATGGACCACAGCTGGACGAGTGGCAGCCCCAGACAGGCCAAGTCGCATCACATCGGATCGGTGTCGCCGCCCTGGGATCGGGCTCCGGCGGAGCGCTTCCGTCTGGCCACACGGGAGCAGGTGGCCGAGCTGTCGCCGCCGCCGGCCGACAAGTGGAAGCCTGCCTCGACCACGGTCGCGCGCCCCATCAACATCATTGAACACGGCGCCCTGCGCACCGTCGTTGAGGCCGTATTCGTCTGCGGCGCCAGCGCCCTGGCGCGACAGTACGTGATCGGCCATTCCGACAGCAGTCTCGAGATCCGGGATCGCCTGTTCAACAATCACCGCGACACGATGATCAAGCTCATGGTGCCCCTCGGCTTCGAGGTGACGGACGGCGTGGCGGAGACGCTCTACAGTGCCGCCGACCGGCGACCCACTCGCCGCCACGAGGAGCACACGAATCAGCGCTGGGTCGCCGTGCGCGGCAAACAAGCCGACTCGCCAGTGCATCTGGCAGTGCTCAACACGGGCAGCTTCGGTCACAGCCTGACGGAGAGCGAACTGGGCCTCAACGTCGTCCGCGCCCCGGCATACAGCTCGTTCAACCTGAATCCCGACGACGAGCGTGCGAATGCCCGTTTCATCCCGCGCCAGGACCAGGGCGAGCATGAACTGTCGTGGCAGGTGATGGTGGGTGGCCGCTTCAACGAGCCGAAGGTGAGTCGCGCGGCGCAGGTCTTCAACACGCCGCCGGTGTGGCAGGTCTATTACCCACAGGCTGAACACGTCGAGCGCCAGCGCCGGTTGCAGGTGAGTGACACCGTCAGCGTCGACGACGACCAGGTCCAGGTGGTGGCGCTGAAGCGCTCGGAGAAAGGTGGCCAGCTGATCGTGCGGCTGCAGAACACGTCGGCGCGTGAACGCCACGTGTCGTTGCGGGTCAAACCATTCCGTCGGAAGATCAAGGTGCGGATCGGACGTTATGGACTCACGACGGTGGCCGTGAAGCGGGACGGCAAGAAGCTGGTGTGGCGAGAGGCGGATCTGGTCGAACGTCGGCGCTGACCGGTGATTCAAAGAAGGACGGGATCCAAGCGCCTCGCCTCGAGATTCGTGCCGAATCTCTACGGAGGGTCTGGTCCAGTGGCGGCGCGGATCGGTGATCCAAAGAAGGACGGGATCCAAGCGCCTCGCCTCGAGATTCGCAAGCGAATCTCTACGGGTTTCAGCCCCCCGGCTCCAGCTCCAACCCCCGCCTTCTGGCGATCTCACCGCTCCACTCTGTGCGTAGTGTCCGCGGGCAGTCGGGCAGCCGGGGCAGCAACACCTGGGCTGCCTTGAGGATACGCCCGCGCCCCTCGCTGGCGTAGTAGACCTCGGATGCGGTGATCTCCTCCAGCGGCGGCACGGCATACTCGCCGAGGATGACGATCTGCGAGCACATGTCGCCGTAGTCCTCGGAGTTGTCGTAGCGGACGAGGATGGCGGCGGCCCACGTGAAGAGCAGCCGGTTGTAGGCGTCGTTCTCGTCGGTGTCACGGAACTGGGCCAGGAACCATCCCAGGTCGGCCGGATCCGAGCTGAGCTCGAAGTAGCGCTCCGGCATGAAACCGTGGAGGCGCTGCACCTCCGGCCGGATGCTCGGAGGACCCGGCAGCTGGCCGTCGTTCAGCTGCGTGGCACCGGGCAGGAAGCGCTCGTGATACAGGGGGTGTTCATCGAGCTTGTACAGGAGACCGGACATGTGTTGGCGTTCGCTTTCATCGCTTTCGGGCTTCACTGCCATCTCGACGGCGTCGAGCAGGCCTGTCAGGTCGCGGGACGTGACGATCTGACCCTTGAGCTCCTGAGCCCGGTCCAGGCTGACGGTTTCGTCGACGATCAGGCTCAAGGTCTCACGGATGCCGTGGGCCTGCTCCTGCAGCGCTTCGCGCGGGAGCTGACGCAGGTCCTCGAAATAGGCGGCGCGGCGGGCGGCGACGTAGTACTGCTGCAACTGCCGCAGATCGTAGCCGATCGACCCTGGCACCTCGGATAGTCCCGACCCCGAATAGCTCTGGATCCTGCCCCGGAAAATGTCGACCATGCCGTACCGATTGAGGTCGAGCATCGGCCCGTCGCTGCCGAGGCTGCCTGCCGCCGAGTAGCGGAAGGAGACGGCCATGAGAAAGGCCCGGATACCCGGCGCTCCCAGCGCGATGAGCAGCTCCAGCAGTTCCTCGGTGCGCACCGACAGGCTCGACTTGAAGCGGGTCTCGTCCCACAGGTCGTGGATCGCGTCCTCCGCGGTCCGGGGATCGACGGGCTGACCGAGCTGGTCGGCGCGGTGGAAGGCCGCCGGATGGACGATGTCCCGGTCGATCATGAAGTAGGTGGGGAAGGAGTTCAGCGTCGCCACCTCGTCCAACTTTGCCCGCCCGGAAAAGCGCTCCCACTCGTCCTTGTAGATCTCCCCCGCCACGTCGTGGGGATCGCGACCGACGATACTGCGGTCGAGTTCGCACAGCCGGCCCATGTACGTGTCGAGAAAGACTCCCATCTCGTCGCCCTTGCGGAGCCCCACCTCCAGATCCTGGTAGTCGTCGGACAGGTCGCGCATATGCTTGTTGTGCGCGCGCAGGCCTTCACGTAGAAATGAATAGCCCAGCGTCCAGCGATCTTCATAGGCCACCTGGCAGCGCTCGATCATCTCCAGCAGCAGGATGTAGTCGAGGAGGGGCCAGCTCTCCTGGATCAGGATCTCGGCGATGGCCCAGTAGTCATAGCCCATCTGGTAGGCGTGCTCCAGGATGGGCTCAGGGAGATAGATGGTGCGCCGGGTGCGACCGGTGTGGAAGGATTGGTGACGCCTGCGGTCGTGGAACACCAGCAGATCCCGGCCGCGGACCAGGGTGACACTGACCTTCTTGGCCAGCAACGCGTCCAGCAGCCGTTCGGGCAGCTGGCGCACGCCGCCGTAGAAGAACTTCGACAGTCGATGCCCCGGCTGGATGCGCGACAGGCGTTCGTCGGTCATGAGCCGGCGCGAGCGCAGGCGGGTCTGCTGGCCGAAAAGGACCACCTTCTCCGAGGCGCTGATCGCGGCGTTGACCTCGGCATGGGCGATGTCTCCCTCGTACATGCCGGTGTTCGTCCGGTGATCTCCCGCGTAGGTCTGCGGGCCGTGGCCGCCACCGGGAGCCCGCGCTGGACTGTCGTCGACATCCGGCGTGGATGCCTGCGGCGAAGACCTCTCGGCGGCGAGCACCTGCGCCAGCTTCAACCGCAGCCCGGCCTGTGCCGCCTCCACCGCCGCATCACCCAGCGTCTCCCGCTGCGCCTCCAGCGCGTCCAGGGCCTGCTCCAACTCTTCTCGTTGCGGCATGGACGTACGATGAACCAAGCGTCCAGGAGACGCAAGCGGCGAGCCGACGGCCCGGCATCGCCGCCGCCAGCTTCTCCAGAGCGTAGAAGAGATCCGGCAGCTTGGGCTTGTCAAAGTCGCCCGATTCCGCACCTTTCTGTTCGCAACTGAAGATCTGAATCTGGGCTCGTGCCAGTCAACAGGAGTCGGATTGGTTGAAGACGATAGCGCGCTGGTCCTTCTGGGTGCAGCCCGAACGCCGTGCTGCCTTCGATGCCGTCTATGCGAAACAACTGAAGCCCTTGTTCGAAAAGCACGGGTTCAGCGACTTCGATCGGGAAGATTCCACCGACCATCCCGTGGTCCGGCTGCTGTTTCGCGGCGAATCCGTGCCAGAGTGGATGCACCGATACGAGCGACTCACGCGGGATGGGGCCTGGCAGGACCAGATTCGGGCATTGGCGCCGGTCACTGGCTTTGCAGAAGGACGGCAGATCGGTTTCTCCATCCACCAGACCTCGATCGGCCAGGGGCAGAGCATGGTTCTTGCCGGTCTCCCTGTCCCGCTCGGTACCGGCCTCAATGCCCAGCCGGGTCACTGGCGTAATTTCGACGCGACGGATGGTCTGGCCAACACGAACACAACGGCTCTGTGCCAGGATCGCCATGGGTTTATATGGGCGGCCACGCCGGGCGGAGCCATCCGTTTTGATGGCCATGCGTTCTCCCTGCTCGATACGCGCAGCGGTCTGATCGACGATGGCGTCAGGGCGATTCTGGAAGACGGGCAAGGCGGCCTGTGGTTTGGCACGTGGAGCGGCGCCAGCTATTACGATGGCGAGTCCTTTCGCAGCTGCACCACGGCGGATGGACTGGTCGACAACAAAATCAACTGCCTGGCCCTGGACCCCGCGGGCGGCGTCTGGTTCGGCACAGCCGGTGGCGCCAGCCGCTACGACGGCCACTCCTTCACCTCTTTTACCCGTCAAGACGGGCTGAGCCACGACAGTATTCTTTCCATGACCTGTGATCGGCAGGGCGGTCTCTGGCTCGGAACCATGGACGGCGTGAGCCACTACGACGGAAGCGCCTTTCGCGCTGTCGCTAGCAATGGCTTTTCTGCATACCGGACCAAAGCAGTGCTGGAGGACGGCGCCGGAGAGATGTGGTTTGGTGGCAACGGGGGAGTAGGTCGCTATGACCTGGAGAATGGCATCATGCCGGCAGCCGGAAAGATTGTCCATGGAGTCCTCGCCCTCCTGGAGGACGGCGCCGGAAACCTGTGGATCGGCAGCCAGCGCGGTCTGGGCCGCTACGATGGGCACAGCACGCAGGTTTATTCTACGGCGGATGGACTGGGCACGAACTCCATTCAGGCGCTGCTGCAGGATCGGGAAGGGCATATCTGGGCCGGGCGCTCGACCGGTCTGAGCTGCTTTGAAGCCGATACCTTCATGCAGGTGCAGAGGGAGGATGGCGAGCCACTCGGCCACGTCAGGGCTATCGCTGCCGACGAGAAGGGCGACCTGTGGCTGGGTACGTGGGACGGAGTCATGCGGTACGACGGCACGTCGTTGACCTGTTATTCTACACAAGACGGCTGGCAGCACGGCAGTGTGGGAGCACTATTGCGGGACGCCGACGGTCGCCTGTGGCTCGGTACCGAAAAGAACGGCATCTGTCTCTACGATGGTACGTCGTTCACCTGCTATGGAAAACAGGAGGGCTTGTTCCGCTATGAGAACATAGTCGCCTTGCTGCAGGACCGGGGGGGACGAATCTGGTTCGGTGGAACAGACAGCGGGCTGAGCTGTCTGAGCGGCAAAACGGTGACATGGTACGGAGACGAGGATGGGCTGAGCAACCGCAATGTCAGGGCCTTGCTGGAGGATCGAGAGGGCGGTCTCTGGTGCCTCACTGAAACACGGCTCGAACGTTTCAACGGCCGCGAATTCATCCAGGCGCAGCTGGATGGTGTGCGAATGAACGCGATACACGACCTGGCTCTGGACCTGGACGGCAACATATGGCTTGGCACAAGCGCCGGCGTATGGTGCTTTGACGGCCGGTCTTTCTCCCGTCCCCGGCTCAAGATGGACATGGAGAAAGTCGGAGTCCGGGCGGTCTTCTGCGGTACGGACGGCCATGTGTGGTTCGGCACCAGCGGCGGAGGCGTGGTGCTTTTCGACGGCCAGGTCGCCCAGCAGCTGACCGTCGACGACGGTCTGTCCGGCAACATCGTAGAAACCATCTTCCAGGACGAACGGGGCGACTACTGGTTTGGCACCGATGGCGGCCTGACGCGCTATCGGCCCGCCCGGGACACCCACCCGGAGGTACGTATCACCGCGGTAACAGCCGACCGTCGCCACGAGAGTCCGCAGGCTGTGGAGATCCCTCACTCGACCGGGCTGACCGTCTTCGAATTCGAGGGTTTGAGCCTCAAGACGCGCCCCGGGAGACTGGTTTATCAGTACCGGCTGGAGGGCCGGGACGAATCATGGCAGACCACGGAACAACGACGGCTCGAATACCAGGCCCTGGCGCCGGGCCGCTACGTGTTTCGGGTCCGCGCCGTGGACCGCGATCTCAACTATTCCGTCGAGAGGGTTTTCGGCAAGCGCACGGAGCAGGCCGACGCCCGCGCCCAGCAGAAGCTGCGCGAGATCGAAGGGCGCGTGTCACACCGTTTCGCCATCGCCCGCAACGTCAGCCTGCTGTCTCCTGGATACGCCATGCAATACCCGATGGAGGCCCTGCTGGGCACCGGAGTTGTCTGGCGCGACCACTTTCACCGGCAGGCCGAAGCCTACCGCGATGTGCTGCGCGAGTTCCTGCAGCAGCGGGACGCCGTGGATCCGGAGTCGCCACACATCCTGTTCCTGCCGGAGTACATGTCGAAGGCGGAAATGGACCCGGAGTTGATCCCACGTTTCCGTCCCGCGCCACTGGATCTGGATACCCGCCTGCGCGAGGGCCTGGTGCCGTTGTTGGCGTTGTTGTTCGAGACGCTGGCCGCCCTGCTGTTCGCCGGTTGGGCCGCACGCCGGATGGAGATCGCCACGCAGGGCTGAGCAACCGGCAGCACCTGGGGTGGGTTCGACGGCTTTGTCGAGGGCGGCTTCGGCTTCGTTGTCACCGCCGACAACGACGAGCTGGCCTGGGCCATCTCGACCTTCGGCATCGGACCTGGAGCCCTCATGGACGGCGAACTACGGCAACTCCGGGTCGATGGCCACGGCCAGAAGACTGGGCTTTGTGGACAGATTCACACTGCCCTGTTTTACGATCGGCAGCGCCCGCTGAAGGTGGCTCAACCGGAGCCGAGCTCCCGGGCGGCGCTCAACGTCTGTTCCATGTCCGCCGGCAGATCGCTGGAGAAACGCATCTGCTCGCCCGTGCTCGGGTGCACGAAGCCCAGAGTCGCCGCATGCAGGGCCTGGCGCTGGAGGTCGTCGAGCAGGCCCTGTGCCGCAGGTCGTAACTTCGGCTCAATGCCATTCACCTGGCTCCGGCCACCATAGACCGGGTCACCGAACACGGGATGGCCCATGTGCAGCGCGTGGACACGGATCTGGTGCGTGCGTCCGGTCTCCAGGCGTAGTGCGATCCGTGTCAGGAAACCTGCCAGCTCCTCCTGCGGTTCGTAGTGCGTGACCGCACGCCGGCCGCCGCGACGCACGACGGCCATCTTGAGGCGGTCCTTGGGGTTGCGGTTCAGAGCGGCATCGATGACGCCCGCCTCCCGCACGGTTCCCCAGACCAGCGCCATGTACCGACGCTCCACCGTCCGTGCCTCCAGCTGGGCCGCCAGATGACGGTGGGCGTGGTCGTTCTTGGCCACCATCAGCAGGCCGGTGGTGTCGCGGTCGAGGCGGTGGACGATGCCGGGACGCAGGACCCCGTTCACACCCGAAAGGTCGCTGCAGTGGTGGAGCAGGGCATTGACGAGAGTGCCGTCCGGTGAACCCGGCGCCGGATGTACGGTCATGCCGGCGGCCTTGTCGATGACGAGAAGGTCCGCATCCTCATGCAGGATGGTCAGTGGCAGATCCTGCGCCACGGCCTGCAGCGGCACAGCCTCCGGTACGTCCACCTCGACACAGTCACCGAGACGTACGCGATAGCTGACTTTGCGGGAGGCGCCACCGACACGCACGGCAGCGGTACCGATGAGGCCCTGAATCCGACTTCGGGAAAGATCGTCGCAGACGCCCTGGAGAAAGACGTCGAGGCGGGAATGTTCCGCCTCCTCATCGACGACGAAGGAACGCAGGTCGGACAAGAGGCGCCTACTCCTCGATGGCGCACTCGCTCCCGGCGGCAGTCTCTTCAGCGGCAGCGGGCGGGGCGTCGGGTGCCTTCTGGCGTGACCAGGACAGAGCCAGGACGAGGACGCCCACGGTGACGAAGGAATCGGCCACATTGAAGACCGGCCAGCGCCAAGCCTCCGAGACACCGACGTCGAAGAAGTCGATGACGTAGTCGAAGCGGATCCGATCGATGATGTTGCCCAGGGCACCACCCAGCACCATGGCCAGGGCAGTACGCTGCAGACGGGCGGTCGCCGGAAGGCTGAGGAACAGCCATCCGAGCACCCCGAGGGCGCCGATGGCGACGAGGGTGTGGAGCAGGGGACCGCCCAACTTGAGCCCGAAGGCGGCCCCGGCATTCTGGATGTAGGTGAGCCGCACGGCGTCACCCAGCAGGGGCACGGGGCTGTGCAGCCTCATCGTGTTGACGACAACCGCCTTGGAGACCTGGTCGAGGACCAGAGCGACGGGTACGCACCACAGTTCGATGCCGCGGAGGGAGATCAACCCTCCTTCTTCTCGTCGGCCTTGCTCTTGCATTCGATGCACTGGGGGGCCGTGGGCACAGCTTCGAGGCGGTTGCGACCGATTTCGCCGCCACACTCACGACAGGCTCCGTATGTACCGTCCTCGATGCGTTGCAGGGCCTCGTCGACGTAATCGAGATAGCTGCCTTCGCGCTGGGCGAAGAGCAGGTTCTTCTCGCGTTCCATGGCATCGGTGCCACGATCGGCCATGTGCAGGGAGTAGGCCGAACGATCTTCGGACGATTCCTGGGCCGTATCGGAGCGCGAGACGCGCTCGAACTCCTCGAGATCGCCCTGGGCCTTCGATTTCTTGTCGAGCAAGAGGTCCTTGAAAAACTGCAGGTCTTCCTCAGTCATGATCCTGGCTTCTGTTGTTTCTTCATCCAAACATTCGTTCCACGCGGTCAGACCCGGTCGAGGGCGACCGCGCAGGCTTCGTCGTTCACTTCCAGATCCTTGGACACCGTCCTGCCATCGTCTGGCAAGGAGCCGACGGTGATCTCTTCGGCGAGGGTTTCGGCGGCGATCGATTCGCCGAACGTAGCCACTGCGGCCTCGATCACCTCACTGCCCTGCACCCACAGGCGGATGCGGTCTGAGACATCGAGTCCGGCGTCCTTGCGCAGGTTCTGCACGCGGTTGACGAACTCCCTGGCGTTGCCTTCGCAGGCCAGTTCTTCAGTGACGTGTACGTCCAACCCGACGGCCAGATTGTCCTCGACGGCGACGACGACGTCATCACGCTCGCGGCGCTGTACCTCGATGTCATCGATGCCGATCGAGCCGTCGGCCACCTCGATCGTCCCGCCGGTGGCCAGAACTTGCACCTGCTCCGGCGTCAGGCGGCTGATGACGGCGCCCACCTCCTTCATGCGCTTGCCGAAGCGCGGCCCGAGGGCCCTGAAGTTGGGCTTGTAGGAGACCTCGCTGATCTCCGATTCGTCCTCCACGAGGACAACTTCCTTGATGTTCAACTCGTCGGCAATGAGGTCGCTCACCTGGGCCAGCTTGTCGCGGCTGTGTTCATCGGGGGGCAGCAGGAAGATTCGGGCCAGGGGCTGACGAACCTTCAGATTGTGTTTGCTGCGCAGGGCCCGGCCCAAAGTGCAGGCGCGCATGGCGAGGTCCATCTGCTCTTCGAGCTCGGCGTCGCGCAGTGACTCGTCGGCCAGCGGCATGTCACTCAAATGTACGCTCTCTGGCGAATCGGCGTCCCACGAGCGCACGAGATTGCCGTAGATGGTCTCGGTCACGTACGGCAGCACCGGTGCCAGGCACTTGATAAACGTGACCAGCACCTGGTAGAGTGCGGCATACGCCGATGCCTTGTCGGCATCGTCGTCGGACTTCCAGAATCGCCGACGGCTGCGGCGAATGTACCAGTTCGTCAGTTTCTCGACGAAGGCCACCATGGCCGGCACTGTGCGATAGAGACGGTAGGCTTCCATCTCTTCGTTGATGTTGTGCACCAGAGTCTGCAATTCTGACAGGATCCAGCGATCGAGACGGTTCGTCGCCGTCAGGCCAGCCCCTTTGAGTGGCGACCAGCCGTCGATGTTGGCATAGAGCACAAAGAAGCTGTACGAGTTCCACAAGGGGATGATGACGTCCCGCAGACTCTGGCGGATGCCGTCTTCGGTGAGGCGCAGCTCCTCGGCCTTCATGGCTGGTGAGTTCAGCAGGTACAGACGCAGGGCATCGGCGCCATGGGTCTCGAGCATCTCGGACGGGTCGGGGTAGTTGCGCAGCCGCTTGCTCAGCTTGCGTCCGTCTTCGGCCAGCAGCATGCCACCGACGATGCAGTTGTTGAACGCGGGCGAGTCGAACAACGCCGCCGAGAGCACGGTGAGCGTGTAGAACCAGCCACGGGTCTGATCGAGGTTCTCGGAGATGAAGTCGGCGGGATAGTCGGCTTCGAACTGCTGGCGTCCCTCGAAGGGGTAGTGCTTCTGCGCGTAGGGCATCGATCCCGACTCGAACCAGCAGTCGAGGACCTCAGGGATTCGCCGCAGGGTGCCCTGACCCGTGGGTGAGGGGATCTCAAGTTCGTCGATGACGTGCTTGTGCAGGTCGTCGACGTCCTGACCTGTCAGGTCGCACAATTCCTGCCGGCTGCCGACGCAGACCGCTTCGCCCGTTTCTTCGTTGCGCCAGATCGGCAGCGGCGTGCCCCAGTAGCGATTGCGGCTGATGGCCCAATCCGGTGCACTTTCGAGTCCCTTGCCGAAACGACCGTCCTGTATGTGCTCGGGGATCCACCACACCTTCTGGTTGGCGGCGATCATCTTCTCTTTCAACTCACCTTCGACGCGCACGAACCAGGTCGAGATCGTGCGATAGATGAGGGGCGAGTCGCAGCGCCAGCAGAACGGGTAGCTGTGCTCGATGGAGCCCTCGCTGAACAGCTGCCCCGTGCTTCGCAGATGGCGGATCACGGGCGTGTCCACGTCCTTGACGAACTCACCCGCAAAGTCCGATACCTCGTCGGTGAAGCGACAGTCGGCATCGATGGGGCACACCGTGGGCAGACCCACACGCTGGCCGAGCTGGTAGTCCTCCTCACCGAAGCCGGGGGCGATGTGGACGATGCCGGAGCCGTCTTCAGTCGACACGAAATCGGCGGCCACAACCTGGAAGGCGCCTTCTGCGGCCAGGTCGGCAAAGTAGGGGAACAGCGGCTCGTAACGCAGACCCACCAGATCGGCTACAGCCATGTCTTCGACGTTGCCGATCTCCGATTCGCGCTTTTTGAACATCGCCTCGAGACGAGCCCGCGCCATGATCAGCTGTTCGCCGCCCGTCGTGGTGACACGCACGTAGTCGACTTCGGGACCTACGGCGAGACCCATGTTGGATGGCAGGGTCCACGGGGTCGTCGTCCAGGCCAGCAGCGACAGACCCGGCTGATCGGCTACCTGGAAGCGCACCGTGATCGACGGATCCTGCGTGTCCTGATATCCCTGGTTGACCTCGAAATTGGACAACGGCGTCGCGCACCGCGGACAGTAGGCCAGAGATTTGTAGCCCTTGTAGATGAGGTCCTTGTCCCACAGCGACTTGAACACCCACCACACCGATTCCATGAAGTCAGGGTCCATCGTCCGGTACTGATTGTCCCAGTCGACCCAGCGGCCGAGACGCTGGATCAGCTCCTGCCACTCTGCTGTGTAGCGCAGGACGACGGAGCGACAGAACTCGTTGAAGCGCGGCACACCGTACTCGAGGATGTCGCGACGCGACTTCAGGCCCAGTTGCTGCTCGGCTTCATTCTCGACGGGCAGTCCGTGGCAGTCCCAGCCCCAGCGACGCTCGACGCGATAGCCGCGCATGGTCCAGTAACGAGGTACCACGTCCTTGGTGATCGATGCCAGCAGGTGGCCGTAGTGCGGCAGCCCGGTGGCGAAAGGCGGGCCGTCATAGAAGTGGAAGGCCCGGTCCGCAGGCCGGCTCTCCACCGACTTGCGGTAGAGGTCGCCGTCGAGCCAGCCCTGCAGCACGGCCCGTTCCTGGGCCGGGAAGTCGGGGTGACCCGGAACCGCGCCGAAGAAGGATCCGTTTTCGGCGTTCGAGAAGGCGGCACTCACAGATGCAGGCTTCCGAGAAATAGCCGGGCCACCTGCAACAGGAGAACCAGCACGAGTGGCGTGAAGTCGAGGCCGGCGCTCCAGAAGAAGGCAGGAAGCCGGCGGCGCACGGCATTCAGCGCCGGGTCGGTGAGACCGCAGAGGATCTGCACGATGCGGCTGTAGGGATCGGGATTGACCCAGGAGATGATGACCCGGGCAAGGATCACGATGAGATAGAAGGCCAGCAGGCTGTCGACGAGGCCGAGGATGCCGTTGAGGAAGCTGGTACCATCGAAGAGGGGACTGTCACCGGCGCTGGTCAGGTCGTTCATCTGGTCACCCACGGGAAGATCGTTCTCCGAACAGCACGGTACCCACACGGATCATGGTGGCGCCCATCTCGATGGCGATCTCGAAGTCCCCGCTCATGCCCATCGACAGTACGTCGAGGCGAACGGAGTCTGTCTGGCGGTGTTTCTGCGCCAGATCGCCAAGCCGGGCGAAGCAGGAGCGTATGACTTCGACGTCGTCGCTGTGCGCCGCGATCGTCATCAGGCCACGAAGACGCAGATGGTCAAGACCGGCCACGTGTTCGAGCAGAGCCGGGAACGCCGCCATCTCGACCCCCGCCTGCTGCGCTGCGCCTGACGTGTTGACCTGCAGCAGCACTTCGATTTCACGCTCGGCCTCGGCGGCGCGCCGTGCCAGAGCGTCGGCGAGACGACTGCCGTCCACCGAATGTACCACATCGAAGATGTCGACCGCCTGGCCCGCCTTGTTGCGCTGCAACTGACCGACCATATGCCAGCGGGCGACCCCGGTCACCTGTTCACGCTTCGAGGCCGCCTCCTGCACGCGGTTTTCACCGACATCGGTCACGCCGGCGGCCAGTGCCGCCGAGACCTCGTCGGCGGTGCGCGTCTTCGTCACCGCCACGATCGTGATCTCAGAAGCCGAGCGCCCCGCCCGTTCGGCGGCGTCTGCGACGCGTTCGTTGAGGGCCTTCCAGTTGCGGGCAATCGCGTCCATGGCAGCCCAAAAAGATACCCCTCGGTCTGATCAGACACAAGACGGATGCCTGCAATCCGGGCCGTTCTCAGGCGAGTTCGACATCCTTTTCGGTGATGGCCGGCGGCGCCGGCGGTGGCGGCGGGACAAAGGCGGCCAGAGCCCCGAGAAAGAGCGAGTACACGAGCACGTCGGCCACCACTACAGCCCGCAACAGCGAACTGTCGCCGGAAGACAACAGGGCGGGCAGGGCGGCTCCAGCGCCGAGGACGAGCTGTCCGGCGATGAGGCCGCGCGGCAGCAGCAGCCAGCCTGAACGGCGCGAGAATTCGGCGTCCGAGGGCAGGGGATACCACAGTGCCGGGGCAACACCACGGATCAGCACGAGAGTGATTGCCTGTACTCCGACGATTTCGATCAGGCCTTGCGGCACGGGCCACAAGACCCCGCCAATGTCCGCCGAGGCGGCCAGCAGGGCGGCAAACAACAGGATCGCCGTGGGTCGTGCCGGTGCCAGCAGATGCTCGAGCTGTCGCCCGGAGCCTTGCCGGGCGGCCAGGATCAGACCCGCTCCGAGCCCGACAGGCAACGTCGGCAGGTCATGGAGGCTGGCGGCGAAGGTGGCCATCAGCGTCAGAGCCGCGAGACTCAGCAGGGCTGACGCCCTGCTCTCGAGCAGTCGAAGTCGCCAGATGGCCTCTCCGGCCGCCGCCCCGCCGAGGATGGCCAGCCACAACCGTACCACCCAATGGAGGCCACCCGGAAGATCCAGGGCTCCGATGACGGCACTGATCAGAACAAAGGAGACGCAGGCACCGAAGAGGCTGACGACCTGGACTTCACGGTTGCGCCAGAAGTCGGCCATCAGCGGCCCCCACATGGAGGCGAAGGCAGCCACGAGCAGGACCGGGGTTGTCGAGAGGCCGGTGGTGACGGTGATGCCGCCGGCGACGACGGCGAAGGTGATCACCGTCGAGGCGGCAAGCACGAGTGTTACGCGCCAGCCGCGGCGGGCCCTGGGCCAGCTGACACCGAGTCCGACCAGCAGTCCGGCCAGTACTCCGGCTAAGGCGAACGAAAGCCCCAGCAGCGGCACACGGAGAGGATCGACAACTCGGAAGAGAGACGGGCCGAGAACGAGACCGGCAAGGATCCAGCCGGCCACCGCCGGCAGGTGGAAACGGCGCAGGACGTTCTGGAAGGTCACAGCCAGCAGCACCAGGGCACCAAGGGCCCACAGTGGCTCGAATGGCCCTCGTTGGTCCGCTGGCGGCGCGACGGCGGCCAGGGCCAGCAGGATGACGCATACGCCAAGACTGCGCATGGGCGAAAGAACCTCGGGGCGCCCTCCGCAAAGGAGGGCGCCGCCTGATCAACTAGCTGTTCGAGTCGGCCTTCTCGACGCGCTGCTGTCCATAGAAGAGGACGGGGCTGGCGACGAACATGGAGGAATACGTACCGACGAGGATGCCGATGAGCAGGGTGACGGTGAAGTCACGGATCACTTCGCCCCCCCAGACCATCATGGCGATCACCGCCATCAGGGTCGTCAGCGACGTGATGAAGGTGCGGCTGAGACACTCGTTGATGCTGCCGTCAAGGATCTCGGAGAAGACCTTCTTGCGCCGACCGAGCAGATTCTCACGGATACGATCGAAGACGACGATCGTGTCGTTCAGTGAATAACCGACGATGGCGAGCAGGCCGGCGACGACGGCGAGGGTGATCTCCATGTCGAGAATGGAGATGAGACCCAGGGTGAGAATGACGTCGTGGAACAGGGCGACGACGGCGGCGATGCCGTAGAGGAACTGCTTGAAGCGCCAGGCCATGTAGACCAGGATCAGGGCCAATGACAGCAGCACGGCGCGCACTGCGGCGCCGGTCAGCTCTTCGCCGATCCTCGGCCCCACCTTTTCCTGACGGCGAACCCAGTCACCAGTATCGATGTTGCCCGCCAGGGCAGTGGACAGCGTCGCCTTGATGCCGTCGGCGATGTCGGTGCCGGCGGCCTCCTCGGTGACCCGGATGAGGATATCGGTGGGCGGACCGAACTGCTTGATCTCCGAACTGCTCAGATCGACGGTCTGCCCGCCCACATCGACGCGCTTGAGCTCGTCACGCAGCGTCTGCACCTGCACCGGCGGATCGAAGTGCAACTCGAGCAGCGTGCCGCCCGCAAAGTCGATACCCGGTGTCAGCCCGTTGTGGGCGAAAATGGAGATGATGCCGGCGGCCAGCACCACGCCCGAGGCGCCGAAGGCGATCTTGCGCAACGACAGGAAAGCGACCTTGGCGTTGGCCAGGAAGGCCACCGGACCGATGCTCAGGCTTGTCGTGCCGGAGCGCGACGTCCACAGGCTGAAGATCGATCGCGTCACCACCAGGGCGGTGAAGAGACTGGAGACGATACCGACGCACAGCGTCAGAGCGAAACCGCGGATCGGCCCCGTGCCGAACTCGTAGAGTACGATACCGACGATAAAGGTCGTGATGTTGGCGTCGATGATGGCCGACAGGGCGTTGCCGTAGCCGGCGTCGATGGCAGCACGCACGGTCTTGCCCGCCCGCAACTCCTCCCGTATCCGTTCGAAGATGAGCACGTTGGCATCGACGGCCATACCGATGGTGAGGATGATACCGGCGATACCGGGAAGGGTCAGGGTCGCGTGGAAACCGGCGAGTACGGCCATGACGAACAGCACGTTCATGGCCAGCGCCACATCGGCCACGATGCCGGCGAAACGGTAGTAGAGGATCATGAACACGGCGACGATGACCATGCTGATGATTCCCGCCACGCGTCCCTGTTCGATTGAATCGTGACCCAGCGAGGGGCCGACGGTGCGGTCCTCGATGATCTCGACCTTGGCGGGCAAGGCGCCGGCCCGCAGAACGATGGCCAGATCCTTGGCCTCCTCCTGGGTGCCGGAGCCGGTGATGATCGAGCGGCCGTTCATGATCTTGGACTGGATCGTCGGCGCCGAGTAGACGGCGCCGTCGAGGACGATGGCCAGCCGTTCACCTATATGGGCGCCGGTGACCGTGCGGAAGCGTCGCACGCCATCGTCCGTCGTCCACAGGTCGACGATGGGCTGTCCCATGTACTCGACGCTCTGACCGATGGTGACCTGGGCGTCGGCGATCATGCCTCCGGTCATCTCCGGCCGGATGCGGACCAGATAGAGCAGGTAGTAGCGCGAGCCTTCGGGCCCTTCGGCCTTGCTGGTGAAAAGAAACTCCACATCCGACGGGACCAGGCTCTGGGCCCGCGGGTCGGCGAGCATGGCCTTGACGCCGGCCAGGTCGCGCTGCAATACACCGACACCCGTGCCGATGCGGACCAGCCGGGTCAGCAGTCCGGCGGCAGGCGTGGCCTCGTCGGCACCGTCTTCGAAGAGGTCAGCACCAGCGTCGCTGTCCTCACCGAAGAGGCTCGGTGTGGCCGGCTCTGCCAGCGCTGTCGTGTCGGCCCCGGTCGGGGCCTCGCCCTCGTCGACGGACTCGGAGGTCTCGTCCCCGCCATCACTTGCAGCCAGCACGGCGTCGATGCGCTGCAGCAGACGATCACGGTCCTCGTCCGGCTCGAGCAACTGGAACTCGAGCAGAGCTGTCTGGCCGATCAGGTTCTTGGCCCGCTCCACATCCTGCAGTCCGGGGAGCTCGACGATGATGCGGTTCTCACCCTGGCGCTGGATCGTGGGCTCGGCGACGCCGAACTGGTCGACACGGTTGCGGATGACCTCCTGCGCCCGATCGACGGCATCCCGCGCTTCCTCCGCTTCCAGGTCAGCGATCTGCACTTCCATGACCAGGTGGATGCCGCCCTGCAGGTCGAGACCGAGATTGATGGCGCGCTTCTGCAGGTCGTAGTAGGTCGCAGGCCGATCTTGCTCCATGCTCTGCCGTGCGTCGCCATCCATCTGGTAGAACTGGACGGTGGGATAGAGATGGAACACGGCGGCGACCACGAGGGCCAGGATCAGCAGGTTCTTCCAGTTCTGTGTCATCGCTTCGCTTTTGCCTGTGGGCTCACGGAGTGTGAGCGGGTGAGTCACGGGCCGCATCAATGCGCCCCGTCAGTCCTTCCGACAGTGCGCGCTTGAGCACACCATCGGACTCGTAGTAGATCAGCACTTCCATACTGTCGTCGGACGCGGCCCATTGCAGAGCCTGCCGGGGGCCGGCGACGAAAGCCGCCGTAGCCAGCCCATCTGCCGCCAGCGCACTGGGTGCCCAGACGGTGGCGCTCACAGTCCGGCGTGCCGGCATCCCCGTTTCCGGGTCGAGCAGGTGATGATAACGCTGCCCATCCGACTCGAAGGTCTGTTCGTAATCCCCTGACGTGGCCAACGCCGCCAGGCCGACGTCACCGACGGCGACGACGAGTTCCGGCTCGCGCGGGTGTTGCACACCGAAGTGCCAGTCCCGACCGTCGGGCTTGGTACCCCAGTAGCGCAGATCGCCGCCGGCTTCCACAACACCTGCCGTTGCACCGGCTGCCTGCAAGCGGGCCACAGTCCGATCGACGACAAAACCCTTGGCACCGGCACCCAGGTCGAGCCGTACACCGCCGCGGGCAAAACGCACACGGCCACCTTCGAGGCGCACGTGCACATAGCCACTCCGACTCAGGGCCGAATCGATCGCACCCCGCGTCGGCGGCTGCACCGCGTCAGGGAACCCCCACAGCTGCGTCAGGGCTCCGAGAGATGGATCGAAGGCACCCCCGGTACGCCGGGCAAGGTCCAGCGACAGACCCAGGACCTCGGACAATTCCTCGGACATCTCGACCCAGCCGGAGTGGGCATCACGGTTGACCCGCGCTACTTCACCAACCGAACCGTAGTGCGTCAACTTGCCCGCCAGCCGATCGATCTCGTCGCGGGCGAGGGCGAACAACGCCGGGCCCTCCGCTTCGCTCACGAACAAAGCGACGCGGACGATCGTGCCCATGGCCACATGGAATATCTCCTGTGGCCTGGCTGGCTCCGCCTTGGGCAGCAGCAGGAGCACCAGCCCCAGACCTGCCACCCCAACCAGGAGGCGAAGCTTCAGCTGTCGCGCTCGACGACCAACCGCACCGCTGTCTCGAGGATCGAGCGAGACACCGATGTCGGCAGTATCTGCAGGCAGGACTGCGCCTGCGCCGCATATTCCCGTGCAGTCTGTTGCGCGGCGCCGACACCGTCGTACTGCGTGACGAAGTCGACGACTCGGGCCCAGTCTCCCTCGCTCGGAGTCGGTGACGTCAGAATGCTGACGATGCCGCTGCGCTCGTCTTCGGGCGCCTTATCCAGAGCCTTGATCAACGGCAGGGTGATCTTGCGTTCGCGCAGATCATGTCCCACCGGCTTGCCCAGGGTCGACGCATCTCCTGTGAAGTCGAGAATGTCGTCGGCGATCTGGAAAGCCAGGCCCAGGGATTCGCCATACTTGGTCAGAGCCTCCACCATCTCCCGCGGTGCGTCGGCCATCAATGGGCCAATACGACACGAGGCAGAGATCAGCGAGGCCGTCTTGTCGCCCACCATGGCGAAGTACGACTCTTCGCGGGTGTCAGCCTGCAGTCCGATCTGAAACTCGAAGATCTCGCCCTGGCTGAGCCGCTCAGTGGCTCGCGACACCGCCCCGAGCGCTTCCAGGTTGCCCAGATCCACCAACAGGCACAGCGCCTTGGCCAGCAGAAAGTCGCCCATGAGCACGGCGACATGGTCATTCCATTTGCTGTTGACCGAGTCCTTGCCCCGCCGTGTGTCCGCCTGATCGACGACATCATCGTGGATACAGGTGGCAGCATGGATCATCTCGACGCCGACGCCGGCATCGATCACACGATCGTCCCAGTGCTCCGTGGCACGGGCGCAGAGTACCGTCAGTGCCGGACGCAGCCGCTTGCCCTTGAGTGTAGCCATGTAGCGGACCACATCGTGGACCATCTCGACGTCGGCCTGGAGCATCTCGTCCAGGCGTTGTTCGAAAAGGTCAATCTCCTTCTGAATGGGGCCGAGGAGTTGGCCGAGGGACCCGGAGGAGCTCATGAGGACGGAACGTCGCAGGTGGTGGGGATCGGCTCGCTGAGCGAAACCGCGTAAGTTCAGGAAAAGACAGAAATTAAGGCTCAACCAATAGAGGGTCAACTAGATGCATCGCAACGAAATGGCCCCACAAGGAGAGATCGAAGGTGAAGATCGAGCGCATCGAAACGTTTCTGTTGCACGCGGCACCCCCCGGGCAGGGCGGCTGGGCGGCCCGCAACTGGCTGTTCGTCAAGGTGCACACCGACGACGGCCTCACCGGGATCGGTGAGGCCAGCGGCTGGCCACGGGTGGTGGAGACGGCGATCAAGGACCTGACACCGTTGCTGATCGGCGAGGATCCCCAGCACATCGAGCGCCTGTGGCAGAAGATGCTGTCGGCCATGATGGGCCACGGCATGACGGGCATCGTCGGTGGTGGCGCCCTGACGGGGATCGAGATGGCCCTGTGGGATATCAAAGGCAAGGCCCTCGGGGTGCCGGTCTGGAGCCTGCTGGGAGGCAAGATGCGCGACCAGGTGCGCATCTACGCCCATGCCCACACCGCGGAGCGGGCGCGGGAACTGGTCGACGAGGGCTACACGGCGATCAAGACGGGGGGCATCACCAACTGCGTCGAAACAGTGGCCGCCCTCCGCGATGAGGTGGGCCCCGAAGTGGACCTCATGGTGGATGTACACGGACCCCCGTGGCTGACGACGCGCGACGCCATCGCCCTGGGGCAGGCGCTGGAAGAGTTCGATCTGCTGTTTTATGAGGATCCCGTCGCCCCGGAGAATATCGAAGCCATCGCTCGTGTATCCGATGCCGTTGACCTGCCTATCGCCGCCGGAGAGAGGCACGCCACGATATGGGGGACCCGCGAGCTGATCGAGCGGGAGATCGTCGACGTGATCCAGCCCGACACCGGCCGGGCCGGTGGGCTGCTGCAGATGAAGAAGATGGCCGCCATGGCCGAGGCCCACTACATCACCATGGCTCCCCACGATGGCTCACTGGGCCCCGTGGCGGAGATGGCTGCAGTTCATCTGATGGCGACGTTGCCCAACTTTCTCATTCTCGAGCACCTGGCCGACGACGTCCCCCAGCGCTACGAGGTGATGACGGGGCATCCCGTGATCGAGAACAGCCACATCGTCGTGCCAGACACCCCCGGCCTCGGGATCGACATCGTCGAGGAGGCCATCGCCCGATACCCGAGCGCGGGCAACGTGTCGATGCCCGAGGAGACCTACGACTACCGCTACGTCTACGCCCGGCACGCCCGGTCGCAGTGGCTGAGCGGCAGGAACACGCCGCCGCCCGACTATCGGCCGGGGCACATCTTCTGATCAGCTGGCGTCCTGGAAAAACATCGGAGGCTTTGCTCGCGGGAGCTGTACGACGAGAGCAATGGCTCGGTCTCTCATCGGATTCTGTCTTGACATTTAATAGTATTACGAAGTATGATATAAAATATCATATGATATAGAGAAATATCATGTGACATTAAACTCTTCTCTCGCCGATGCACTCGGACTCACGGTAGGCGTGCCCCACACAGGGGATGTAATATGAAGACAATGGGGGCCCGAATGGAACAGGACAGTCACATCATCGAACAACTGCGAAACAGGCAGCGCCCCCGGCCGCACCACTACACGTTTGCCCACGTGGCCCTCGCCGGACATGCGTTGGGAGAGGTGTACATGACTGCAATCCTGCTGCAGCCGCGTCAGTTCCGTCATCCGGTGGCGGACCAGGGACGCATCGAGGCGCGCTATGTCACGCTGGAGAGAGGCTTTCTCGAGGGAGAAGGACGTACGGTGCTGGCTGAATGGGCGCGCACCGATGAGACGATTCAGCACCTCAATTAACTTGACGACAGTGGTTGCCCCGAATTCAAGGCTCCGGCCGGACTTCCGACGCCAGGTCCCCTCGCCCTGGCTGCCTCAGCAGCGGCTCTGGCAGGTCGTCGGGGCAGCGTATGTGACGCTGGGCGTCTGGCATGTGCTTCACCATCATGTGTTGCTGGGCGTCGGGTGTCTGGCCGCTTCCATGGTTGCCTCACCGCGTCTGCGTGACATGGGACGGTTGCTGCTGTCTCGCGGACTCCGCAAACTGTTGGCGATCGTGGAGCGACGGACCTAGCGAACAGAACAGTGAGGATCGACAGGACCAGATGTCCAGAAGTCACCACTGCGCCTTCAGTCACGCGGCGCTGCCATCATGCGCGATGTCGAACGCAGAGGTATCAAAGGACTTGCCATGAATCGAGATGTGGCCTTGAGCAGAGCTTGCGGTCCACTGTCCATCTGTTCTGTGCCAGCTTCGTTGGCCTCAACTGCCAGGTCAGAGTGTATGCTTCGGAAGATCGAGAGATGGACGATGCGGATCTGCGTCTGCCTTGTGTGTCTTGCAGTGCAGGTGAAGGCACAGTCCGACCTGCCATCTTACACGGTGCATCGGGCGGACACGCAGAACACCATCGATGGTGTCCTGGACGAGGCAAGTTGGCGGGATGCCCGCCCGGTACGGCCGTTCATCTTCCCGTGGCATGAGAGTGGCGAGCAGGAGCCGACCGAGGCGCGGCTCCTCTGGGATGACCGCTTTCTCTACGTCTCCTTCGTGGCGTCGGATCAACACATCTCGGCGACGCTGCGGAATCGCGACGCCGCCGTGTCTCGTGACGATGCCGTCGAGGTCTTCGTCGCCCCTGACACAGCAAACGTCGATGACTACTTCAACTTCGAGTTCAACGCCCTCGGCACAATCCTCGATCGATCACCGCGCGATGGCCGGAGCAGCAGCTGGAATGCGCCGGGCGTGGAAGTGGCCATCACCATCGAGGGCACGCTCAACGACGACAGCGACACCGATGATCGGTGGACGACGGAGATTGCGATTCCCTTTGCGAGCTTCGAGGAGTACGCACCCCGGTTGCCGCCGGCAGCTGGCGATGAGTGGCGCTTGAATCTCTACCGGATCGGCGGGAAGACGAATCCCCAGTTCAGCGTCTGGTCGGACACGCAGACAGAGAAGCCCCAGTACCACGTGCCGTCCCGCTTCGGGTTGGTCCGCTTCTCAGAATCCCGACCGCCATCGACCGCTGTGGGGGCAGTGTCTCTGGGTACGCTCAAGGTCGGCCTGCGCGAGGAGAGGCCGCACGACCGGGATTGAACAGAGCGTGCGGGTCCAGCGTTCGCCGCAAGCTCTCGTTCAGCCGTCCCACGCCGGCTGACAACGGCGTGAAGGCTTCCCGATTGGCATCCTGCGGCTCGGAGCCCAGACGAGACGCCATTCCAGCTACGCCGTCGGCGATGGCGTGCACGGCGTGCGCCGGGCAGTCTTCGGGCATCACGGCCCAGAGCAGACCCCCCGCCCAGTCGAGACACCAGCGCGACAGGCCTCGTTCGGTCAGTTGTGTCAGGGCGTCGTCGGCCCGGGAGGGAGGCACGACGATGCGGAAACAGACCTCGCCCGCTGCGGCCGTCAGATCGCCACCCTCGCGCAGCGATTCCCATCGGTTTCTCGATGCGGTCTGTGACAGGATGTCTCCCGCGCCGGCTTCCCGCCAGAGGGTTTCGGTCTGTGGCAGTGTCGCAGCTTCAGATCCTTCTATACGGATCCATACCGTGTCGTCTTCCGAGGTGCACGCGATGCCGGTGATAGACTCAGGGCGTCGAGACCAGTCCAACATGAGAGCCAGGGCGGCCTGCCGCTGCAGGCCGGCAACGGCCAGTGTCCGCTGGCTCGCAGGTTGCGGCCACAGCTTCAGACACACCTCGGTCATGATGCCGAGTGTCCCATAGGCTCCCACCAGGGATCGCCACAGGTCATAGCCGGTCACATTCTTGACCACGCGGCCGCCGGCGTGGATCACCCGCCCCTGACCGTCGACGAACTCCATTCCCAGGACGAAGTCGCGAGCCGCACCGGCGACAAACCGCCGGGGGCCAGAAGCTGCCACCCCGAGTGTGCCACCAAGCGTCGCGCCGGTCCCCCAGTACGGCGGCTCGAAGGCCAGGTGCTGTCCATGCTCGGCCAGCAGCGCCTCCGCCTCGGCCAGCGGGGTCGCCGGACGCGCGATGAGGATGAGCTCCTCGGGTTCGTAGGTGACGACGCCGCTCAGGGCGGACAGGTCGACGGGGTGGACCGCCGACGTGGCACGCCCGAGGCGGTCCTTGGTGCGACCGGCACGCAGGGCCAGGCTCGAATCGTTGGCAGCGGCGTCGCGAACCAGCTCGGCGACCTGACCGGCGTCGGCTGGACGGAGGACGTTTCCGGGCAACTAAGGCCGCTCCAGGTCGGCCATCGGCTGGTGCCCGGCGTGTCCGTGCATTCGCCCTTCGGAGCAGGTGCGCAGCACAGGATAGACCTTGCCCGGATTCAGCAACCCGGTCGGATCAAAGGCGCGTTTCAGTTCCCCCTGCAAGTCTAGATCGTCATCGGAGAGCTGGCAGGGCATGAGGTCGCGCTTCTCCATGCCGATGCCGTGTTCGCCGGAGAGTACGCCCCCGACCTCGACGCAGACCTTGAGGATCTCGCTACCGAGTTCTTCGGCCTGCTCGAGTTCGCCATCCACGTTGCTGTCGTAGAGCACCAGCGGATGCAGGTTGCCATCGCCGGCATGAAACACATTGGCCACCCGCAGGCCGCAGGCCGCGGACAGGGTCGCGATACGGTCCAGCACATCGGGCAGGCGGCCCCGTGGGATCGTGCCGTCCATGCAATAGTAGTCGGGGCTGATCCGACCCATGGCAGGGAAGGCGGCCTTGCGTCCCGCCCACAGACGCTGGCGCTCCTCGGGCGTATCGGCATGGCGGATCTGTGGCGATCCGGCCGTCGATACCAGCGCTTCCACGGCGGTGATCTGGGCATCGACCTCGGCAGCGGGACCGTCCACCTCGACCAGCAGCAGGGCTTCGACGCCGACGGGATAGCCGCAGCCGAGGAATTCCTCCACCGCTTCGATGGAGAGTCGATCCATGATCTCCATGCCGGCCGGCACGATGCCGGCGCCGATGATGTCGGCCACGGCCGCGCCGGCGGCTGCCACCGTATCAAATGCGGCCATCAGCGCCCGCGCCGACTGGGGCTTCGGCAGGATTCGCAGTGTCGCCTCGGTGACGATACCGAGCAAGCCTTCCGAGCCGGCATACAGGGCCAGCAGATCGTAGCCGGAGCGCTCCATGGCGGCGGAGCCGATGTCGACGATGTCGCCGTCAGGCAATACGAGCTGTACCCCGAGCAGGTTGTTCGTCGTCGTGCCGTACTTCAGGCAGTGCACGCCACCGGCGTTCTCGGCGATGTTGCCGCCGATAGTGCAGGCGATCTGGCTCGAGGGGTCGGGGGCGTAGTAGCAGCCGTGTGCGGCCACCGCGTGAGATACGGCGAGGTTCGTCACGCCCGGCTCGACGGTGACGGCGCGATCCTCGATATCGACGCGCAGAACCCGGTTCATGCGCGCCAGGCTGAGGACGATGCCGTCGCCGAGAGGCAGGGCGCCGCCGGATAGCCCCGTGCCGGCTCCCCAGGGAACGATGGGGATGTCGAGTTCACCGCAGGCCTGCACCACCTCGATGATCTGTTGGGTGGATGTCGGCAGGGCGACGGCGAGAGGGGTCTGCCGATAGGCCGAAACGCCGTCACACTCATAGACGACGAGGTCTTCGGCACGATGAATGAGGCCGCCTGTGTCAACCAGCCCGGCCAGGCGGCGCACCAGATCGCTACGCCGGGCCAGGCGCTCAGGCTGCGGCGTCGGCAGGTTCACGTGCCGTCCGTAGTCTCGAAATCCAGCCCCAGCTCATCGGCGTAGGCGAACAGCGCCGGCGTGCCACCCGTATGTACGAAGACGACCGTCTGCTGTGCCGTCCACCAGCCGGCGCGCACATGGGCGATGAGACCCGCCATGGCTTTGCCCGTGTAACAGGGATCGAGCACGAGTCCTTCGCTGCGTGCGGCCAGTTGCAGCGCCTCGCGGCTGCCGTCGGTGACGACGCCGTAGCCGGGGCCGACGAACTCGGCGGTGCTCTCCAGATCGTCCGGCGTGATGTCGAGGTCGAGGTCGAGGATCCGGCAGTGCTCGGCAGCCAGCTGCGCCATGTGCTGCGCCGCGTCGTCGTCGTCCCGGGGACTGGGGCTGATACCGACGACGCGCAGGGGAAGACCGAGGGCTCTGGCTGCCACGACAATGCCCGTGTGTGTGTGTGCCCCGGAGCAGAGGTAGATGACGTCGGGTTTCACGCCGCGCTCCCGCAGCTGCGACCACAGCTCGAGGAAGCCGTCGACGTAGGCGATGCCACGGTAGACGGCACCGTCAGAGCTCGTGTTGTACGGTTTGTGCCCCGCGGCGCGCAGACGTTCCATCGTGGCCTGCAACGTTGCTCCCTGCTCGTCGATGGGTGGCAACAGGACTTCGGCACCGAACAGATGGGACAGCAGCAGGTTGCCCTGGGGCTGTGCGTGGGCGTCGGCGCGGCCCACCTGCACGGACTTCATGCCAAGTCGAGCTGCGACGGCCGCCGTCTGCCGCGACTGATTGGACTGGGCCGCGGCGCCATGAACAAGCACGTCACATCCGGCGGCTACCGCCGGCGCTATGGAGTACTCGAACTCGCGAATCTTATTGCCGCCGAAGGCCAGGCCCGTCAGATCTTCCCGTTTCATCCAGATACGGGGACCACCGACAGCCGTCGAAAGACGCGGCAGTTCGTCAAGTGGGGTGGGCAAGGCGGCCAGCCGCAGGCGCGGCAGGCGATCGAGGCGTTGGCGTATCTGCTGGGGCGTATAGGTTGTGGGCATGGCCGGAATCTACGCCGGATGAATCCCCCGTGACAACCTTTGAGAGGCTCTGTTGCCACGCGTAACCTCGTGCATTAGCTTAGGTTACGTGATTTGACGGGCTGTTGACAGATCTTGAACGGCCCCAACACCAAGAGATTCAGTCCTTTATGATGGTTCCCGCGGACCTGCGCCGCAGCTGGTTGAACGTCCTTTCCCGCCCTCCGAGGAGATAGCCGCCACGGACCTCCTCGAACCCATCTCGGAAGAACTAGAGCCGCACCTGCGTCGGGAGCTGCACCCGGGCGAGTTGCTCCTCGCTTTGCTGGTCGCCGATCTGGATCGCGACGGGCGCTACGGTGAGAACTGGCTCGTTCTGACGGACGAGCGCATCCTCGTATTGCACGCCAATGGTGGCGCGCCGCGAGTCGATACCTTTCCGCTGGCCGAGGTGAAGCGCATCCAGACGCGCAGCTACGTCGGCAACGGTTCACTCGTCATCGACATGCCCGACGGCATGCACGAGCTCGTCCGTTTCTCCCAGGGCAACTACTTCAAGTTCTCGTCCATCCCGCAGGTCGTGGAAGCAGCCATGGCCAGTCCCACGGTCCGGGTGGGTGAGGACGACGACGATGGCGCCATCCCGCACCGGCGCGTCGAACACTGCGAGACCTGCGGCCGCGCCTTGCGGGCCGGTTCGAAGGTCTGCCCCGCCTGCATCAAGAAACGCGAAACCTTCTGGCGACTGTTCTCCTACGTCAAGCCGTACAAGAAGGTGGCCATCTTCGGGTTTGTTCTGACCCTGACGATGACGGCCATCGGCATGCTGCCGCCGCAGCTGAACCGACGGCTCATCGACGATGTGATCACGCCCGTTATCTCCGACTACATGGGCACCGACGCCGAGGGTGTCCGCCGGCAGGACTTAGATCTGGGGCCGATGATACCGGAGGCGGGGTACGTCGATGACCTGTTGTGGATCGTCATGGGGCTGCTTTCCATCCACTTCAGTCGCATGCTGATCAACGGCGTGCGTTCCTACACGCTCGGGTGGCTGGGTCAACGCATCACGTACGACCTGCAAACCGAGATCTTCAACTATCTGCAGCTGTTGTCCCTGTCGTTCTACAGCCAGCATTCCACTGGCCGCATCATGACCCGCGTGACGAGCGATACGGAGCGCATGCGCGGTTTCATCACCACTGGCTTTCAGGACATGGTCATCGCCATCCTGACACTGCTCGGCATCGGCGGGGCGTTGTTCTGGATGAACTGGGAGCTGGCCCTGCTGGCGCTGATCCCCACGCCGATCATGCTTGCCGTCACCTTGTTCTACCGCAAACGGATCCACTGGGTGTTCCACACGATCTGGCGGCGCATTTCGGCACTGAACTCGCAGCTGGCGGATACGATCCCCGGGGTGAAAGTCGTCAAGGCCTTCGCCCAGGAGGGCCGCGAGATCGGCACCTTCGACAAGCGCAATACGGAGTTGCGTGAGTCGCGTATGGTGTCGGTGAAGATGAAGTCCTACTTCCTGCCCGGCATCGCCTTCATCACCTCCATGGGCTCGGTCATCCTCTGGTGGTTCGGTGGCAATCGTGTTCTGGAGAACACGCTGACCCTGGGCGAGCTGCAGGCCTTCATCTCCTACATGGTCATGTTTCTCAGCCCAGTGCGTGAACTGAGCCGACTATCGGACGAACTCGAGTCGGCGGCCACCACAGCCGAGCGGGTTTTCGAGATCCTCGATACCGAACCCGAGGTGATGGACCGGCCCGACGCGAAGGACCCGGGCGTGATCGAGGGGCGCGTCGAGTTCCGTAATGTCTCCTTCACCTACGACGGTTTTGCCCGCATCCTGGACCGAGTGTCATGCACCGTCGAACCGGGAGAGATGATCGGCCTCGTCGGACACTCCGGTGCCGGCAAGTCGACGCTGGTGAATCTCATCTCCCGCTTCTACGACGCGACGGACGGGGAGATCCTCATCGATGGTGTGTCGATCACCGACCTGCAGCAGAAGAAGCTGCGGGCCCAGATCGGGGTCGTCCTGCAGGAGCCCCTGCTGTTCCAGGGCTCCATCGCACAGAACATCGC
This sequence comes from Candidatus Latescibacterota bacterium, assembly GCA_036011085.1. GTDB lineage: Bacteria > Latescibacterota > UBA2968 > UBA8231 > UBA8231 > UBA8231. Next base: position 163,294 of record DASCMS010000029.1, read on the forward strand.
CTACGGCCGCCCTGAGGCATCCCGTTCCGAGATCATCGCTGCGGCGCGGGCCGCCAATGCCCACAAGTTCATCATGAAGATTCCCGACGGCTACGACAGTGAGGTAGGCGAGCGCGGCGGTCGTCTCTCCGGCGGCGAACGGCAGCGGATCTCCATCGCCAGAGCGCTCATCGGCAATCCCCGGGTCCTCATCCTCGACGAAGCCACAAGCTCGGTGGACACGCAGACCGAATTCGAGATCCAGGAGGCACTGGAGCGATTGACGGCCAACCGCACGACCTTCGCCATCGCTCATCGTCTGTCGACGTTGAAGAACGCGGATCGATTGTTCGTCCTGGACAAGGGTCGGATCGTCGAGGAGGGCTCACATGCCGCGCTGCTTGAGCAGGAGGAAGGTGTCTACCGCAACCTCGTCGACATGCAGACGGAACTGGCCAAAGTGAGAGCTCTGTGAGTGGCGGTGACGGGGGACTCCGGACCGAGCCGGGCCTCGACACCGGCGCCGCGCTCCTTGTGGCAGCGCAGATGCAGATCCGGCGCACAGAGCGCGGGTTGCTGGCAGTGCGCATCGGCGCCGAAGACTACGAAGATGTCACTGTGCGCCGTGCCTTTCCCCTGGAAGCGGCAGATCGATACCTGGGTTTCTTCGATACCGATGGCGATGAGCTTGGCATCCTGGAAGATCCCGGCGGCCTCGACAGCGACAGCCGGGCGGCCCTCGACGAACAGCTGGCGCTGACCTATTTCCTGCCGAAGATCCTCGCCGTGACCCACATCGGCGAGGAGTTCGGCGTCGTCCACGCCGACGTGGAGACGACGAGTGGGGCGCGACAGATCGAGATCCGCGGCATTCGCTCAAGTATTCGAGTGCTGTCGAGGAACCGAGCTCTGGTGGAGGACGCCGACGGCAACCGCTACGAGCTGACGGACTATCGAAACCTGCAGAAGATGACCCGCGAGATTCTGGGCCTGTAGAACCTTCGACAGCCTGCAGGAGCAAGGGCCGTCCCGGATATCCGGGGCGGCCCTTTCGTGTACATCGCGCGAGGTTTCGGTTCCTCTCAGTTCATCAGATTCCGGGGGATGAAGTCCGGCTTCAGCTCCGAGTAGGGAGTACTGGCTTCGAGGAACTGCTTGCGGGTCGTTTCGTTCGGCTCGAGGCGCCAGCGATTGTAGGCGTCGAGCATGCGGTCGAGGGCCTGCGCTTCGATCTGCGGCAGTGCCGCCAGATGGGCGTCCTGCTCCAGGTGCCAGGTCTGGCCCGGTGACAACCGTTCCATCAGGTCCATGTGATTTGTCGCCATGTGGGCGAGGACCTCGTGATATGTACCGAATTCATCGGCGAGTTTTTCCAGCGTCACCGACAGACCACGATAGCGGGGCGGCAGACGGCTGCAGAACACAGAGGCCCAGCTGTAGAACTGCCGCGCCTCCTCGATGTAGGCCTCATCCGGTGTCGTGGCTCGACGGTAGAAGGACACGTGATCGCCGAAGCCGGCGAAAAGGCCGAAGGCCATCAGCCGGTGATCGGCGTTGGTGCGGTACACGTCCGTCTTGCCGCGGTTCGTGCAGCTCTGCTCAGCCTTCTCACAGACGTCGAGTGCCGAGGGCGCCAGATGATCGACGTTGTCGGCATAGAACCGGCCGTCCACGAGGGAATGCAGCAGTCCGGCGAGATAGACGTTGACTTCTTCGTCGCCGTCCGACTCGTGATCTGTTTCAATACGAGACTGCAGGAAGGCGTTGAGCATGAAGAAGAAGAGCGGCTCTCGCTCTCCGTTGCGAAGGTCCAGGTAGGCGGTTGAATCCATGACGACGTGCTCCCAGTTGCATAAGGTGCACCGCAGGACTTCTCACTCACACACACTCTCACCATCACACCCACATCCGACTAGATCGGCACCGGGGTGGTTTTGTACCAGCACTTTCGCGTGCGGCTACTTCAGTTCGCGCAAGGTCTGGTCGAACATCATGTACACAGGGGGAGAGAACAGGACGAAGGTGACGCCCTCGGGCAGGGACTGGGACCGCAGGTGTTCCACCGTGGTCGTCAGTGCTACACGGCTCGCCGCTTCGACGGGGTATCCGTACACACCGCAACTGATCGCTGGAAAGGCGACGCGGCACAGACCGTGCTCCGCGGCAAGGGCCAGGCTGCTTCGGTAGCTGCTGCGCAGCAGCTCCGCATCGCGCTCGGTGCCACGGTAGACGGGACCCACCGTGTGGATAACATGACGTGCGGGCAGGAGATACCCCGCGGTGATCCGAGCCTCTCCGGTAGGGCAGCCCCCGAGAAGCCGGCACTCAGACAGCAGCCTGGGCCCGGCAGCGCGGTGAATCGCACCGTCAACGCCACCGCCGCCGAGAAGGGATTCGTTGGCTGCGTTGACGATAGCATCAACATCCAGACGGGTGATATCTCCCTGGATCAGGTCGATGCGGTCGACGTGCGAACGAGGTCTCAACATGATTACACGACACTGGCTGCGTGCATAGATACCCACGTGCCGGCCAAGGCGCAAGGCGATCGTCAGGCGACACAGAGGAAGTCAGTACCCTCGCTCAGGTCGATACCTGACAGGTACTCCCGGATCAGTGCCCGTGCCCCTCGCGAGGCGACGGCGGCCAGCAGCATGGGCCGCCGCAGCGACTGCCAACACGCGGTGACCTCGTCAGGGCCGATGATGGGTACGCCACGCAGAGTGCTGCCGATACGCTTCGGTGCGATATCGACAAAGGCGTGGGGCCGCTGTCCGGCACGGATCAGGTGCTTGCTCAGACGCCGCCCAGTCTGACCGGCGCCCCAGACGATGAGACCGTCGCGTGCGGCCAGCGGTCCGCGCGACAGGTAGTGCGCCTTGGCGCGGAGGAAGTTCTCGATCGAGTAGCGACTGTCGGTTCGCGTCGCCCGATCGCCGTGTTCGCGCCAGCGGACCAGGGGCTCGGCAATCTTGGCAAAGCGGCGACCGGCGGCGTGGTAGCGCAGCCACAAGTCGTAGTCCTCGGCCCAGCCGCGTTCCTGATAGGCGCCCAGTTCTTCGAGCTCAACTCGGCGAAGCACGGCCGACGGGTGGGCGATGGGGCTCTCGATGAACATCTCCCGGCAGATATCATCGTGGGTCACCAGGGCGTTCTGCCAGTCGACGTAGATGCGGAATCCTTCCGCCACATCGGCGGGGGGGAAGGCTTCCACCTGTGTGCCACAGACGGCCACGTCACCATCCTGCTCCATGACGGCCAGTTGTCGTTCGAGTCTGTCTGGGAGACAGAGATCATCGGCATCCAGGCGGGCCACATAGGGCGCGTGGCAGTTCGACAGGCCGAGGTTGAGCGCCGGCAGAAGACCGACGTGTGGGGAACTGACGACCCGCATCCTGGCGTCGCTTCGGCGCGACAGCAGTCCCGCCGTGCCGTCGGTAGAACCATCGTCGACGACGACGACTTCGAAGTCGTCCATCGTCTGCGCCTCAATGCTGTCGAGAGCCTCATCGAGAGTGGCAGCACCGTTGTAGACAGGCATCAGGACGGAGACGAGAGGAGTGGCCATGTGCTTGACAGTCTACAATCCCAGCCGCCATACTCCAACCGGTATGGTACACCTGAAATCCAAGACTGAAATCGAGCGCATCCGTGCCAGCTGCCGGATCGCCGCCGATGCGATGTCCCGGATCAAGGACGGCATCGCCCCCGGCCTGACGACGGCGGCTCTGGACGACATAGCCGTCGACTACATCCGCACTCAGGGGGGAGTGGCCTCGGCCAAGGGCTATCGAGGGTATCCGCGTAGCATCTGTGTTTCAATCAACGAGGAGGTCGTGCACGGGATTCCCGGACCACGCCAGCTACTGGCCGGCGATATCGTGTCGGTGGACATCGCCGTGAAGAAGGACGGCTACCACGGGGACATGAACGTCACCTTCGCTGTCGGGGACGTGAGCGACAAGGCGATGCAACTCATGACCGCAACCCGGGAGGCCATGGACATCGGCCTGCGGGCGAGCGTCGCCGGCGCCCGTCTGGGTGACCTGGGCCAGAGCATTCAGCAACGGGTCGAGGCAGATGGATTCTCCGTCGTGCGTGACTACTGCGGCCACGGCATCGGTCGCGCCTTCCATGAAGAGCCGCAACTGCTCCACTTCGGGACCGCCGGCGAGGGACGTCGACTCGAGCCGGGCACGGTGTTCACAGTGGAGCCCATGGTCAACGTCGGCACGCCCGACGTGCGTGTCCTGGACGACCAGTGGACGGCGGTCACAGCCGATGGCTCACTATCGACGCAGTTCGAACACACCGTGGCCGTCACCGAGGAGGGTCCTGACATCCTCTCCCGATTCGACGACTTGCCGTTCTGAGGGCACTAGGCAGTCGTTGCGCCCAGCCCGGCAGACCTTACTTTCGTCAGGCTATCCCATCCCCACCCGAAGGAGTTAGCGGAGATGGCCAAAGAAAAGAACACGGACGAAGAGTCGACTGACTTCGGCTTCGATCCCGGCTCGCAGCGGGAACTCGAAGTCGAGGACACCTGCTGTGTTACCGGCGAGGAAGTACCCGCCAGTTTCTGCCGTTTCCCCGACTACCGCCGTGGTACGATGATGGTGCTGTCGAGAAGCGTTGCCGTCGAGAGACTGCGCCTGGGCACCTCGACCGAAACCTTCAAGGAGGTCCTGGTCAAGCGCCACGGCAAGAAAGTGCTGGCCGACTACCGCAGCTGACGTTCGCTGGCAGCAAAGACAAGAAGGGGACGCTCCGACAGGAGCGTCCCCTTCTTCTTTTCTGGAATGCCCCCGGGCTCAGGCGCCGTCGAGCAGCTCCTGCACCTGGCGGCCGAGGACACCATACGGATCCACCCGTCTCGCCGCATTTCGTGGCACGCCGAAGTGCGTGTCACGGATCAGCCCCTGCTGGTCGATGATGACCGTGGTCGGTACATAACGCATGTAACCGGCGTCCGGGTCATAGGCGGCGGCGAACTTCTGCTGTCCATCGAGGTACACCGGATAGTTGATCTCGTAGCGGTCGATGAACTTCCTGATCAGCGCCTCGAGTTCCGCGGGCTGGCCGCGGGAGTCGACGGAGATGCCGACGATGGCCACGTCCTCCTCGGAGAAATCCTGACGCAGCCGCACCAAGTCAGGGATCTCGACGCGGCACGGTCCACACCAGGTGGCCCAGAAGTTGAGGATCACGACGCGGCCCTCGTAGGCGGACAGGTCGAAGCCATCGATGGCGCCCTGATAGCCGGCGTCGGCCGAGGGTTCGGCGCGACTGGAGTCACAGCCCACGGCGCCGAGCAACAGGCAGAGAAGCAGAACAACGGAGCGGGATCGGTTCATAGGGTCATCAATATAAAGATCGCGGTGAGATCGTGAGTGCCGGCTAACGTCTCAAGCGCGAAGTCTGGCGTTGGCGGGCAACGTCGTCAGCTCCGTCTCGCGCACGCCGGTGAGGGCGTCGACGCGCCGCAGCAGTTCGTCGCAGGGGTTCACACGGATACTGCGCGAGCGCACGACATCGGTGTGACCGGCGTCGCCGGTGCTCTCAACGCGGATGATCAGGTCGCACGGTCCGGCGAACTCCTGGCAGGTCTTGAGCAACTGGTTGAGCAGATCGTCGTTCACCGCCTCTGACGGCAGCGTGATGTTGACCGACCGGGTCAGCCGCTCCCGCGTGTGCTCCATGGGCAGCACCGAGTCGGCGAGGATGCTCATGGTGCCGTTGCGTTCGTTGAGACGGCCTTCGACCATGACCACCTCCTCCTGCACGATAAGGTGTTTGTTGCTGGCGTAGGCATCGGAGAAGAAGACGATATCCGCTTTGCCGGACAGATCCTCGAGGGTGACGAAGGCAATGGGGTTTCCTTTGCGGTCGGCGGAGGTTGAGATGCGGCTGATCAGTCCGCCGACGCGGATCGGGGCGCCGTCCTCCTGTTCCGGAATGTCGACAAGGGGTGAGGCGAAATTGCGCAGGTCGCGCTCGAAGCGGCTGAGGGGATGGCTGGAGACGTAAAACCCGAGAAGCTCCTTCTCGCTGGCCAGCATCTCCGTCTCCGTCCACTCGGCCACCTCCGGAAGGGAAAGCTGATGTTCGAGCTGGGGGGCGGACGAATCGCCGCCGAAGAGGCTGAACTGGCCGCGACCTCGTTCCTCCTGGACGACCTGAGCATTGCGCAGGGCCACATCCAGGGCGTCGTGCAACTGGGCCCGGTGGCCGCCGAGATGGTCGCAGGCGCCCGAGGCCACGAGAGCTTCGACGACGCGGCGGTTGACGGCGCGCAGGTCGAGACGCTCGCAGAATTTGTAGAGGTCCTCGTACGCGCCATCCTCGACACGACCGTCGACGATGGACTGGGCGGCGCCGGCACCGACGTTCTTGATCGCCGCCAGGCCGAAGCGGATGCCCTTGTCGGTGGGCACGAAATTGAGCGCGCTCTCGTTGACGTCGGGTGGCAGTACCGGGATCTCCATGCGACGGCATTCGTCGAGCATGATCGTCAGGCGGTCCGTATTGTCACGGTCGTTCGTCAGGCTCGCGGCGAGGTATTGTTTCGGGTAGTTGGCCTTGAGGTAGGCGTTCCTGTACGCCACTTCCGAATAGCAGGCCGAGTGGGACTTGTTGAATCCGTACCCGGAGAAGACCTCGATGTCGGACCAGATCTTCTGGGCAACGTGGCGGTCCACGTCATTGGCCCCGGCGCCATCGATGAAGTCCTTCTTGCACTTCTCCATGACGTCGGCAAGCTTCTTGCCCATCGCCTTGCGCATGCTGTCCGCCTGACCCAGTGTGAAACCGCAAAGGTCACGGGCGATACGCAGCACCTGCTCCTGGTAGGTGATGACGCCGTACGTCTCGGCCAGAATCGGCTCGAGCACGGGGTGGTCGTATTCGACCTCCTCCTGGCCATGCTTGCGCGCGATAAAGGTCGGAATCCGCGCCATCGGCCCCGGACGGTAGAGAGCATTCATGGCGATGACGTCTTCGATCTTGTCCGGCTTCAACTGGCTGAGATACTCGCGCATGCCGGCGCTCTCGAACTGGAACACACCGACCGTGTCCCCGCGGCTGAACAGTTTGAAGGTGGGCCCGTCATCCCAGGATATGGCTTCGAGGTCAAAACCGGGCTCGTGCAGACGGATCAGGCGCACCGCCTCGTCCATCAGCGACAACTCCTTGAGCCCGAGGATGTCCATCTTCAGCAGGCCTACATCCAAGCATGTTGGGCCGTCGAACTGTGTCGTGATCGTGCCGTCTTTGGGCGCCCGATACAACGGCACATAGTTGGTCAGATTCGACGGAGCGATGATCACGGCGCAGGCGTGAACGGAGGCGTGGCGTGACAGACCTTCAAGCTTGAGGGCGTGTTTCAGCAGCAGACCTTCGGCGTCATCCTTGCCGGTCATCTGCTGCAGTTCGGGGACTCGTTCGATCGCTTCGCTCAGAGTGATCTTGAGTTCGTTGGGGATGTACTTGGCGATGCGGTCCACATCGCCAAAAGGCAATCCCAGCACACGACCCACATCACGTACGACCGATTTGGCGCCCATGGTACCGAAGGTGATCACCTGCGAGACGTTTTCTTCGCCATAGGTGTCGATCATGTACCGCACGACGAGATCACGCCCCGTGTCAGCAAAGTCGATGTCGATGTCCGGTGGCTCCAGGCGTTCCGGATTCAGGAAGCGCTCGAACAGCAGATTGTGCCGGATGGGATCGGTATCGGTGATGCCCAGACAATAGGCGACCAGGCAACCGGAAGCCGAGCCACGGCCGGGTCCGACGCTGACGCCTGAATCACGGGCGTACTGCACAATGTCGCGCACGATCAGGAAATAACCCGTGTAGTCTTCCTTGATGATCAGTTCCAACTCAAAGTCGAGGCGCTGCTGGATCTCGGGTGTAACCTCGGCGTAGCGGTTCTCCAGCCCCTCCCTGGACAGGTGCCGCAGGTACTCATCACTGGAGGTGAAGCTGGGCGGGATCGGGAAGTCGGGCATGTGCTGCTCGCCGAACTCCAGCTTGAGGTCGCATTTCTCGGCGATGGCGACGGTATTCTCGATGGCCTGGGGCAGATCAGCGAAGAGTTCCTGCATCTCCGCCGGTGACTTCATGTAGAGTCCGGTGGGGTAACACATGCGCTGCGTCGGCGGATCGGCCAGCATCTTGCCGGTCTGTATGCAGATCAGGGCGTCGTGGGCGGCATGGTCGTCGGCTTGCAGGAAGTGGAAGTCGTTGGTCGCCACCAGGGGCACATCGAGCTTCTTGTGCAGCTTCAGCAGGCCGTCGTTGACCTTGGCCTCGATGTCGATTCCGTGGCGCTGGATCTCGAGGTAGTAGTCCTCGCCGAAGATGTCCATATACTCGCGCGCCGCCTCCTCGGCGGCAGCGAGATCGTCTGTCTGAATCAGGTGGGCGACCTCGCCGGAGACACAGGCGGACATGCAGATGAGCCCGTCGCGATGTTCCCGCAACAGGTCCTTGTCGATCCGCGGGTTGTAGTAGAAGCCCTCGGTGTATCCCGCCGATACGAGCCGGGTCAGGTTGCGCCACCCGGTCTCATCCCTGGCCAGCAGGATCAGGTGGTTGGAGGCGTGCTGCAGACCCCGGGCGGCGGCACGGTCGTGACGGCTGCCGATGGCGACGTAGACCTCGCAACCGATGATCGGCTTGATGCCGGCCTCTTCGCAGTTCCGATAGTGGGCGATCGCACCGAACAGGTTGCCGTGGTCGGTGACCGCCAGCGCCGGCATGTCGTACTCGGAGGCAGCCCCGGCCATCTGACCTATGTGGCAGCCGCCGTCGAGCAGGCTGTATTCGCTGTGGCCGTGGAGGTGGACGAATTCGGCGGTGGCCATGGCAAGGGCTCCTGCCCACGGGGGGGTGGGCGCAAGGGCAGAGGAAGGTCGTTTGAGAGCGGCCAGCAGACCGTTTGCCCGGGAGGGGAAGCCACAGGCGGGGTCGGTCACATGGGGAGTTGATTCGGGCCGAAACTACTGGGGGGTCCGGGAGCCGTCAATCACGCGGTATGGACGTCTATATTGTACCATATGCGGTGCCCGCGTCCCCCAACTCCAAGGGGAGTGCCCCATCCGAATCCCGTTCCTGTTCTTCCTGCTGTTGCTTGTGGTCCGTCCCGCGGGTGCGCTGTCGCTCACCACCTGCGCCGGTGGTCCGCCCACGCAGCCTCTGTCTCTGCGGCCGGCCGACGCGGCTGCCAGGTCGGCCGCCCGGACCGTCAGCGGACAGGTGACAGCCGTGACGCTCTTCGCGCGGTTTGCCGATGAGGATTCGGGAGTGGATCTGCTGCCGTCGTGGACGAGCCGGATCTTCGATATCGACCAACCCGGCAGCCTGTCCCACTACTACCGGCAGATGTCGCAGGGACAGTTCGACCTGGTCGGCCACGTCGTCCCCATATGGTTCACGGCCAGGCAACCGGCCTCGTACTACATCCGGGACGTGTTGCGCGCCGACGCTTTCGGCCACTTTGGCGAGTTTGTCCACGACATTCTCGATGCTGCCGATCCTGTCGTGGACTTCGCCCGGTTCGACAACGACGGCCCCGACGGCGTGCCGAATTCAGGGGACGACGACGGCTACGTCGACTTCATCTTCGTCAACACCCGATCGACGCCAACCGGGTTTATCAGAGGCCCTGCCACAGGGGTCGCGATTCTCGGCATCCGCTCCGACTACCGGACCGATGACACCGCCGCCAATGGTGGCCAGATCAGAATCCGCAAGGATGAGCACCACAAGGGCATCGGCGGTATCACGCAGCGTGCCTCGACACATGCCGAGGCGGTGGGCACCATGGCCCATGAGTTCGGCCATGCTCTCGGTCTTCCCGATCTTTTCGATCTCTCCTTCCTCGGGGAGGAAGATGCCGGAGAGGACGACTCGGGAGGGATCGGTTACTGGGGACTCATGGGACACGGCAATCGCGGCTGGGACGAACGGGGAGGCCCCACACCCTTCTGCGCCTGGAGTCTGGAAACGCTGGGCTGGATCGGCGAAGCCAACGAGCGCCTGGTGACCGTCGATGACCGCCTGGAGGAGGCGTCTCTGCGAGATCCCCGAGACGACGGCTTTATCTACCGCCTGCCGAGCAGACAGGAGGACCTTTACTACCTGATCGAATACAGGTCGCCGGACGTCAGCTACTACGATCGTTTCCTGCCGAAGAAGGGGGCACTCATCTGGCAGGTGAATGCCAAGCGCAGTGGCAACGACAACGAGGACAATAAACTCGTTGACCTGATCTGCGCCGACGGGCTCTACGCCGATCAGGCCTTTCCCGGCGGCCGGGAGCCCTCCCCCTTCCTCGGTGGCGACAACCTCGATTTCTGGGCCCACAGCGAGGCCTACCGCAACAGCCACGCCGGCAACCTGGGAGACGCGACCGATCCGTTCGACGGTGTCATCTACCGTGAGTTTTCGCCCGTATCCAATCCCGCGTCGCGATCGGGGCTGAGCGTCAAGCTGCGCCAGATCGGGGACGCCCTGCTCGCCGACTTCAATGTGGTGGATCGTCGCTGGACGGGGGTGATCGATGAGGCAGTCGTGTGGCAGGATACCGTCGTGCTGGCGGCGGACGTGACGGTGGACCGCACCGGGCGGCTCACCATCAGGCCCGGTACGGTGATCCTGGCCGGCACCGATCTGCTGGCCTCTGGCGAAGATCCGTCGCGAACCGAGTTGATTGTGGGGGGCGAGTTGAGAAGCGGTTCCACGTCCGGAGACCCGGTGATCTTCACCTCGGCTGCACACGTGCCTCAACCCGGGGACTGGTTCGGCGTTCGCATCCTCGCTTCGGGCCTGGCGAAGTTCGAGAACACATCGATCGAGTACGGCGTTTCCGGTGTGCACTCGGTCAATGCCACGCGACCGTTGCTGCTGGCCCAGGTGCGGGTCGATCACTCTCTGGCCGACGGCATCGTCGCCACCGGTCTGCACACGATCGTCACCGCCCGCGAGATCGATGTCAGCCGATCGGGCGGGTACGGACTCATGGTCTCCGGCGGTGGTGAGCTGAGGGTGGAGGACGGCCGTTTCGTGGCCAACACCGCGGGTGGGATCCGCCGCAGGGGGGGCCGGCTGACCCTGCACGAAGGGGACTTCAGAGGCCAGCCCGTTCACGTGCTGGCCGAGGATACCCGCGGACTGGTGCGCCTGGCGAAATTTTCCGGTGGCCACCTGGGTTTCCACGCCACCGAGTCCACGTCCGTCCAGGTAGACGGCAGCCACTTCGCCGATCTGGTGACCGGCATTCTCACGGAGAGCTCGACGGTGGGGATCAGCGGCAATTCGTTCAGGGCAGTCTCGACCGCTGTCAGGGTTACGGGAAAAGCGGTTCCCGCCCGGCTGTCGCTGAACGTGGTGGAGGGCGCCCACACCCTGCTGGTCAACGAGTCGGAGCTGACGGTCAAAGCGGCGCACAACTGGTGGGGTCCACCGGAGGACGGTCCCGTCGGCTCGCGTATGGAGGGTGATGTGGCCTGGGAACCCCATCTGATATCCGACCCGCGAACGCCCGCCATCTTTGGCTTGGGTGAAAGCTATCCGAACCCGTTCAACAGCTCTGTGACGATCGAGTATTCCGTGGGTGTCGGCGATGTGATTGCGGCGCGTGGCGGTGGTATGCGACTCGAGATATTCGATATCAGCGGACAGCGAGTGCGCCGGCTGGCGGTGCCGCCGATATCCTCCGGATCATTCCAGGCAGTGTGGGACGGCCGCAACGACACCGGGGCACCCGTCGGCACCGGCGTGTATCTCTATCAGCTTCGCGTCGATCACAGGACCGAAGCACGCCGAATGCTGTTGCTGCGGTAGTGAGGCCGAAGAGTATGACCATGACGCCGAAAGAACGGGTCTACGCCGCCGTGCAGCACCGCGAGGCGGACCGGGTACCCGTCGGGGAGGCCTATGTCGATTACCCCGTCATCGAGGCCGTCCTCGGGCGTCAGACGTACTACCGCTCCCACGCGCGCGAAGTGCAGGCTCATTGGGAGGGGCGCCGCGATGAGGTCGTGGCCGGCCAGAAGCGCGATCTCGTCGAATTCGTGCGCCGCACCGGACTGGATATCCTGCCCGTGTGGCAGGTGCCCCCGCGCAACAGGGTGGTCGAGGCGCCGCGACGGTTGACGACAGACACTTGGGAAGACCGCGACGGCAACATCCTCCGGCTCGTGCCCGAGACAGAGGAGTTCGTCGTGGCCCAGGCCGGAGCCGCTGTCGCAGAGCCTCTGGAGCAGCCACCGCCGGACGGCAGTCAGTGGGAGCTGTGGGACCACGTCGTCGAGGAACTGGGCGAGACTCACTTCCTGATCGCCTCGGCCGGACCCAGTCTCGGCATCTCCGACTACCGTCCCACCGACATCGATGGACGCTTTGACAGATTTGCGGCATGGATGCAGCGTATTGCCGACGATCCCGACGGGATTGCCGAGGCCGAGACGGAACGGCTGGAAGGTTTCCGGGACACGGTTGCTGACCTGGCGGCGCGGGGACTGGACGCGGTGCGGATCTCACCAGACTACGGGTACGGACGCACCACCTACTGCTCACCGGCGGCGTTCCGCCGGGCCTTCCTGCCCGGCCTGCGCAAGATGTGCGACGAGGTCCACGCCGGCGGCCTGCTGTTGCATTTCCACTGCGACGCCAATATGCAGGACCTCACCGATGTCATGGTCGAGGCCGGCGTCGACATCTATCAGTCCATCGAACCGCACGAGCCCATAGAGCGCTACAAGCGGGATGTGGGGGACAGCGTGACGCTCTGGGGCGGCGTTTCCTGCGGCGATCTGTGTACTGAGGACCCCGACGAGATCCGCCGGCAGGCACGTTATGCCATCGAGCACTGTGCCTCGGGTGGCGGCTTCATCCTGGGCAGCAGCCACAACATCATGCTGTCGGCGCGGCCTGAAAACTTCCGGGCCATGCTCGAGGTGGCCTTCCAGGAGGGGGAATACCCGCGAGGCTGATCGCCGTCTACTGGCCCGCCAGCAGTGCCTGTGCCAGGATCTTCTCGGCGACCTCCATCGTCTTGACACAATCCCGGAAGGGGGATGACGTCACGTCCTCGCCCGACTTGAGCGAATCGATGAACTCGCGATTCTTGTCGCGGAAGCCGTAGGCCTCCCAGTTCGTCCGGCCGCCGGCGACCTCGAAGCAGTCGTACTTCTCGCCGTCGTAGTCACCGTCCCTGTAGAGCCAGGCTTCGCTTTCTACCTCCGCGTCGCAGTAGACCCCCGGTGAGTGCATCTGCACCCGGAACACACGTCGTCCACTGGTCCAGCTGTTGACGACAAACCCCGTGGCGCCGCTGTCGAACTGCAGCGTGGCGCCGATCCAGTTGATGTCCGGCGTGTCGATGCGCTTGCAGTGACTGGCGATGTCGACGACCTCGCCGCCGCACATCCAGCGCAACGTATCCAGCGAGTGGGTGCAGTCATCCATCATATGGTCGCGGGCGCCGTACATGGGCGCCTGCTGGCATTTGAAGAATTCGCACACGGCGTGGGTGATGGGGCCACGTTCCAGGCAGGCATCGCGCATCTTGCGCAGCAGGGGACTCGAACGCCGCTGGTGGCTCACCTGCGTGATGACACCCTTGTCCTCGGCCAGCGAGGCCAGCATCTGTGCCTGATGCCAGGTGAGACCCATGGGCTTCTCGATGTAGAGATTGAGGCCCTGCTGCAGACACCAGATCCAGATGTCATACATATAGTGGGGCTGCCCGATGACGTAGATGCCGTCGGGCTCGGTCTCCGACACCATCCGGCGATAGTCTGAGTAACGGCCTGGAACGCCGTACTGATCCGCCGTCTTCGACAGCCGTTCCTCGTCGAGGTCACAGATGGCGGCGATCTCGACATCATCGAAGGAGGCCAGCGACGGGTAGTGGACGCTGTTGGCCATGCCGCCGGCACCGACCATGGCGACCTTTACCGGGGACGACATCAGAGTGCGTCGCCGAGCGTACCGATACAGGAACTGTTCATGGCAGACAGGATAGCGGGATTGGGGCTCTGGTCAAATCGAGGTCGGGACTTTGCCCGCGCCACTCCCGACGGCTACTTTTCCAGCACCTCTCTGACCGAACTGGAACCCCTGTCTTGAAGATTCTCCTCGTTGCCGGGGCGCGGCCGAATTTTCCCAAAATCGCGCCTATCGCCGCCGAACTGCGCCGTCATCCGGATCGCTTCGAGGCACTGGTGGTGCACACCGGCCAACACTATGACTACCAGCTCTCCGACATCTTCTTCGAGGAACTGGAGCTGGGACCGCCTGATTTCTTTCTCGATGCCAGCCGCGACGGCATCAATCCACAGATGGCGGATATCATGCTCAAGTTCGATACACTTCTCGGCGACACGCAGCCTGATCTGGTCGTCGTCGTCGGTGACGTGACCTCCACCGTCGTCTGCAGTCTGGCGGCCAGCACGCGTGGAATCGCTGTGGCCCATGTCGAGGCGGGACTGCGCTCCGGTGACCGGCGCATGCCGGAGGAGATCAATCGCATCGCCACGGATTCGATCTCCGACCTGCTGTTCACCTATTCGGCCGATGCCGACGAGAACCTGGCCGCCGAAAACGTCCCGGCCCACTGTGTCCATCGTGTGGGCAATCTCATGATCGACACGCTGCACTGTTTCCGTGAGAAGGCGCAGGCCTCTGATGCGTTGACGCGCAACGGGCTGTCGCCGAAGCAGTACGTGCTGGTCACGATGCATCGGCGTTCAAACCTGGTGGACGACACCATCCTTGCAGGTCTCGTCGATGCTCTGGTGCGTATCGCCGGACAGGTGGACGTACTGTTCCCGGTGCATCCGCACACGCGCAAACGACTGGCTGAGACCGGCCTGGAGACACGCCTCGAAGGAGCAGCACGGATGCATCTGGTCGAGCCGGTCGGGTACGTCGACATGCTGCGGCTGCAGCAGGACGCGCAGCTGGCGCTGTCCGACTCGGCCGGCGTCGCCGAGGAGACCACGGTACTGGGCATTCCGTGCCTGACGATGCGGCAGAACACCGAACGACCGGTGACCGTCAGCGAAGGCACCAATCGGCTCGTCGGTGTCGACGCCGATCACATCGTGGCCGAGACGCAGCGCGTACTTGACGACGGGTCTCCCGCCGGCCGCATTCCCGACCTGTGGGACGGTCACAGTGCCGAGCGCCTGGTGGCGGTGCTGGCCAACGGCATTCAACTCAGATAAGAGAGGCGAAGTCTTGCGTATTCTCATCACCGGCGGTGCCGGGTTCATCGGCTCCCATCTCTGCGAGCGGTTCCTCGCCGACGACCACGAGGTGGTGGTCATGGACAACCTGCTCACGGGCCGCATCGACAACATCGCCCCCCATATGGGCAATCCGAAATTTCAATTCGTCCACTACGACGTAACCGAATACATGCATGTGGACGGCGACCTGGACTTCATCCTGCACTTTGCCAGTCCGGCCAGTCCCGCCGATTTCGAGCACCTGGGGATCCGCATCCTCAAGGTCGGAGCCCTGGGGACGCACAAGACTCTGGGGCTGGCGCGTGCCAAGGGTGCGAAGTTCCTGCTGGCGTCCACGTCAGAGACCTATGGCGATCCACAGGTGCACCCGCAGACCGAGGAATACTGGGGCAACGTCAATCCCATCGGCGTTCGCGGCGTGTACGACGAGGCCAAGCGCTTCGCTGAGTCCATGACGATGGCCTACCACCGGCTGCACGGTATCGACACACGCATCGTCCGCATCTTCAACACGTACGGACCTCGCATGCGGCTCAACGATGGCCGGGCGATCCCCAACTTCATCACCCAGGCCCTGGCCGGCGAAGACGTCACCGTCTACGGCGATGGCACGCAGACGCGCAGCATCGGGTTTGTCACCGATCTGGTGGAGGGTATCAATCGACTGATGGCATCCACCGTCAACACGCCGGTCAACATCGGCAATCCCGCCGAGTTGACGATGCGTGCCTTGGCGGAGAAGATCATCGCTTTCACCGGCAGCACGAGTCGTATCGTGTCGAAGCCGCTGCCCGAGGACGATCCGAAAATCCGACTCCCGGATATCACCAAGGCCCGTACCGAGCTGGGCTGGGAACCCACGGTCATGCCGGACGACGGGCTGCAGCGCACGATCGAGTGGTTTCGCAACGAGACCGCCACCGCCGGAGCCAGCACATGAAACTGTCCGTACGGGAGACGATCCTGGGGTTCGATCTGTTCGACGGTGAGACGCCATTGGCGGTGTACCGGGCGTGCGAGCATCTGCCGCGCGCCGACTCACCCAAGCCGTGTTTCGCCCCGATCTACACCGCATCGGGACGGCTGGTCACCGAGTATCGCCCGGCTGACCATACCTGGCACACCGGACTGTACTACGGATGGGTCCACGCCAACGAGGCCAATCTCTGGGGTGGCCCCTGGTACCTGCCGGAGAAGGACAAGTACGAACACGTGGAAGGCACCCACGGCGTGCAGCGCCATGACGGTTTTGATGACATGGGGACCACCGACGCCGGGGTCCGGGTGCGCGAGGGGCTCACGTGGTTGGACGCCGCTGACGAGCCCATGGCCACCGAACGACGGGCCTGGGATTTCGAGCCCTGTGTCGGCGGCTACCGCTGGCGCATCGAGACGGCCATCCAACCCGTCGGTGGGCCGTTGACTCTGGGCGCTTCGCGCAAGAGTCACTACAGCGGTCTCGAACTGCGCCTGGGTCCGCCCTTTGCCAGCAACGAAGCGGCGGCGGGGCACTGTTGCAGCGAGGGGCGGCAGGGGCACGAGCAGATCATGCATCAGCCGGCCCGCTGGGTCAGTGCCGCCGGGGCTCAGGGAGGCATCGTGGCCCTGTTCGACCACCCCACCAACCCCCGTCATCCCGTTCCCTGGTTCACACGCGCCAACCTGCTCGGCGCCGGCCTGCTGATAAACGACGATCTCACCATCGGCGCGGATGACACGCTGCGTCTCCGCTACCGGCTTCTCGTACTCGACGATCCGGCGGGGGCCGATCGTCTGCAGGACGAGTTTGCCGACTTCGCCGGCGACGACCGCACCGAGGCGTGAGCCGGGACGAAACACAGGTCACCGACTCGCCGCGCCTGCAGCGCGAGGCCGAGTTCCACGATGAGGCCTTCTCGGGGGACGCCCGTCGGGCTGCCGGCAAGTACTACGCCACTGCCCGCGGTGCCAAGGCCTGCTACCATCAACAGATCCGGAGTGACGGCGCCGACCGGGCCGTGCTGGAGTATGGTTGCGGCAAGGGGAGCGCCGCTTTCGAGCTGGCCACGCACGGCGCCCGCGTCACCGGCATCGACATCTCGCAGGTCGGTATCAGTGAGGCGCAGGACCAGGGACAGGCACTGGGACTGAGCGAGCGACTCAGCTTCCTGCAGATGAACGCCGAGATCCTGGACTTCGATGACGGCAGCTTCGATCTGGTCTGCGGCAGCGGCATTCTGCACCACCTCGATCTGGCCCGGGCGATCCCCGAGGTCGTCCGTGTACTGCGCCCGGGTGGGCGCGCGGTCTTCTTCGAACCCCTCGGGCACAACCCCCTCATCAATCTCTATCGCCGGTTGACGCCAGCCATGCGCTCCGCCGACGAACACCCCCTGTCCATGGCGGATATCGACCGGATCACCGCCGCTTTCGACGAGGCACAGAGTGCATACTTCGGACTCTTCACGCTGCTGGCGGCACCGGCGCGACCTGGACCGGGGTCGGCTCTGCTGCACCTGCTGGAGTCCGTCGATCGGGCCGTACTGCGGATCCCGATGCTGCAACGCTACGCCTGGATCGTGGTCACCCGGATGACGAAGGGCTGACCCGGCCTTTCTTGTCTAGCCCGCGGGTGTCGGCGAAGCCATCGTACTCACTTCGTCGACGGCTTCGTCCTCTTCGTGCGTCTCCCCGTGGCCGTAGAATTCCAGCACATTGCCCAGGATCAGCATCGTCGTCGGCACACCCACCAGGATGATGGCTGTCGCGAAGAGGATGCCGAATCCCAGGCTGACCGCCATGGGGATGAGGAACTGGGCTTGCACGCTGCGCTCGAGGATCATCGGCAACAGGCCGAAGAACGTCGTCAGCGAGGTCAGCAGGATGGCGCGGAAGCGTTGCCTGCCTGCCTCCACCAGCGCCTCGCGCCGATCCAGGCCCTGCGCCAGCAGCTGGTTGTAGAAGTTGAGCAGGACGAGGGAGTCGTTGACGACGACGCCCGACAAGGCGACGATGCCGAACATGCTCAGCAGGGCCAGATCCAGACCCATCACCACGTGGCCCCAGACGGCGCCCACCATGCCGAAGGGGATGGCGAGCATGACGACGAGGGGCTGCGTGTAGGAGCGGAAAGGAATCGCCAGCAGGGCATAGATAACGAACAGGGCGACGAGGAAGCCCCGACCGAGACTGGCAAACGAATCCTGGCGTTCCCGCTCCTGGCCTTCATAACTGTAGGACAGACCGGGGTAGTCCTGCTGCAGTGTCGGCAGGAACCGGTCCCCGAGATCGGCGTTGATCTCGTCGGCGTTGGCCGCCTTTTCATCGATGTCGGCGCTCACCGAGACAACCCGATGGCCGTCGGCCCGCTGGATGTTGGCGTAGCCACGACCAACCGACACCTCGGCCACTTCGGAGAAAGGCACTTCCGTGCCATCCGGTGTGCGGATCCGCATGCCTTCGATGTCGGTCAGAGAGCGACGCTCGTCCTCCGGATAACGGACCATCACACGCACGTCATCCCGGCCACGCTGCACGCGCAGGGCCTGATCACCGTAGAAGCCCTGGCGCACCTGCCGTCCCAGATCCGTCAGGGTCAGCCCGAGCGTTCGGGCCCGCTCCTTGAGGGCCAGCTTCATCTCCACCTTGCCCTCCTGGAAGCTGTCCTGGATGTCGCTGGTCGCCGGGTAGTTGCCGATCTCAGCCTTGAGCCGGTCCACGGCGCGCAGCAGCTGCGGGAAGTCCTTGGATGACAGCTGGATCTCGATATCGTTGCCGGCTGAGAACAGGCTGGAGGTGAAGGTCACCGACTCGGGTCCGGCGATTTCCCCCACGGTCTCGCGTACACGCCGGGCGATTTCCTCACTGCCTACATCTCGTTCCTCAGACGGCAGCAACTCAATGCCCACTTCGCCGAGATGGGCGCTGCTGCCGGAGGTGATGCCACTCATGTGGGTGGCGCCCCGCAACGGCTGGGCGCCGACAAAACTGAAGACATTGCGGAACAGCGACGCCGTACCGGGCTGCTGATCGTCGTAGGCGTCCCGCACCTGCAGCGCGGCGCTCTCGATCTGCCTGACGACGACTTCGGTCTGGCCCGTCGTGGTGCCCACCGGCATCTGGATGCTGATCGTCACGTAGTCCGACTCGATCTGCGGCATGAAGACAAACTTCGTGCGGCCGCCGGCAAGCCAGCCCACGGTGATCAGCAGGATGGCGATTCCCACCGCCACCGTCGTTGCCGGGCGTGCCAGGGCCGCGCGCAGCGTCGTGGTGTATTGATTGTCGATGAAGCGACGCAGCCCGGCGGAGAACCAGGCCGTGAGCCGGTTGTGAAACAGAATGAACACGAGCAGCAGGGCGGCGATCAGCACCGCCTGCAGCGGACTCACCGAGCCGCCGACGGTGAACATCGAAGCGAAGGCGATGACACAGACGACACCGATGAAGGCCAGCGACCCCCGTGAGGACAGATGGGCGGGCAGGATGAACAGCGATTCGACGAGGGACAGCAGCAACACGGCGATGACGATGACGGGAATCACCCCCATGAACTTGCCCATCATGCCTTCGACGAAGAACAAGGGGGTAAAGGCAGCCACCGAGGTCAGGATGGAGAAGACGACGGGAGTACCGACCTCGAGGGTGCCGTCTACCGCCGCCCGGGCGAAGCCTTTCCCCTGCTCGCGCTGGGCGTAGATGTTCTCCCCGACGATGATGGCGTCGTCCACGACCATACCCAGGGCGATGATGAAGGCGAAGAGCGACAGCATGTTGATCGAGGCGTCGAAGGGCTGCATGAGGACGAAGCTGCCCAGAAAGGAGATGGGAATCCCCATCATTACCCAGAAAGCCAGACGCAGATCGAGGAACAGACTCAGACAGATGAAGACCAGAATGATGCCGAGTCTGGCATTGCGCAGCAGCAGGTCAATACGGCTGTTGAGAATCCGGGTGTCATCGCGTGAGTAGCCGATATCGATTCCCGCCGGCAGGCTGCCACGGGCCTCGACGCCGGCGATGTACTCGTGTACGGTGGCGGCCACCTCCAGGGCGCTCTGCTCGCCGATGCGATAGACCTGGACCACCGCCGCCGGCTGACCGTTGAAGCGGCTGGACAGATCGGTGTCCTCAAAGCCGTCGATCACCCGTCCAATGTCGGCGATCCGCAGCTGGCTGCCATCCGGCTGGGTGAGCAGGACGATCTCTTCGTATTCCGGGCCCGTGTACCTGAGGCCCTGGGTGCGGATGAGTATCTCGCCGTCCTCGCTCTTCACACTGCCTCCGGGAAGGTCGGCGCTGGCCCGGCGAACCGCGTCCGTCACCTGACCCAGACTCAACCCGTATTGCCGCAGGGCCCGTTCGGACACTTCGATGGAGATCTCATCCGGCCTGATTCCGGTGAGCTCCACCTGCGTGATGCCCGGTTCGCCACGCAGGTCGTCACGAACCCGTTCGGCCGCCACTTTCAACGCCTTCTCCGTGACATCGCCGTAGAGGACGACATCGATCACCCGGTTGCGTCGCAGCAGTTCACTGATCACCGGTTTTTCGGTTTCCGCCGGCAGCGTCTCGATCCGATCCACTTCGTTCTTTACATCTTCCAGGACCTGCTCGGCATCGGCACCCAGCTGCAGCTCGAGCCGGATGGACCCCACGCTCTGTGAAGCCGTCGAGGTGATACGGTCGACGCCTTCCAGGCCGATGAGCCGTTCCTCGATGCGGCTGATGACGCCGGCTTCCACCTCGGCCGGACTGGCGCCCAGGTAGGGGACCTGCACCTGAATTACATCCAGAGAAAACTCCGGGAAGGTCTCCTTCTTCGTGCCCAGCAGTGCCAGCAGGCCGCTGAGCACCAGCAGGCCCATCAGCAGATTGGCGGCAACATGATTGCGCGACATCCAGCTGACCGGTGACTTCATGACCGCGCCTCCCGGGCCAGCACCCTGATCCGCATGCCTTCGGTGACACCACTCAATTGCGATACGACAACGCGTTCGTCGTCGGCTAGGTCGAGCCGAACCAACACCTCCTCGTCGCGAACGTGGACGACCTCGGCCTGCCGTAGCCGCAGGTTGCCGCCCCCGTCGGCAATCCAGACGATGTCATCTTCGTGCAGCGCCACACGCGGGATCACACGCACCCCATCGACGGATTCGCCATGGATCTGCACGTCGACGAACATGCCCACCAGCAGCGGCGTGTCACTTTCGGGTCCCGCCGAGTACGGTGCATCGACCTCGACCACGAGGCGCAGCATGCGGGAGCGGGCGTCCAGCTCGGCGGCCGCTCTGGTGACGAACCCGTCCCACGCGTGCTGCCGGCCAGCAAACTCAGCCTGTACGCGAGCCCGCGGCGCCGCCGCCAGGGCCCGCATTGCCTGTGGCCCTTCACTGCGGTTCGACGACAGGACGCCAGTGGCGGGTTCGGCCGTGGCAAGGCTTGCCATCGGGGGTTCCGGCAGCGACTGCGGAATCACCAGCCAGGCCATGTCCTGATGCGGCACAGCCACGGTGATCTCCGCCCGTTCGATGCTGTATATCCGCGATACGGGCTGGTTGGCCACCACGTACTGGCCGACATCCAGGGTTGTCTGCCGTACGCGGCCATCGAAGGGGGCAAGGATCTCGGTGCGCCCGAGCCGCAGCCTGGCATCATCCAGCCCGGCTTGAGCCGCCAGAAGATCCGCTTCGGCGGCCCGCACCTGCGGCAACCGAAGGACCAGATCCGTCGGCTCGCTCTCCAGGTCCCGATGCTGTTTGACCATGTCCCATTCCTGGCGTGCGACGACGGCTTCTTCCCGGGTCAGCTCCAGTTGGTAACGGGCCCGCACCACGGCTGCTGCCGCACGGGTAACGGCCAGGTCATAGTCCCGCGGATCGATCCGCAGCAGGACATCGCCCCTGGTGAAGAATCCCCCTGGCTCGAAGTCTGGCGCCTTCCAGACGACGACCCCGGGAACCTGCGGCACCAGATCGATCTCATCGGCGGGGCTGACCGAGCCCTGGGCTTCGACGATGATCTGCAGCGATTGCGCCGGCGCCTCCAGGGTTTCGACGAGAGGGCCGAGATCCGGGACGGTACGCCGCTCCGGCGCTTGGCGTGTCGACACCAGGCCCGCGAAGACACCCGCGGCGACGACGAGAATGACGAGAGGCAGAAACTTCAGCAGGGTCGTCTTCATTGGGTCTCTTCCGTGGCGGAGATGGTTCCGGCATCGAGCGTGAACCCGCCGCCGAGGGCAAGGTGCAGATCGATGCGGGTTTCGAGGCGTTGTCGCTGGACCGCCAGCAGTCGGCTCTCGGCATCGAAGGAGGCGCGCTGTGACGTGAGCAGCGTCAGCAGGTCGGTGAGCCCCTTGGCATACCTCTGCTCGGCCAGGATTCGGGCATCCGTCGACTCCCGTGACGCCGCTGTCAGAGCTGACTCCTGGTTGGCAAGCAAGCCTTCGGCCGCCAGTCCGCTCTCGACCTCGGCGAAAGCGCGCAGGGCCGCCTGGGCGTACCCGACGACAGCCCGTTCAGCATGGGCTTCGGCCAGATCGATGCCGGCCCGCAACCGTCCGCCCTGGAACAGGGGCTGGGTCAGATTGCCTACCAGGTTCCAGACACCGAAGTCACCGTCCAGCAGGTCGCCCAGCTCCTCGCTGGAACGGCCCCCGGAGGCGGTGAGACCGATGCGCGGGTACAGGTTTCGCCTCGCTTCGGCTACCCGGGCGTCGCTGGCTGCGAGCCGCCGCTGTGCGGCGGCCAGGTCGGGACGGCGGCCGATCAACTCCGCCGGCAGACCCGCGGGAATGGGGGAGGGCACACCCGGTAGCCGTGTCGATGTGCGCAACCGTCCTGCAGGGTAGCGACCGACGAGGACCTCGAGCTGACGTACGGCGACGTCGAGCTGCAATCGCCGCTGGTGCATGACGGATTCAGCCGACGACAGACTGGCGCGTGACAGGAGCAGGTCCAACGTCGGCCGCAAACCTCGCTCGTAGCGCGACTGCACCTGCCGGTTGGACAGGTCGTAGCTCTGAACCGTGGCCTCCGCCAGGTTGACCTGCCGCTGCGCCTCGACCACGCCGAAGTAGGCCCGCAGCGTCTGGGCCACCAACGACAGGCGGGCGGCACGCCAGTCGGCCTCCACCGCCTGCAGATCGGCGATCGTCGCCGCATGACCGGCTCGCAGGCGACCCCACAGATCCAGCTCCCAACTGACGGCCACATCGGCGGAAAACGATGTCGATGTCGTCGACTGCGTCTGTCCGGCCGCCCCGGGAATCGGGAAGCCGATGAAGCTGCGCTTGTTCCGTGATCCGGAACCCGCAGCCGACGCTTGTGGCAGGCGGGCGGCACCGGCGATCCGTGCCTGCGCCTGCGAGGCGGCGACATTGGCCGCGGCAATCTGCACCGAGTGGTTGTTCGTCAGCGCTTCCCGTACCAGATGCACAGCCAGCGTGTCCTCGAAACTCGTCCACCATCGGTCAAGCACGGGGGTGGTGTCACGCTTCGTCGTCCAGCTTTCCGGCACCAGGTCGGGCGCGGCCCTGGGCGCCGGGGTTGAAGAAGCGCAGGACCAGAGCATCAGTACTGCGGGCAGAAGTCTTGCAGGATTCATGGGGTCAGGTTGCTCTCTTTCCGGGACACAGGATCCGCGACCGGGGCGCGGAATCCAGCCGCAGCGTAGGTCGTCAATCTCTGCAGGAGGCCGTCGACGTCGTCCGGATCACAGGTGCCGGAGGACAGGACGCAGATCAGATCGCCCGCGGCGATCGTGTGGGCGAGGCTGCCGATGAGGAAGTGCATCCGCCAGAGAAGCTCCGTCTGCGGCAGATCGGGCAGAATCCGTCCCAGGACCTCGGCAAAGCGCTCCGCCATCGGTCGGAACTGACTCAGAGCCTGCATCTTCACCTCATTGGGTTCGGCGAATACCCGTCCCATGAGGCAGGCGAAGTGCATTCCACCCGGGTCACTCGATGCCCGCAACCGCAGGGGAGGCGCGAGGAAGGCGTGCAGTACGTCCTCTAGACCCGGTGGCTCCGGCGTGGCAGCCTGCTCGGCCAAGTCCAGCAGCCGGAAGCGCTCATGATTGAGCGGCTCGATCCGCCTGTGAAAGACGGCACCGATCAGTCCCTCCTTGGACCCGAAGTGGTAGTTGACGGAGGCCAGGTTGACATTGGCCGCGGAGGTGATGGCGCGCAGTGACGTGCCATCCAGTCCATGGCCGGCAAAGAGGCCTTCGGCGGCGTCCAGCAGTCGGACCCGCGTATCTCGCGTATCTGTGGTGCTCATGGTCAGGGGATCTCCAGCGATGAAACGAACGTATGAATCATACGTCTGTATGAACATATGTTGGACCGAGAGAGGCGCAACCCCCGCTGAGCAATCGGTGACAATACACAGGTTGACAGCCCCGGCAGGCCGGGTATCTTTTCGCCCCAATCACTGGTGCAGCCCAGCGCAAGCTCTGGCTGCACAGAGCCGGCCCGTGAGAAGAATCTGACAGGGAGTTGAGGCGTTGAAGGACTTTGAATACACCGCTCCACAGACGCTGCGTGAAGCGGTGAAACTGTTGGCGGAGAAGGGCGAGAGCGCGCGGGTTCTGGCGGGAGGCACCGACCTGATCGTGCAGATGCGCGGCCGTCGTTTCCAGCCTGAGCGCGTCGTTGACATCAAGGCGATTCCCGAGGTCAACGAACTGAGTTTCACCGCCCGCAAGGGGCTGCGCATCGGCGCTGCCGTGCCATGTCATCTCGTCTACCGCGATGCCGAAGTGGTGGAGCGGTTCCCCGGAATCACCGACTCGGCCATGATCATCGGCGGCATTCAGATTCAG
Source organism: Candidatus Latescibacterota bacterium (assembly GCA_036011085.1). Lineage (GTDB taxonomy): Bacteria > Latescibacterota > UBA2968 > UBA8231 > UBA8231 > UBA8231. The sequence goes on from DASCMS010000029.1 coordinate 188,340, forward strand.
GGAAGAGCCACGCTCGGCGGCAACCTGTGCAACGCCGCGCCCAGTGCCGATTCCATCCCGACGATGATCGCTTATGGCGCCACCGCCGAGGTTCAGGGACCCGAGGGCAAACGCAAGATCCCGGTGGAGGAGTTCTGCACGGCGCCAGGCAACAACGCGCTGAAACCGGGTGAGATGCTCGTCTGCATCCAGGTTCCGCAGAACAAGAAGAACTGCGGCGCCCACTACCTGCGCTTCACGCCGCGCAATGAGATGGACATTGCCGTCGTCGGTGTCGGCGCCTACGTCGAACTTGGCGGTCGCGGCAAAGGCCAGACATTCAAGAGCGTCCGGATTGCCCTTGGTGCCGTCGGACCCACGCCGATCTTCGCCAGAAACGCCAGCGCCGCTCTCGAAGGCCAGCCGGTCAGCGAGGAGAGCATCCTCACTGCCGCCGAAGCGGCCAAGTCGGAAGCGCGGCCGATTTCAGATATGCGCGGTCCCGCCGAGTACCGCACGCATCTGGTGGGAGTGCTGACCAAGCGGGCCCTGATCGGCGCCGTGAAGCGCGCCCGCGGGCAGCACGTGCCCAACGCCACCCAGGAAAACGGCACCCCCGTCTACACCCTGTCATAAGAGAAGAGCGCGAGACTCCGACATGAGCAAGATCCACGTTTCCTGCACGATCAACGGGGAGCCCCAGGAGTTCCTCTGCGAAGCACGGCAAAGCTTGTTGGAAGTGCTGCGCGAGGAACTCGGTTTCACCGGTACGAAAGAGGGCTGCAACGACGGCAACTGCGGCGCCTGCTCGATCACTCTCGACGGTGTCCTGGTTGATTCCTGCCTGGTGCTGGCAGCCGAAGCCGAGGGCAAGGATATCCTCACCGTCGAAGGTGTTGCCGGCCCGGGGGGACTGCATCCCCTGCAGCAGAAGTTCCTCGAACACGCCGCGTTGCAGTGCGGCATCTGCACGCCGGGCTTTCTGGTGGCCAGCAAGGCTCTGCTCGACGCCAACCCGAACCCCACCGAACATCAGATCCGTCACTGGCTGGCTGGCAACCTTTGCCGCTGCACGGGATACGACAAGATCGTACGTGCCGTGCTCGACGCTGCCGGCCACGGGAATTGAACCAAAGTGCTCTGTCAAGGAGCGAACCTTGTATTCGGCCACCGATGAATCCCGGCTCGCGGCGTTGCGCTCACTCGACGGGTCCACTGACCCGACTCGATCGCGCGCCTTGCGACCCGGGTTCCTCGGTGCCCTCATTGCACAAGGTCTACTCCTCAGCAGAGCACTAGTCTCCAGGAATCCGTGAACTCGGCGCCGGACCCCAGTCGGGGTACGGCGCCCTTTTCATAACAAGCACATGGGAGGTCAGTAGCCATGCCCGCATCCGGCCACGGCGACATTCGTGATTTCGGTGACCGTAAGTACAAGGTCATCGGCACCAGACCCAAGCGCCACGACGCCCCCGACAAGGTCACGGGGCGTGCTGTCTTCGGCGGCGATGTCCGCCTGCCCGGGATGCTCTATGGGCAGATCCTGCGCAGTCCCCATGCGCACGCCCGCATCCGCTCCATCGATACCAGCAAGGCCGCGGCCCTGGCCGGCGTTGCTGCTGTCGTCACAGGCGCTGACCTGCCGACACCGGCTTCCGCCGACGAAACGGTTGATCTGGGCGAGGGACCGGTGTGCGTCAAATACCTGCGCGATAACATACTGGCTACAGACAAGGTGATGTACCGCGGACAGGCCGTGGCCGCTGTCGCTGCGGTGAATCAGCAGACGGCCGTTGAGGCACTGTCACTGATCGCAGTCGATTATGAAGAGTTGCCGGCGGTGGTCGACATCCTCGAAGCGATGAAAGACGATGCGCCGCAGCTGCACGACGGACTGACAACGAAGGTCTTCGGCCAGGACACCGGCAAACAGAGTAACGTCGCCTCGCAGGTGCGCCAGGAACTGGGCGATGTGAAGGCCGGTTTTGCGCAGGCCTCCACCATCTGCGAGACCGAGGTGCGCACCGCCACCGTCCATCAGGGTTATATCGAGCCGCACAATGCCACAGCGCAGTGGGGTGTCGATGACACGCTGACGGTGTGGACGAGTACCCAGGGCGCCTTTACGGCACAGAAGAACATCGCTGCCGTCCTCGGTCTGTCCGTCGGTCAGGTCCGCGTCGTGCCCCAGGAGATCGGCGGTGGCTTCGGTGGCAAGATTCCAATCTACGTCGATCCCACGGCGGCCCTCCTGTCGAAGAAGAGCGGTCAGGCGGTCAAGATCATCATGACCCGCGCCGATGTCTTCGAGGGTACTGGTCCCACGTCCGGATCCTGTATCCGTATTCGTATTGGCGCCGATGCATCCGGCAAGATCACCGCCGGCGAGGCGTGGATCGCCTTCGAGGCCGGTGGCTATCCGGGCTCGCTGGTGGGGGCTGCGGCCATGTGTGTATTCGCCTGCTACGATTTTCCGAATGCCGTCGTCGACAGCCTCGATGTCGTGGTCAACAAGCCCCGGTCTTTCGCCTATCGTGCCCCGGGCTCTACTCAGGTCGCCTTCGCCGTGGAAAAGGTGATCGACGATCTGGCAGCGAAACTGGGCAAGGACCCGGTGCAGTTCCGCCTCGACAACATCGCCAAGGAAGGGACCCGTCGATCCGATGGTTTCGTCTACCCCCGGGTCGGAGCAAAGGAATGTCTGGAGGTGGTGCGGGACTCCGAACACTACAAGTCGGCGGTCAAGGGCCCGAATCAGGGACGGGGAGTCGCCATCGGCTACTGGTTCAATGTGGGCCTCAAGTCGGTCGTGACCGCGAGTGTCAATACCGATGGTACCGTACAGCTGGTGAAGGGTTGTATCGATTTGAGCGGTACGCGCACGACGATCGCCATGCAGTTTGCCGAGACTCTGGGTCTGGACGTGGCCGATATCAACCCCAGCGTGGGTGATACCAGCACCGTTGGCTTCTCCGATCTCACGGGTGGCAGTCGCGTCACCTATGCCTCGGGATGGGCGGCTTACGAGGCAGCGCAGGACATCAAGGCCAAGATGGTCGAGCGCGCTGCTCTCGTCTGGGAAGTCGATGCCTCCGAGGTAGAGTATCACGACGGCAGCTTCCGCATGAAGGACGGCAGCAAGTCGGTGGGCTTCAAGGAACTGGCGGGCCGTATCGACACCACCGGTGGTCCCGTGGTCGGTCACGGTTCGGTGGATCCTGCAGCCGGCGTCGGCGGATCCTTCGCGGTCAACATCGCCGATGTCGAGGTTGACCCTGAAACCGGGAAGGTCGGTGTTCTGCGCTTCACCGCGGTGCAGGATGCCGGCAAGGCGATCCACCCGGACTTCGTCGAAGGCCAGATTCAGGGTGGCAGCGTCCAGGGGATCGGCTGGGGATTGAACGAGGAATACAGCTATAACGAGGAAGGACGTATGACCAACTCCACCTTCCTCGATTACCGCATCCCCACGGCCCTGGATCTGCCGATGATCGAGACGGTCATCGTGGAGGTGCCCAACCCAGGCCACCCCTACGGCGTGCGCGGTGTCGGCGAGGCGTCCATCGCGCCGCCCCCGGCAGCTCTGAGTGCGGCGATCAAGCAGGCAGTCGACGTCGATCTCACCGAACTGCCGATGCGTCCCGATCGTATCGCGGCGGCCCTCGCCGCCGGCTGACGTGGCCTCCGTCTGGGTACCGACCCCGTGGCGTGACAAGCTGACGGGTGGCGCCGCGCAGGTGGACGTGCCGGGTGAGACCGTGCGGCAGATCATCGATGCCCTGGAGGCGCAGTACCCAGGTTTCCGCGAGCGCCTCATCGATCCCGATGAGGATCGCATCCGCTCCGATATCGCCGTTTCCGTCGACAGTGAGATCTCAACCGAGGGTATGCGGCGCAAGGTCGGGCCGACCAGTGAGGTGAATTTCCTGCCCGCCATGGCTGGCGGCGTCTGATCCATAGCGGCGTCCTGCGACGCCGTCCCGCGCCGCTTCATACTACTGTCTATTCTGAGACTTTCTCCATGGCAGAAGTGTGTACCGTTTTTCGGCAGGAGGTCGAGGATCTGCTGCCGGTGTCGCACCAGACGTACCGGTTGACCGCTCGTCTGCAAACGGACCTACAACAGGAGAGCGAGGCGCTTCGGCGCGTGATGGTAAGCTGATGACGAAGACCCACTTCGGCGAGGCCGATCACGAGCTGTTCCAGGATCAGGGGTACGTCCGTCTGGGACAGGTGGCGTCGGATGAGGATCTGCGAGCCCTGCAGCTGCGCATCGACGACATCATGCTCGGGCGGGTCCGCTATGAGCACATGCGCCTGCAACTCTTTGACGAGACCACCGGACAGCTGCGCCGGACGATGGGCAACGAGGTCTCCTCTCTCTCCTACCGACGCATAGACGACCTGGAGCAGGATCCGCACTTCCTGAAGTACCTGCAGCAGCCACTGTTCGAATCGATCTGCAGGCGTTACGTCGGCGACCGAGTCTCGGTCTTTCGTTCCATGTTCATGAACAAGCCCGCCCACTGGACTCAGGAACTGCCCTGGCACCAGGACGTGGGGTCCGGTTGGGGGATCGACAGCAACCCGGTCGTGGCGGTGTGGACCGCACTCGATGCGGCCACCCGTGAGAACGGTGCCGTGCAGGTGGTGCCAGGCAGTCACCGGGACGGCGTCATCAACGAACGCCATTTCCTCTCCGAAGAGCAGTGGACTGTCCTCACCCAGGAGGCGGACGTGGTCGACCTGGAGGTCGCGGCGGGGGAAGTGATCCTGCTGCACAATCTGCTCGTACATCGCTCAGGAACCAACCCCACGTCGAGTCCACGACGTGCCTTCAGCGTGACCTATATGGACGCCGAAACCCGAACGCTGGACACGGGGCAGACATTCCCCGTCGTCTTCGGCCAAGGTGCACTCGAACCAGCATCCGTCGCCGGTAAGGAGGCCGAACTGGTGCGCACATTCTATGGGTAGTGGGCCAGAAGGGTGCTCAGTGGGCGAGCCGGTCCGGGCCCCAGATCAGGTCGAGACCAGTGACTTCGGCGTGATCTCGACATCTGCCCGCACGAAGTCGTGGTCGCTCATGTAGCGGCCGTCGCGCTGCTCACGGATGATGTGTGACGCAATGGGAGCGACACGGCCGCGAGCGAAGATCCAGTCGATCTTGCCACTCGCCCCGTCGTAATCGGCGCCGTGGAACCCATGGAACGTGTCGGGGTTGCCGTTCCCATGGAGAGCGCCGTAGGTGTCCGACCAACCCTCCTGACGGAAGCACTCGATCGCTGCGTTCGAGCTGTCGCAGTTCATGTCACCCGTCAGCAGCTGCGGGTACCGTTCAGGATACGCCGCCGCATCCTCGACGATGAGGCGGGCCTGCTGCTCTCGGGCGGTCTGACTGACATGATCGAGATGGGTGTTGATGAAGCGGAAGTCGACGCCGGTCTCACGATCCTTCAGTCTCACCCAGTTGGCCAGACGCACGCAGGCGCTGTCCCACGATCGGGAACCGGTCACGTGGGGTGTCTCCGACAGCCAGAAGCCACCCTGGGACACCAGGTCGAAGCGCTCCATCTTGAACAGGATGGCGTTCACCGGACTGTCCGTATGGGGTTCATCAACCAGACCCCAGGCGGTGAAGTCCGAGAAGCCGCTGTCGAGGTCGTCGAACTGATCTCGCTGCAGCTCTTGGAACCCCAGCAGGTCGGCTGACTGGGCGCGGATTGCGTCGATGCAGAAGTGCCGGCGCAGCGACCAGTGATCCGGTCCGTCATCGGCGAGGGACGTACGCACGTTACACGTCATCACCCGCAACGTGCAGCTCATCGGGGGTCGCCTCCTGCCAATGCCTTGTCGACTTCTTCGACGAGGCGATCACCGAACCCCTCCGTCTTGTCGACGAAGCCGACGACACCTAGGGAGCGTAACTCCAGCACGGTGTCGACCTTGATCTCTGTCGAGATGACGAGGATCGGTGCGGCCACCTTCATCACGAGGCGCAGGGCGCGGATGGCCCGCTCGCCGCGGCTGTCGGGCAGGTTCAGGTCCATCAGAATGAGATCGAAAGCACGCTCTTTCACGCGCTGTACACCATCCACGGCCTTGCCTGCGATGACCACCTCGTGCCCCTTGCGCGAGAGCACGGCGGAGACGGCGCGCTGCACCATTTCCGAGTCATCCACAACAAGAATCGAAGCCATGGCTTCCCGTCCGTGGTGTGCGGTCTCAATCCTCGCGTCGGGCGAAGATGGTGAAGCTGTCGGCGCTGTAGCTGCCGAAGACACCGAAGCCGCCTTCGGTATGGAAGATCGGCCCGGCGTCCCCATCGGCGCCGGACTGGCCGTTGAAGGCGGTGGTGTAGTAGTCGAAGTAGTTGGAGTCGGCTGCCTGCAGGGTGATGCGGTAGTCGCCGGTGAAACGTACGCCGAACCACCAGAAATCGGAGCGCAGGGTGTCGGCGGGGATCCAGTAGTCGACGACGCGGCCCCAGTAGACCTCGTCCCGCCGGTCGCGCCAGAACTCGCCACGGCTGTCGGCTTCTTCTGTGATCTCGTCCCAGTCCTCCTGGTCGTCGTCGCGCAGCCACTGTGCCGTCTGTCCGTCCGGTCCCTCGAGGGAGATGTTCCGTCGGAAGAACGATTCCAGCTCTTCGATGCTGCGGTCGAGGACGATGAGCGAATCTTCGTTGACCAGACCTTCGAGGCGCTGCCGACGGGCGATGACCGAGTCGAGGTCGGCTGTCAGGGGCTCGGCTTCGGCGCCGAGAGCCGAGACCCACTCGGCCTCGACGATGATGACGTAGCCGGCGGCAGTGGGGCTGCGATCCCAGAAGAACTGCCCCGGGTGCAGCAGGTTGCCGAAAGCATCGGAGAAGATCTGGCGAAAGGAAAGGGTGTCGCCGTCGACACGGGTCACCGGCGCCAGTGTCGGCACCGTCGTGTGGGCCTTGAGCTGGCGTTCGCCGTGGGTGGCAGTCAGGTGATAGGTCCGGCCGACCTCGATGGGCATCATGTCGTGGGAAACACCGTAGGTGCCGGCCGCCCCGAGCTGCTCCGACAGGCTGACGGAGAGATCGTCGGCGCGGAGGATGACGTCGGCGTCAGATACCGGGGCGGCGAGTCCCTCATAGAACCGTTCCGGCGGGATCGTCTCCTGCAGGCGGACCTCAGGATCGACACCGGGAGACAGGAAGGCCTCCACGTAGAGCGTCTGCGGCCGATCGTCGACCTCGCTGGGATTGCTGCAGGCACCGAGCAGAGCGCCGGCCAGAAGGAGGACCGGCAGGAGGGTTGTGCAACGGGAGGTCGGTGTTGTCACCAAGGCGGCCACCATCAGAAGGAGAAGTCGAAGCCGAAGCTGGGCAGGACGGGCAGCATGGACAGCTCCTTGCGTTTGCCGGGTTTCCGCTTCTGTGGCTTGCCATCGGTCCAGTAGTAGTTGAACACGTTCTTACGGTTTCTGAGGTTGACGATCTGCAGGTAGGCCTTCATTTCCCAGTTGCCGAAGACGAAGGTGCGCGCAAGGGACGCGTCGAGTCGCTGGTAGTAGGGGAGGCGGACACCGTTGAGCTCACCCTTCTCCTGGAAGCCCCAGCTCTGACCCGAGGGCAGTTCGATCTCGCCGGAGCCGAAGACCTGTGTGTAGGGCTGACCGCTGGCCCGGGTGAAGCGGGAGTTGATCATCCAGCGCTCGCCGAGGCGCCAGGAATGGATGACGTGCAGGGTCAGGCGCCGGTCGAATTTCGAGCGGAAGGACTGCGGTCGATCCTCCGCGTCGAGGTTGAGCCCGTCGATGGTGCGTTCCGTGATGCCCGTGTTCAAAGAGATCCAGCCCGTGTGACGGCCGGCCCGCTTGCGCAGCAGGACGTCGAAGCCGTAGGCCCGGCCGTCACCTCGTCGGAGGATGTCGCCAATCTCGACGGATTCCTGCTCGTCATAGTTCAGCTCGTACAGCCCGTCGTACTGCTTGAAGTAGGCTTCGATGTCGAGATCGACTTTCCGCAGCTTGGTCTCAAAGCCGGCCACGTAGTGGATGGACCGGCTTGGCTGGGCCGTCGAGTCGGCCAGGGCCCACACATTCGACAGCAGCGAAATGCCCTGGAACTCGCGGGCCAGGCGGAAGATGTACTGGTGGTAGACGCCAGTGGCGGCCTTCAGGTAGGTGTCGAGGCCCAGCTGATATCGAGCGGCCAGGCGAGGCGACACGCCGGTGTGGTCACCGTTGGAGAAGTGGTTGAAGCGCAGCCCCGGCTGCACTCGCAAGCGCTGTGACAGCGACCAGTTGTCCTGCGCATAAAGAGCACTGTGGAAACCCTCGACGTCGATGTTGACCCAGTTCTGCTGCTTCTCACCGAAGTCGTACTCCATCGACATGCGCTTCACGAGATACCCCAGCTCCAGGCTGTGGTCCTGGGTAGGCAGCCAGTTGAGATCGCCCTTCAACGACAGGTCGGTGAGCCGGTTGGTCTCCTCCAGAGTCGTATCCTCGGCCTTGAACAGCGTCTGTGCCTTGAAGCGGCTGCCGGTGAACAGAAAGTTGCCGAAGAGATTGCTGTCGAACACGTGGGTCCACTTGGAGCTGACGGTGCGGTTGCCCCACTGCAGCTCGAAGTCGATCTCGTCGATGCCCATGTTCAGCGCGTCCAGACCCGTGTAAGCCGCCAGGGTCAATTGGTCGTCGTGGGACAGCACCTGGTGTGTCTTTCCCTGCAGGTCGTAGAAGTAGTAGCCCAGGTCGTTGGAACCGCTGGCAGCGTTGATGAGAGGGTCCAGATGGGTGCGCCGGCCCGAAACGAGCCACGAACCGCGCCCCACCGGCCCCTGCACCGTCAGGCGGGAGGCGAGAAGGCTGAGGCCGCCGGTTCCCTCGACGCGCTCCTTGTTGCCCTCGTCGGTGATGACGTTGAGCACCGAGGATAGGCGGCCGCCGTGTCTGGCCGGATACCCACCCTTGAGCAGCTCCGTGCTTTTCGTTGCGTCCGCCGGAAAAGTGCTGAACAGGCCGAACAGGTGCGAGGCGTTGTACACGTCCGAACCGTCCAGCAGCACCAGGTTCTGATCGGGTGTGCCGCCACGCACGTAGAGTCCGACGGAAAAATCGGAGAGGGCGGCCACACCGGGCAACGTCTGGATGGTGCGGATGGGATCCGCTTCGATGGCGGCGGGGGCCGCTTTCAGCTCTGCCGGACGCAGGGCGATACGACTCGGGCTGGGGTCGAAGTCGACGACGTCCATGGCCTCGGCTTCGACGACAGTGGCCTGCAGTTCGATGGCCTGCCACGACAACCGCACGTCGACGACGAGGTCGTCATCGCCGGTTTCGACGACAAGAGAGAAGGGGGTGTAGCCGATGAAGGAGACGTTCAGATCGTGAGTGCCGGCGGGTACGTCACGGATCACATAATAGCCGGCTTCATTGGTGATGCTGCCCCGGCTCTCCTTCTTGAGGTAGACGTTGACGAAGGGCAGGCTCTCACCGTTGCTGGCATCACGGATGTAGCCCGAGATGTCGGCCGCTTCAGACGTGGCTGCCAGGCTCAGCCACAGCACCGCGAGAACGCCCGGCAGGCGGGGCCACGGCATCATCGCTGTTGTCAGCGTTTCCCCGTGGAACCGAAGCCGCCGGCGCCGCGGTCGGAACCACCCAGCTCGTCTGTCTCTTCCCAGTGTGCCCGGGTGACGGGCGCGAACACCAGCTGTGCCACCCGGTCACCGTGTTCGATACGCTGGTCCTCATTCGACAGGTTGATGAGAATCACCCCGACATCGCCGCGATAGTCAGCGTCGATCGTGCCCGGTGCATTCAGTACGGTGAGACCCCGCTTGAGAGCCAGGCCGCTGCGCGGGCGCACCTGGGCCTCGTAGCCGCGGGGGATTTCGAGGCGCAGACCGCTCGGCACCAGGGCCCGGGCACCGGGAGCCAGGGTCACCGGCTCGTCGAGGTGGGCGCGCAGATCGAGTCCGGCACTGTCCGCTGTCTCATATGCGGGTAGTTCGTTGGTGGTGTCGCGCAGGACGCGGATGGTCAGTTCGGCCATTCTCCCTTCCCCCTCAGGTGCGGCCGCTGAACTCGTTGCGCCAGCGTTCACGCAGGGCGTGGAAGTAGACCGAGCCCAGCACATAGACGGTGCAACTGAAGAGGCTCAGCACGCCGGCGATGAAGACCATCAGCAGTCGCCGCGGGCGGGACGGCTTCTCCGGCGGCTCGGCGGCGTCGAGGACCTGAATCGTGGACGTGTTGTTGTCCTTCTCGATCAAGGCTTCCGCCTTCTGCTCGAGGAGCAGCTTCATCAACGCCGCCTGTACGAGCACGTCCTTCTCGATGTTCTGGTAGTTGTGGGCTACCTCGGGGATCTGGCGCAGGGGCAGAAACAGGTTCTCCTCGAGGAACAGTCCTTCGAGCAATCCCGCCCCGCCACGCGACCCGAGCTCGGCTTCGGGCCCGTCGCGCAGGAAGGCGAGGGCCTCCTGACGCATATCCGATTCCTTCTCGAGGCGCTTGACCTCAGGGTGGCTTTTCGAGAACCCGGACAGCAACAGACTGCGCCGCTTGATGACCAGCTCCATGGCGGCGCTCTGCATCTCGGAAGCGGCCCGGATGGTAGCGCGGGCCTGATCCTCCAGCGAGATGGCGTTGTGCTCCTCCTGGAAGGCCTGCAGCCGTTCCAGTTCACTGTCCAGCTTCAGTTCCTCCTGCGACTCGAGCAGAGAGATGAAGCCGAAGCGTGCCGTGGCAGTCTCCTGTGACAGCTTGATATTGGTCGTGTCGAGGTAGAGCACATACTGGTTGGCCATGTTCGCTGCCAACTCCGGATCGCGAGCCAGCACGGAGATCATGATCGTGCCCTGTTCGCTCTTGCCGATCTCGGTGTTCTTCTCCAGCGCATCGATGGCATCCTCCATGCTGTCCGTCTCGTACCGGGTCAGCAGGTCGAAGTGCTCCACCATCTGCCGGCGCAAGGTCGGGCTCTTGAGGATGGCGACGAAGATGTCGGCGGGCGTGCCTTTCTCACCCAGGCGGAGAGAGGGGATCGGCAGGTCGGAGAGCAGATCGGCGAAACCGAAGCCCTGCTTCTGCTCCTTCGGCGGCAACAGCTGAACCACCGCCTCGTACTCCTCCTCCAGGGTGAAGCTCAGGCCGGCGGCGGCGATACAGACGGCGATCGTACCGCTGATGATGAAGCGTCGCCCCGCGATCAGCGCGGCGAGCAGGTCGAGGACGTCGATAGTTGTACGGTCGGTGTCGGTTCGATTCATTGGATTAGATCGCGCGGACCAGGAGAATGAGGGTGAGGGCCTCGGCGGTGGATCGGATCGTACCCTGTACGAGGGCCCACCAGTCGCGGTATTCCTTTTCCGGAACCCAGATCTCGTCGCCCGCTTCGACGATCAGGTTGCGGTCGAACTTCTTGCGCTGACTCGTGCGGGCCCGGATCAGGCGGGCGCCGGACTTATCGGCGTCGAAGCCGTAGCCGCCGGCCTGCGCCAGGTAGTAGCCGGCGCGACGGCCTGCCTCGAAGGTCACCAGCCCCGGTTTCTGCAGCTGGCCGCTCATGCTGACCGTGAGCCGTTTCTCCGGAACGAAAATGACGTCGCCACCCTCGAGGAAGATGTCCTGCGTTTCGTCTCCCTCGAGAAACAGGCGCTCGAAATCGAGGGACAGGCGTCCTCGCGTTTCGCGCTGTTTCGACTTGAGGTAGGCGCGCTCCTCCGGCGTCAGGTCCGCCAGCCCGCCGACGGCGACGGCGCCTCGCAAACGGCTGAGCTCTGGATCCGGGATCGCACGATGCTTGGCGCGGATGACACGGGCCTCGGCGAGGTTCGCGTTTTCGGTGAACCCTCCTGCCCGGATGACGAATTCGGTGAGGGTTGTCACGCCCCGGGTGATGCGATAGCGCCCCGTATAGACCATCTGCCCGTGAGCGAAAGCCGTCGGCGTCATTCGCCAGTCGGACCGTGTGCGCACGAAGAGCATGTCCTCGGGCTGCAGGGGCACGTCGGCAATGTCTTCAATGGTTGTCTTGATGTCGCCGGTCTCCTGCTCGATCAACGGCAGGACGATGGTGGAGTCGGTGTCCGCCACGAAGCGCCAAATCTCCACCCGTGCCAGAGGGGCGCTGCCGGCGACCCCTCGGGCCAGGCGCATCAGATCTGCGACGGTGTCGCCCTCGCGATACTCCTTGTCGCCCTCCTCGTTGACCGCACCGTAGGCGAAGACCCGGTGGCGGCTGAATTCGACGTGGACGATGTCACCCATGCGTATGTAGGGGTTGTGACTGATATCGCCGGTGGCGATGAACATGTCCAGGTCGATCTCGTCCGCTGTGCCGTCGGCGTGAGCGACACGAACGGAGCGACGCGCCGTGGGCTGATTGGTCAGGTCGAAGAGGCGGGTGACACGCTGGCCGCCGCCGGTTTCGTCTTTTTCGGTACCTTGAAAGTCGTCGAGGAACCCGCCGGCAAGCTCAAGCAGGTCGGACACCCGTGTCACCGGCGTGACGACGTAGGCGCCCTCGCCCCGGAGCACGGCGCCAGTGATGTAGGCGGTGAAAAAGCGCATGCTCTGCAACGACAGGGTGATCTCGACGCCGGGGTACTTCTCGCTCGACGCGGCGGAGATGATCTCTGCCTTGACGTCGGCCAGCGAGCGTCCGGAGACCTGGAAGGCGCCGATGGTCGGCACCAGGGCGAGCCCCTCGGGGTTCACCTCGAAGCGGATGTCCTGGTCGAACTCTCCCCAGATGTAGAGCTGGATCACGTCTCCGGGTCCGACGATGTACGTTTCCGGATCGATCTGCCGATCCTGGGCGATGCGCAGCCGCTGCACTTCGTCGCCCTCGGGCAGCAGTACGCGACCGTCGCCGCCATCGGTCAGCAGGCCCGGCGTCTCGGTGCCCGGGATTCGCCGCATCTCCTCTTCCTGGCGCTCGGTCTCATCCACGAGCTCCTCGAGATCCTGTGCGCCTGACGCCGCCGCCCACGACCCCAGGGCGGCCAGGCAGGCGATTAAGCAGTTTCTGTATCTCACTTCAGTCGATCTCCATACTGGCGCTGGTAGTACGCCTTGTAGTCGTCCCGGTCGCGGATGTCCCGCCACCAGTCCTGATGATCCACGTACCAGTCGATTGTTCGGTTCATGGTCTGTTCGACATCCACCGTGGGGGTCCAGCCGAGGGCCTTGATCTTGCTCGAACTGAGGGCATACCGCAGATCGTGGCCGGCCCGGTCCTCGACGAACTGAATCAACGATTCCGGCTTGTCGAGACGACGGAGGATGGTTTGGGCCACCTCGACCCCCGTGGCGTCGTTCTCGCCGCCCACGTTGTAGGCCTCGCCGATCACGCCCTTGTGCAGGACCAGGTCGATGGCGGTGCAATGGTCGTCAACGTACAAATGATCGCGCACCTGCATGCCATTGCCGTAGACGGGCAGGGGTTTGTCGTCGATGGCGTTGGTGATGTAGAGCGGTACACGTTTCTCCGGATACTGATAGGGACCGATGTTGTTTGAGGCCCGCGTGACCACGGTGGGTACGCCGTGGCTCACGTGGAAGGCGCGGACGAGCAGTTCGGCACTGGCCTTGGTCGCCGAGTACGGGTTGCGTGGCTCAAGGGGATAGTCCTCGTCCCATTCGCCCTCGGCGATGCTGCCGTAGACCTCGTCGGTGCTGATCTGATGAAAGCGCTCCACGCCGTGGTGGCGGGCCGCATCGAGCAGTACGTAGGTGCCGTGGACGTTGGTGTGCAGGAAATCAGCACCGCCGAGGATGCTGCGGTCCACGTGGCTTTCGGCGGCGAAGTTGACGACGCAATCGGCCTCGGCCACCAGCGGATCGACCACGGCAGCGTCGGTGATATCTCCCTGTACGAACCGGTACCGCTCATCGTCGGCGAGGTCGGCCAGGTTCTCCGGATTCCCGGCGTAAGTCAGTTTGTCGAGGTTGATCACCCGATAGTCCGGGTAGCGGTTGAGGATGTGGCGCACGAAGTTGGCGCCGATAAAGCCGCACCCGCCGGTGATCAGCAAGGTTTTCGTCAATTTGTCTCCTACGCCATCGGTGATAAGCGCCCCGGCAGGATCCAGTCGGCGGCGGTCTCCACCGTGTCCCCCGGGGTGCGACGCGGTCGGCCCACGCTGACGTAGTCGAAGCCGAGTTCGGCCATCTCGCGTGGATCGTAGACGTTGCGGCAGTCGAGCAGGCGGGGTGAGCCCAGGGCGGACTGGATGCGGGGCAGGTCCATGTTGCGGAACTCGTTCCACTCCGTCATCAACACCAGGACATCGGCGCCGGCAGCAGCGGAGTAGGGATCGTCAAAGCAGACCAGGCTGGGAAACAGCTCCCTGGCATGGTCCATGGCCACCGGGTCGTAGGCCCGTACCGAAGCACCCTCCTGCAGCAGGACATCGACCATCTCCATGGCCGGTGATTCGCGCAGGTCATCGGTGTCCGGTTTGAACGAGAGGCCCAGCAGACAGACACTCTGGTCCTCAAAGCTGCCGATCAGGTCGCGCAGTTTGCCGATCATGTGCCGGCGCTGCTGCACGTTGCTGGGATCGATGCTCTGCACCAGAGGCGCCTCGACGCCCGCCTTGCGCGCCGTGGCGGCCAGGCCCTGCACATCTTTGGGAAAGCAGCTGCCCCCGTACCCGGCGCCGGCGTACAGGTTGCGCGGGCCGATGCGTTCATCGAGGCCCATGCCACGGGCCACGGCGGTGACGTCGGCGTCGAAGGCCTCGCAGATGTTGGCGATCTCGTTGATGAAAGAGATCTTCGCCGCCAGCATGGCGTTGGAGGCGTACTTGATCATCTCGGCGCTCTGCACATCGGTGAGGACCATGGGCACGTCGCGCTGGTATAATGGTCGATACACATCGATGACCGCCTCCAGGGCGCGCCGGCTGGAAGCGCCGATGACGACGCGGTCCGGATGCATGAAGTCGTCGATGGCTGACCCCTCGCGCAGGAACTCGGGGTTGGAGACGACGTCGACATCCGCATCGGGGCGGACCTCGGCGATGATGGCGCCCACCTCGTCGCCGGTGCCTACGGGGACTGTCGACTTGTTGACGACGATCTTGTAGTCCTCCATGTACTGGCCAATGGACCGCGCCGCGGCGTGCACATAGGACATGTCGACTTCGCCGGAGGGCTGCGACGGTGTGCCGACACAGATGAAGACGATGTCACTGGACTTGATGGCGAAAGCCACATCGGTGGAGAACGAGAGCCGGCCACGGTCGCGGTTGCGTCCCATCAACTCTTCGAGTCCGGGTTCGTAGATGGGCACTTCACCGCCACGCAACCGGTCGATGCGCGGCTCGTCGATATCGACGCAGACCACGGCGTTGCCGAAGTCGGCCAGGCAGGCGCCGGACACCAGACCGACATAGCCGGAACCCATGACGCAGATGCGTTTCACGAGGCTGGAACTCCGCGTGGAGCGATGGTCAGGACGTTACCCGAAAGGCTACGACCAGGGACGAACCCGCTTGCCGCGCAAGGGGTTATACGATGTGGCACACAAACCATCAAGGGTAACCCGAGACCGCGATTGCGTCAATTTCCCACGCTGCCTTCTAGATAATGCCGCAGGTTGTCAGCCAGCTGTTCGGCCAGGGTCTCCAGTGCGACGCCCCGGAGGGCGGCAAGTTTCTCGGCCACGTCCCTCACCCGCCGCGGATGCCCCGGAACGCCGCCTACGGGCACGGGGGCATCACTCTCCAACAGCAACAGATCGTCGGCGACTTCACAGGCGGCCGCGGCGGCCTGCTCATTCATAAGTACTGTGGGTCCGGCCGATACGTAGATCCCCTCGTCGTTACTGATCCTGATCAGCTTTCTGGACTCAGTGAACCAGTGCATCTGGGCAGCCAGACCGGTGCGGCGGTGGAAGTCGACGGCACGCTCCAGAGTCTGCCGCAGGCAGCGACGGGAGTGCAGATTGACGGGTTTGCCATGGCTCTCGGCGATCTCGAAGTGGACGTCGAGAAGGTGTTCCTGCTCGGCCTGCTGCGGCGCCGTCGTCGCCCACTTGTGATCGAGGCCGGTCTCGCCGATGACGGCGGCCTCCGCGGCCCGTTCCCGCAGCAGGGCCAGGTCCGGGGCCAGAGCGTCGGCACCCCGATCTGTCACGGTGCAGGGATGGATGCCGAGGCCCGGCAGAACCCGTCCGGGGAACCGTCGACCAAGGTCGAGGACGGCCCGCATCGAGTCGGCCTCCTGAGCCACAGCGACGATCGTCGTAACGCCGACGCCGGCTGCCGTGTCGATCGAGCTGTCGTCCAGCTGATCCAGATGGCAGTGACTGTCGGTGAATTCGAGAGGCACGCGGTGGTCAGGCCGTCAGGCCAGTGGTCTCGTCGAAGCCCAGCATGAGGTTGAGGCACTGCACGGCGTTGCCGGAAGCGCCCTTGCCGAGGTTGTCCTCACGCCCCACCAGCACGAGGCCGATCTGCGGGTCGCCGAAGACGAACAGGTCGAGTCGATTCGTCAGACTGGCGCCGTCGAGATCCAGAAACAGTCCGTCGCGCAGTTGATCTCCCGCTTCCGCGGGGGACACCGGCTGTACGAATGGCTCATCAGCATAGCGGGATTGCCAGACATCGAACACGTGCTGCGGCGTCGTTCCGGACGCAGTCCACCCGGCAGCGGCAACCGGTGTGCTGGTCAGCATGCCGCAATAGGAGTGACTGACGGAGGGTACAAACAGGGGAGCGTGATGCAGACCGCTGAACCTCTGCATCTCCGCCAGATGTTTGTGGTTTCCATCCAGGCCATAGAGGCAGAAAGGGTGCCCGGCATCCGCCTGCTCACCGGATGCTGTCGCCTGATAGGCCTCGATCATCTTGCGGCCTCCGCCCGAGTATCCGGATACGGCGTTGACGGTCAGCGCCGCATCCGCCCGCAGCAGTCCCGCTTCGATGAGGGGCCGCACGGCAAGGGTGAAACCCACCGGGTAGCAGCCGCAGTTGGCGACCCGATCCGACGTTCGAATGGCCTGACGCTGCGCAGCCGACAACTCGGGGATGCCGTAGACCCAATCGTCGTGCACGCGACGCGTTGTGCTGGTGTCGATGACGCGCGTACCACTGCCGGGCTCGATGAGGGCCAGGGCTTCGGCGGCAGCGTCGTCCGGCAGGCAGAGGATGGCCAGATCAACGTCGTTGAGCAGCTGTCGACGAGTCTCGGTATCCTTGCGCCTGTCTTCCGGAATAAGTTGTACGTTCACATCCGTCCGGGTGGCGAGCAGGTCGCGGATCCGGAGGCCAGTGGTGCCTTCCTGGCCGTCGATGAAAATCGAAGGAAGCGGGCTCACGGCAGTTCTCACCGGGCGGAAGAATAGATGGCAATGGACCAGAAGTAATAAATATCACTCATTGACGAATAAAAACTAACTCTTGAACATTCCATCGTCAACCGGCTGGCGCCAGCGCCTCAACAGTGGCTGGGAGTACCGCGATATCGTCGCAGGTGGTGTGGCTGGCCGCACGGCCCACGAGTTTTACGCGGGTCACTATCAGCATTCGACGTCCGAGCAGTGGCATCGTCGGCTGCTGGCTGGCCAGATTCGCCGCGGTGACGAGAGAATCGAGCCGTCTACCGTGTTACTCGCCGGAGACAGGCTGACATATAGACGCCCCCCCTGGACGGAGCCAGCAGCTCCTCGATGGTTCGCCGTGTTGTACGACGATGGTGATCTGCTCGTCGTCGCCAAACCGTCAGGGTTGCAGGTTCTTCCGGCCGCTGAGTTTCTGGAGAATACACTGCTCCATGCGGTGCGCGGGAAGTTCGGTGACGGTCCGGCACCGGCGCATCGCCTGGGACGGGGGACATCCGGCCTCGTGCTCTTCGCCCGGTCGGCTCCTCTGCGTCAGGGACTGGCGATCTCTTTCCGCGACGGCGGCCTGCGCAAGGTCTACCGAGCCCTCGTCCAGGGTTGTGATCTGGAGGACTCATTCGAGGTCGACGAGCCCATCGGCCGCGTCGACTATCCTGGAATGGGGTACGTGTACGCCGCCGAACGGACGGGCAAGCCGTCCCGTTCGATCGTGCGAGTACTGGGGCGCCGACCGGACGCAGACAGAAGCCTTGTGGAGGTCGAGATCCCCACGGGCAGACCACACCAGATCCGCATCCACCTGGCCGCCGCCGGACACCCGCTGGTAGGGGAGCCACTATACGACGCCGGGGGTCGACCGAGGTCGGCCCCCGAAGAGAGTTCGTTGAGGCTGCCTCGCCCGGGGGATCTGGGCTACCATCTGCATGCCACGCGCGTGGAACTGACGCACCCGGTCACGTCTGCGGCCCTGCAGTTCTACTGCCGGCCACCGGCCGCACTACGTCTCCCAGCGTAACATTCAGCCACGTCGCATGTAACTGTTACATGTTACATAGCACCCGGTGTACGCTGACAATGCGCTCTCTTTCCGGGTGAGACAAAGATCCATAACTCATTGCCGTCCTGTGCATTACCCCGCTGAATGGCCGAGCTGCTCTGGTGTCGGCTTGCGAATTGCTTCCCTGCGCAACAGAGCAGCACGATCCTCACGCGGAAGGGACTATGAGCAATCCGGAATCGACACCCGAAGCGGACCGTACCCAGTACTACTTCTCCCTCGGCCTGCCGGTAAAGTCCGTCCGCTACCTGGAATGGCTCGGCCTCGAGGCCAAACGCAAGGGGGGCGCCCGCCTGCCCAAGGCCGCCATCGTCAGAGCCCTGATCAACGTCGCCATGCGCATGGATATCGACGTCTCAGGTTGCAGAACCCAGGTCGGGCTCGAGGATCGGGTCTGGCAGCTGATCCAGCGTGCCGATGACGATCACCGATCGTCCCGGGTTGCCGAGGGAGGTGCGCCATGATCACGACGAAACACCGCGATCCCTATGCCACGCGTGTCGTCGTCACCGGTCTTGGCGCGATCACTCCCATCGGCGCGACGGTGGTCGATTTCTGGGACAGCCTCGCCAACGGTGTATCCGGTGGACGGCGTATCCGCAACACGCCGCTGGAGGATTTCCCCGTCCAGATCGGGGCCGAGATAGACCTCCCCGATCTGACCGACTACTTCCCCCGCCGAATGGCGCGTCGGCTCGGACGCTTCGTCATCTTCGGCCACATCGCCGCCGCGCAGGCCTTCGACGACGCTGGCTTCACCAGGGATGGAGTGGTCGACGAGTCGCCCAGGTTCGGCGCCATCATCGGTACCGGCGAAGGGGGGGCGGGACTACACTTCGACACCTTCCTGCGCATCCAGGATCGTTCGATGGAATCGGTATCCCCCTTCTACGTCCCCGGTGTCATCCCCAATTCGCCCACAGCCTGGTTCTGTAAGGAGTACGGCCTCACGGGACCGAGTTACTCCGTCAATTCCGCCTGCGCCTCGGGCAATCACGCCTTCGGCTCTGCCTCGATGGCGATCCGCATGGGTCTGGCTGACGTCATGTTTGCCGGTGCTACCGAGGCACTGATGAACATCCCGGCCTTTGCCGGCCTGGGGGCGCTGGGCGCCCTGTCAGAAGGCAACGGCGATCCAGCCCGCGCCAGCAAGCCCTTCGATCGAGATCGTGACGGTTTCGTCCTCGGCGAGGGCGCCGGCGTCCTGTGCCTGGAGGAGCTCGACCACGCGCGCCGCCGGGGGGCCCGGATCTACGCCGAGCTGACCGGCTTCGGCTGCTCCACCGACGCCCACGACATGGTTGCGCCCCATCCGCAGGGCACGGGGGCGGCTACCGCCATGCAGATGGCGCTGGACCAGGCCCAGCTCGGTCCTGGTGACATCGACCTGGTCAGTGCCCACGCGACATCGACGACGATCGGCGACGCCATCGAGAGCCTGGCGCTGGAGCGCGTGTTCGGCCCGGAGCACTCCCGCAGGGTCTGTGTCCACAGTGTGAAATCGATGACGGGCCACTCCATCGGCGCCTCCGCCGGTATCGAAGCCGTGGCGGCGATCATGGCGATCGATCGCGGCATCGTCCACCCATCGATCAACATCGACGTGCAGGACCCGGAGATCCCGCTCAACGTCGTGCGCGAGACGCGGGAGGCGCGCGTCGATCACGTGCTGTCCAACAGTTTCGGCTTCGGTGGCCAGAACGCGGTGGTCGCACTCTCACGGCTGCAGAACTGACGTGACACACGCTGACTCAAAGCGTCGTGTCGTGGTTACGGGGATGGCGACGGTGAATCCCCTGGCCGACGATGTCGAGACCTATGGGGACCGGTTGCTGGCTGGCGTCTCCGGCATCGGACACTGGTCGTCCATCGATGTCAGCGCTCTCGAATGCCGCATCGGTGGCGATCTCGGTGACTACGACACGGCGGCGGCTCTGGACAGCCTTGCCGAGTCGATTCCGCAATACTCCCTGGCCAGGGCGCGCAAGCTGTTCAAGACCAGCACCTTCGCCAACCGGCTGACCATGGTCTGTGCTCTGCGGGCGTGGCTCGACGCGGAGTTGTTCAATGCCACCTTCGATCCCTTCCGGGCCAGCTCGATCGTCGGCGGCCACAACTTCAATTCACGATACATCACCCGCAACGTTCATCAGTTCGACGAAGAGCCGGAGTACATCGATCCGCTGCTTGGCGTCGAGGCCCTCGATCCGAACATCGCTGCCTGCACCGGCGAGATCGTCGGCCTCTGCGGACCGACGCTGACAGTGGGGGGTGCCTGCGCCAGCGGCAACCTGGCTCTGCGCGCCGGCTTTCGAGACATCGTCACCGGTGACTGCGATCTGTCCGTCGTGTCGAGCGCGGCCTTCGACATGAGTGCCGTCGACATCCAGGCCTCCGTCATCCTCAACGCACTGCCTGTCGAGCCGGAGTTCCAGCAGCACCCGGAGCGCGCCTCCAGACCCTTCGACACACGCCGATGCGGCTTCGTGCCCTCCCACGGAACGGGCACGATGATCCTGGAGGAGCTCAACTGCGCCCGGCGTCGCGGGGCACCCATCTGGGCCGAGCTGCTCGGCGTGGCGGCCAACGCCAATGGTGACCATCTGCCGGCGCCCTCGGCACCCTTCCAGGCACGCATCATGCAGCAGCTGCTGACAGCCACCGGCACCCACCCCGAGCAGGTCGACTACGTCAATTGCCACGCCACCAGTACGCCCTTGGGCGACCTGGAGGAGGTACGCGCCATCAAGGCCGCCTTCGGTGACCATGCCTGGCGCCTGAAGCTGAACGCCCCCAAGTCGATGCTCGGCCACACCTGCTGGGCGGCGCCGATCGTCGAGACCATCGGCGGCCTGGTGCAGATGCAGCGCGGGCAGTTGCACCCGACGATCAACGTCGACGAGGTCGATCCCGAAATCGACCTCGACATCTGCGCCAACGAGCCCCAGGAACACGAGACGGTCTATATGCTGAAGAATGCCTTCGGCTTCGGCGGTATCAACTGCTGCAGCCTCTACCGACGCTGGGATAGTTGAACGTGAACGTGCTGGTCACCGGCGGATCCCGCGGCATAGGGCGGGCCATCGTCACCAAGCTCGTGGCCGAGGGCAAGGGATGCGCCTTCACCTTCGTCGATGACGAGACCGCCGCCGAGGAGACGATCGCCCAGGCCAGAGAGCAGTGTTCGCAGACGCCGGTGCGCGCGTATCGGATGAACGTGCGCTATCCCGATCAGGTCGAGGCAACGACGGAACGGGTACTGGAGGACTTCGGTGACCTCGGTGCTGTGGTCAACAACGCCGCCATCGTCCGCAACGGGGCGGCGGCGCTGATGAGTGACGAGGACTGGGATGCGGTGCTGCAGACCGATCTGTCGGGGCCGTTCTATGTCATCCGGAGCCTGTTGATGCATTTCCTGAGCAACGGTGGCGGACGCATCGTCAACATCTCGTCCCTGGCCGCTGATGGCAGCAGCGGCCAGGCGAACTACGCCGCCGCCAAGGCCGGGCTCATCGGCCTGACGCGGACGGTGGCAAAGGAGTACGGGGCCAAGGGGATCACGAGCAATGCCGTCACCGTGGGCTACGTCGAGACGGACATGACGAGCCACCACATGACCCAGCAGCTGCGCGACTTCTGGGTCACACACTGTCCCCAGAAGCGGCCGGGCACGGCGCAGGAGGCGGCCAATCTCGTGCACTTCCTGTTGTCGGATGAGGCCGCCTTCGTCAACGGCGAGATCGTGCGGACCGCCGGGGGACTGACCTATGCCCCCTAGTCCGGTCGGCATCGAAGCCATCAATCTCTACGGCTCGACCCTGTGCATGAAGCAGGCGGATCTGGCCAGGGCGCGGGGACGTGATCCCCATCGCGTGGTCCACGACTACCTGATCGACACGCGGTCGCTGCTGCCCCCCTGGGAGGATACGGTGACTATGGCGGCCAACGCCTCGCGACCACTGCTGGAGGTCACCGATCCGGAGCGGATCGGTCTGTTCGTCATGGGAACAGAGGGCGGCCTCGACTTCGGCAAGTCGACGAGCACGCAGGTCCACGCCGCCCTCGGTCTGCACGCCAACGTGCGCAACTACGAGATCAAGCACGCCTGCTACGGCGGCGCGGCAGCCGTCGATGCGGCGGTCAACTGGATCGCCTCCGGTCTGAACCGCGGGCCTACGGCGCTGGTCATCGCGGCGGACTTCAGCCGTCAGAACTTCGGTGAGGAGCACGAATTCATGCTCGGCGCCTCGGCGGTGGCAGCCGTGCTGGGTGACGTGCCCCGTGTGCTGGCCTTCGAGCCGGAAGTCCGCGGTACGTGGACAACACACGCCTATGACACCTACCGGCCGACGGCCCGGATGGAGTGCGGCAACAGCAAGGAAAGCCTGTTCACCTATCTCGACGCGCTGACCGGATCGTGGGAGCATTATCTGTCCGAGAGTGCAGTCCCCGTCGACTTCGCCACGCACTTCGAACACCTCGTCTACCACATGCCATTCCCGGGTATGGCCTTCCAGGCCCACCGCACGCTGAGCAATCTGGGCGGGCGCCGATCGAAGCAGGAAGTGCAGGCCGATTTCGACCGTCGGGTGTCGCCATCTCGGCACTTCCCCAAGCGGTTGGGCAGTCAGTACAGCGCCAGCAATCTCGCCGGGCTCTGTGGTCTGCTGGCAGCCGCTCCCCAGGCCACAGCCGGCGATCGGATCGGTTTCTTCGCCTATGGATCCGGAGCCATCGGTGAGTTCTACAGTGGCCTGTTGGGCGAGGAGGCGCGACAGGTGCTGTCGCCGGCGCGGTGGGATGAGCAGCTCGATGCCCGGCGGCAGGTGACCCCCGAGGAATATGAACTGGTGGAGAGAACGAGGGATACCATGATCGAGGCCAGTGACGTGGATGTCGATCTGTCGCTGCTGGATGCGTGGTACGATCGCCACTACGACGGCCGTGGCCTGCTGACGCTGAATCGGATTCGAAACCATCAGAGGTCCTATGTCTGGAGCTGAACAGCTCACCGGCGGGATCTCCTGCATCACTTCGGCCCCCGTCGCCCTGATCACTCTCGGCCACGGCGCCCGGGCGTTGACACCGACGACGGTCGTCGGTCTCGCCGAAGGGTTCCGCAGGGCCACCGACGATCCCACCGTACGCGTCATCATCCTGCGCTCGGCGGATGATTCTGCCTTCTGTACGGGTCTGGACCTGGGGGCAACGCCGGGCGCCGACTCGATCGCGGCGGCCTCAGAAGCGTTTCCCGACCTGCTCGACTCGATCCGGCGCACACCCAAGCCGGTGGTTGGCCTCGTGGGGGGCCTCGTCCGCGGCGGCGGCATCGGGCTGGCGGGTGTCTGCGACATCGTCATCGCCGACACTGGCGCCACCTTCCAGTTCAGCGAAGTGCTGCTCGGACTGGCACCGGCCTGCGTCCTGGCCTTCCTCCAGCCTTTCCGCGTTTCGCCCGGACGACTGTCGGCCGCCGTCCTGACGGCGGAAACCTTGGATGCGGACGCCGCCCTGCGCCTGGGACTCATCGACGAGGTGGTCGACGCAGCACACAGGGAACGCCACGCCCGCGTCGTGGTGCAGGCCCTGCTGCGGGCAGAGCCGGAAGCGCTGGCGGCTTCCAAGGAACTGCTCCGAAGTGCTGGCAGCACGTCCGCGGAAACATCTCGAGTGGCTGCCGCTGCCAACATGCTGTCGGCACAGCTGGGCAGCGGTCGTCCCGCAGCGGCTGCCGCGGCCTATGAGGCGACACACCTGCCGCGGTGGGCCCAGCAGTTCCGACCGACACAGGACCTCTGGGCAGGAGCAGCAATCGATGGGTGAGCCTGTGTGCCTCCGGATCGACGCCGAAGGTATCGCCCACCTGCAGCTGCTCGGCGACGACGCCGGCAACCTGCTGTCGCCGGCCTTCGTCGCCGCCTTCGGCGGGGCCCTCGATCAGCTGCAGACCGATGGCCACATCAGAGTCTGCGTCCTGTCCGGCGGCTCGGAAGTCTTCTGCGGCGGCGCCGACCGGGAGACACTGCTGCGGGTCTGTGACGGGGCAACTTCCGTGTCCGAACTGCAGTTGCCGGAGAGGTTGCTGGACACGCCCGTGCCGATCATCGCCGCCATGGAGGGACACGCCGTCGGTGGCGGCCTGGCCCTCGCCGCCGCCTGCGACCTCGTCGTGGCGGCCCGCGAGAGCCGCTACGGTGCGGTGTTCATGAACATGGGATTCACTCCCGGTATGGGCGCCACCGTGCTGCTGCCTGAGTTCCTGGGCCCGTACGTAGCCGACGAGGCGATGTACACCGGCAAGCTGTATCGGGGAGCCGAGCTGGCGCGGAAGGGGACCCGGATCAATGCGATCGTGCCCCGGGCCGACGTCATGTCCACCGCCATGGAGCTGGCGCAACGGATCGCCGAGAAGGGCACGCAGTCGATCCGGTTGCTGAAGACGGCACTGGCCGCCAGGCGTCGGCAGATGCTGGGGGTGGCCCGCGAGCAGGAGGACGTCATGCATCGCGTCTGTTTCGCCCTGCCCGAAACACGGCGGGCGATCGAGGCGGAGTACGCCGCGTGATCGCCGTCGACCTGACTGGCCACTGTGCGCTGGTCACCGGTGGCACTCGGGGTATCGGTCTGGCAAGTGCCCTGCAGTTGTCCCGTGCCGGGGCCCACGTGTTCGTCACCCACAGGTGGGGCTCGGTGGCGGAAGCGGACCTGGTCGGCATCTTCTGCGAGGCGGGGGCACAACCACCCGTCATTTTGAGGCCGATGTCGCTCGGGACGAAGACACGGATCGGCTGCTTGAGCGCATCGGCGAACAACACGACAGCGTCGACTTCTTCATCAGCAATGCCGGACTGGCACGGCGCACCACCGGCCTGGCGGAGTACGACAAGCGCTCACTGTTCACAACCCTCGAGTACAGCACCTGGCCCATGATCGAGTACTCGCGGCGCATGGAAGCACGCTTCGGCCGGTACCCGCGGCACATCATCGGTGTTTCGAGTGACGGCCCAGACAACTTCTACACCGGCTATGACTTCGTCGCCGCGTCCAAAGCCCTGCACGAGCTGTTCGCCCGGTACATGTCCCAGCATCTGTTCGAGGGGGGCACGCGGGTCAACGTGCTGCGCTTCGGCACGGTAGCGACGCAGTCCTTCGAGCAGTTCTTCGGGACGGAGTTCTTCGACTATCTGACGGCCAGTGGCATTCCGCCGGCCATGGTCCTCGAAGCCGAGGAGTGTGGTCAGGCCGTGCTCGCCCTCTGCAGCGGCCTGTTGAACGCGATGAACGGCCAGGTGCTGTGCATCGACAAGGGTCTGTCCCTGCGCGGCAACCTGATGATGGACTACCTGCAGTCCCGCCAGGCGACACCTCACACACCGATTCCAGGAGACGCGACAAGATGACCAAGGAAGAGATCCTCAATGTGATCACCGGACTGATGGAGGACAACCTCGACGACATCGATGGCGCCATCGACGCCTCCCGGTCGATGGTGGAATACGGTGCCAACAGCCTCGACATCATCGAGATCGTGTCCTGTTCGATGCGCGAGCTCAAGATCAAAGTGCCGCGCGCGGAACTGAGCGACCTGGAGAATATCGACCAGCTGGCCGACAAGCTGCTCGAGCACGCCCAGCAGGAGTGAGGAGGAAACCAATGCAGGACGCACACCGCTACAGCCTCGAGGACTTCTACTTCAGTGACAGCGCCGATGTTCTCGTGCCGCCGGAGGACTTCGACACGTGGCTGGCCGATCCCACCATCCGCCAGAGCTTCAGTTTTTTTGAACAGCCGTTGTTGGGCAAGCCGGATGCAACGACGGAGATCGTCAGCCACATCGACGGTCAGCGACGTCGGGTCATCAACCTGACGTCGTACAACTACCTGGGACTGTCCACGCACCCGGAGGTCCTGCAGGCGGCGAGAGAAGCCCTCGACCAGTATGGCCTGGGCGCCGCCGGTGCCGCCGTGCTGTCCGGCACCTACGACCTGCACGTCGAGTTCGCCCGCCGCCTGGCGGCCTTCAAGCAGCAGGAAGACTGCCTGCTGTTCTCCGGGGGCCTCGCCGGCAACTATGGCGCGATCCAGGGAATCCTGCGGCGGGGGGACGTCCTCCTGCTCGACGAGAAATCGCACCAGAGCCTGATCGACGGTGGCACCCTGTCGCGAGCCAAGGTCGCGTTCTTCAAGCACAACGACGCCGAGTCGCTGGCCGAAGCGCTGGAGGCCCACAGAGGCAAGCGCACGCTGGTGGTCGTGGAGGGGGTCTACTCCATGGATGGCGATCTGGCGGACCTGCCGGCCATCGTCGATGTATGCGCCGCCTTCGACGCATCCGTCTATATCGACGAGGCGCATTCGACGCTGATGTTCGGCGAGAACGGTCGCGGCGTGGCCGAGCACTTCGGACTCGAGGACAAGATGGGGGTGACCTTCGGGACGCTGAGCAAGTCTTTCGGGGGTGTAGGCGGGTTCGTCTGTGCCAACCGAGGACTGATCCGTTACATGAAAGCCTATTCGACGCCTTACATCTTCTCCTGTGCCTGCTCGCCCCCCGTCATCGGTGGCTGCATGAAGGCTCTCGAGATCGCCACGCGCGACACGACGCTACGTGACCGCCTGTGGGCGAATGTCGACGTGTTTCGTTCCCAGCTTGCGGCCATGCGACTGAATCTCGGTCAGAGCGCCTCGCAGGTGATTCCCATCATCATCGGCTCCTCCGCCGAAACCCTCTATACGATGGCGGCACAACTGCAGTGTCGCGGGGTGTTTCTACAGCCCATCGACTACCCCGCCGTGCCGGCCGAAACGCGCCGTTTCCGGTTGTCGGTGAACGCCCAGCTGTCGCGGGCCGAGATCGACGAGGCGTGCAATATCATCGAGGACGTCGTCGCCCGCGGGTTGCGCCAGTGAAGGCTGACACGGATCGACTGCTGCGAGCGCACCGCCGCCGGCCGCTGGCCCGGCGGGCAGACTTTCCCCACGCCGTCGACCTGGGCCGCGAGGAGCTGGAACGGATGATCCCGCACCGTGAACCGTTCCTCCTCGTCGATCGAATCGAGGCTGTGGACCTCGAGAACGAGAGGATTCTGGGAGTGCGGCGGATCGAGGCGGATGACGCCGTGTTCCGCGGTCATTTCCCCGGAGAACCAGTCTATCCCGGCTCGCTGCAACTCGAGATGGCCGGCCAGCTGAGCCTGTGTCTGGCGTATTTCACCACGCATCGGACGGTCAAGGTCAACGGTGACCTGCAGGCGCCACCGGTACGTATCACCCGGGTGCTGGGTGCCTACTTCGTTCACCCCGTGCCGCCGGGAACGGAGGTCACGCTGCTGGCCAGCCGCATAGACGGCGACGAGTTCTTCAGCCGGGCGCTGCTGCAGACGACGATCGAAGATTCGGTGTGCTGCACGGCCGTCATCGAAGTCTGCTTTCCGACGACATGAAGGTCGTACTGATCACCGGCGCTTCGATGGGGATCGGCCGCCACTGCGCCGCCCGACTGGCAGCCCGGGGCGATCACGTCTACGGCACGAGCCGCGAGCCGGCATCCGTCGAGGCGGTGGACGGCGTGAATCTGGTTCGCCTCGACGTAGCCAGCGACGAGTCTGTGCGCGGCTGCATCGACACCGTGCTGGAGCGGGAGGGTTGCATCGACGTGCTGGTGAACAACGCCGGCTTCGGTTACGGGGGGGCCGTGGAGGAGACCTCCGTCGACGAGGCCCGGCACATCTTCGAGATCAACACTCTCGGTATCCTGCGCATGTGTCAGGCAGTGCTTCCCGCCATGCGTCAGCAGGGACAGGGACACATCGTCAACATCAGCTCCCTGGGGGGACTGATGGCCATGCCCTTCCAAGGGCTCTACAACGCCAGCAAGTTCGCCCTCGAAGGACTGTCAGAGGCGCTGCGCATGGAAGTCAGACCCTTCGGAATTCATGTCACCCTCGTCGAGCCAGGTGACGTGTCCACCCAGTTCACCCGCAACCGACTCATGACCACCGCATCACGGCAGAGTCCGGTGTACCGACAGCAGCAGACGAAGACCATGGCCATCGTCGAGCAGGATGAAGCCGGTGGCATCTCGCCGGCAAGAGTCGCCGAGCTGGTGGAGAAAGTCATCTCCCGCCGGGCGCCTCGCAGGCGCTACGTCGCCGCCCATCGGTTGCAGCGGCTGGCGGCCTGGCTCGACGGCGTGCTGCCTCAGGCGATGATGGAGTATCTGATCATGGACCACTACGACATGGATCGCCGTCGAAGTGCCCCTGCAGGAGGCAGATCATGAACCTGCGCGACAAGATCGAGACGTACGTCGAGAGCACCGATGTCGATGCCGCGTACAGCAAGCACATCAGCCACTTCTATGCCCGCTATCTCGAATCCCTTGGACTGGGCCAGAAGCGCTTCGTGGACTCAACCGAGCATCATCTGATCGATGCCGACGGGCAGCGCTACCTCGATCTTGTGGCTGGCTACGGCACCTGTCACTGGGGTCGACACCCGGCCGTCCAGGAGGCTCTGTGCCAACTGCACGAGCTGCACCTGCCCAGCCTGGTGCAGTTTCAGCTGCCCGTGCTCTCCACCATGCTGGCCGAAGAGATCCTGGACTATGCCGGAAGCCGCTATGAGCGCCTGTTCTTCACCAACGGCGGCGCCGAGGCCACCGAATACGCCCTGAAGATGGCGCGCGCCGTCACCGGTCGGCAACGGATGCTCTGCTTCGAGGGGGGCTATCACGGCCTCACCCTCGGGGCGCTGTCGATCAACGGTATGGAGGCCCACCAGAAGCTGTTCTCTCTCCAGGGGGAGAATCCGATTCTGCCTTTCGGTGACCTCGATGCCGTGGAGGACGCCTTCCGTCGTCATCCCAAGCAGATCGCCGGCGTCTTCCTCGAACCCGTTCAAGGCCGGACCGGCGAGGTCGCCTCACCCGAGTTCACGCAGGGGCTGCGGCAGCTGTGCGACCGCCACGGGGCCCTGCTCGTCTTCGACGAGATCAAGACCGGCTTCGGCCGAACGGGCAAGCGGTTCTCTTATGAGTGGCACGACGTTCTGCCCGACGTGGTCACCATCGCCAAGGGCATCAGCGGCGGCGAGACGCCCGTGGGGGCCGTCCTCTACAGTGCCGAGGTCTACCGCAAGATCTACGGTCTCATCGACCGCATCGCCGTGTGGTCGTCGACATTCAAGGAGAATAACCTGTCCATGGCGGTCGGCCTGGCGGTCATGGAGCTCTACCGCGACAATCCGCAGATCCATGACCACGTTCTGGCAGCCGAGGCGCGTGTGCGCGAGCGGCTCGAGGGGCACTCGCAAGATCGCTATCGACTCTCTGTCGGCGGTCGGGGGCTGCTGCTGACGGTGCGGATCGAGCACGTCGACGGGAAGAAGTGGGTTCACTCGCTCATGGACACCCTCGAGGGCGATCTCTTCTACGATATGGTCTGCCGCCAGCTGTTCACGCAGAAGCAGATCCTGGTGTCCCTGCCGAATCGTTTCGGCGCCAGTCTGGCTCTGATCCCGGCGCTCAACCTGCCCCTGGCGGAGTTCAACCGGAACGGCCAGCTCGCCGCCGCCGCCTTCGAACACCTGGGCTTCCCAATACCACGGCCTCGAGCGGGCCCACGCCGACTGTGGCGGGGCGGACTGCCTGGCCTGCCTTGGTGGCTGTCGCCGGGAGTCGAAGCAGAGCGCCCCGGTGACCACCTTGAGATCGGCACGTCGGCGTGGTGTCGAGGTGGTCACCCGTTTCCACGCCCATGACCTCGAGGTCCGGCGTGACGAAGTCACGGTACGAGGCCACAGAGACGGCAAGGGCCTGGAACTGCACGGCCGTCACGTCGTGCTGGCAGCCGGGGCCATGGGCACGCCGCCACTGCTGTTCCGCTCCGGGTACGGCAAGCGCATTCCCGGGCTGGGACGACACTTCACCTGCCATCCTCAGTTCATGGCCTGCGCCCGTCTGGATGCTGTGGTCGACGCCCACCGCGGCTTCTTCCAGAGCGTGGGCTGCAGCGACTCACGTTTCGAGGAACGGGGATTCAAGTTCGAGACGAACTTCATGCCACCCATCATCTTCTCGATGCTCTTCGGCGGTGCCGGCGGCTCCGTGTACGACATGATCGGTGACTACCGCCGCATGGCCTGCCTGGAGATCTCGATCCGCGACGATGACGAACCCGGTGCCATCCGCCCTCGACACGGCGGCGGCACCGTCATCGACCGGCCTCTGGGAGCGTCGCATCGAGACAAACTCGCTGACGCGACGCAGGTCGTGCACGAGTGTTTTGTGCAGATGGGCGCCACCGACACGTGGTTCTGCCCGCGGGCTTTCTCCGTCCACCCCATGGGGGGCTGCACCCTCGGGTCCGATCCGGCCGACGCCGCGGTGGACGAGTCATTTCACCTGTTCGGCGAGGAACGCGTCTACGTGTGCGACTCGAGCACTTTCCCCAATGCCCCGGGCCGCAATCCATCACTGACGGTGATGGCCCTGGCACTGCGGGCCAGCGAGGTGATGCTGCGTGAGGCCTGAGCCGTCGTCAGCATACCTCACTGGTCTGCAGATACGGGCCCTGGTGCGTGTGGGCAACATCTATCTGCCTGGAAACGCCGAGTTCCTCTCCTTCGAAGAGCTGGGCTGTGTCGAGCACGTCGATGGTGTCGTCGCTCACGCCGATGCCGCTGATCTCCGGATGCTGAGGATCCTGCTGACAGCCCTGTGGTTCCTGCCACGCTCGCTTCTGGGGAAGATCGTCGGCCTCGGACTGCGCGCGTTCCACGAGGATTTTCCCCTGGCGGCCACCTTCCGCGAACTGGACTACGGTCTCAACGGTCTGGCAAAGACGCTCTACTTCTCCGGCCGCAAAGGGAGCACCTGCCCGGAACCAGATCCTCTCGAACTGATGGGTTATTCTCCGAAGGTAGAGTGACCCTTTGTGGTCGCCGGGCAGTCCTGCTGCTCCTGACGCGGATCAGCCTCTGGGCCCGACGCATCGCTGGCGATCTCGATCTTCTTCACTCGTGTCAACGTGTCTTCCATCAGCATGCGGTTGGTAGCGATCAGGTCGGCGACGATGCCGGTGAGAAACATCTGGAAACCCGCCAGCAGCAGCACGGCCGCCAGAATCACCGACTGCACGTGCAGCTCGCCCTGCGTGGTAAACAGGAAGTAGTAGAGGAACCGCAGCCCCAGGGCGACGCCAACCGCAAAGGTGAGGAGCCCGAAGGTGGCGAATATCTTCAGCGCCTTGTAGCGGGCGTACGTGCGCAGCGAGATCGAACCCGACTTGAGGACGAACTCGCCGACATTGGAAAACAGCCGGGACTCCCGAACCTTGGGATTGGTCCGGATCGGCACGACGACGACGCCCCAACCGTCCTGGCCGGCCTGCACGACATGTTCCGCGGTGTGGTCGAAGTCGGTGAACATCGAGATCTTCAGCGCCGTCTCCCGGGTGTAGGCGCGGAAGCCCGAGGCGACATCAGGTATCTCGAGGCCCCCGAGCCGCGAGATCACACGACTGCCGAACTTCTGTAGTGTACGTTTGAGGAAATTGAAGTGGCCGATGTCACCGGTACGGCGGTCGCCGATGACAAGGTCAGCCCGACCCTCGAGGATGGGCTTGACCAACTCCCGGATGTCGCCGCCGAAGTACTGGTTGTCGCCGTCGGTGTTGATGATGATGTCGGCACCCAGGCGCAGCGCGTTGTCGAAGCCGGCCTTGAAGGCGTGGCCGAGACCCCGGTTCTGCGGAAAGCGGATGATGTGGTCGGCGCCGCACTCACGGGCCACCTCGGCGGTCCGGTCTGTCGAGCCGTCATCAATGATGAGGATCTCGACGCGGTCGAGACCTTCTACCTCTCGCGGGATGTCGGCCATCGTCGCCGGCAGGGTCTCTTCCTCGTTGAGGCAGGGAATCTGGACGATCAGTTTCAACCCCAGCTCTCCTGTTTGATCTGTGATTTTTCCAGTCCGGCATCTTTCAGCAGCTGCATCATGTGCTCGATGAAGCGCGGTTGCGGCTCCACGCCCTTGGCTTTGGCCTCCTGCCGTTCCCACGGCAATACCCCCGGTCCACAGCTGAAGACGAGACAGTTGGACGGATCGGGGACATACCGCGCGATGAGTTCGGCATCGACCCGCCCGCGTCGGCCCACCGGCTCGATGTCGACGGGATCTTCACGCGTCAGGCAATGGACGATCTCGAGACGATCGGGATGCGCGCGAGCCAGAGCGGCAAAGTCGTCGTAGTAGATGATATCCGCTTTCGTTTTGCTGCTGTAGAGCAGAACATGGCGCAGACCGTCATCGACGTGCAGGCTGTGTTTGATCAGAGCATAGTTCGGTACGATCCCGGACCCGGCACACACGTGCAGAATGTTGTCGGTGCGGTCGTGGGCATCCGCGGGCAGGGTATAGGCGCCGGCGAACCCCTTGATGACAACGGGTGTACCCGGTGCGCAGTTGCGCGTCAGCGACGGCGAAAGAACCGGTGGGTACTTCGACTCACCCGGCCAGAAGCGCTCTTCCTTGATCGTGACGAGGATGTGTCGTTCGTGCGGCGCCGAGCCCATGGAATAGGCGCGTGGCTTCTCCCTGCCTCCCTTGATTTCCTCGAGATAGGCGATGGTTTGCTCGAGGAAGGCGAACTGATGCGGGTCGATGGTGATGAACTGCCCCGCGCGGTAGTCGCGAGGCTCTTCGCCAAGGTCGAGAAACAGCGAGGCCGTGTCGTGCGTCTGTTCCCGCACCTCGGCGACGACGGTCTCGATCTCGCGCACCTTGCGCCGTACGGATTCAGCTTCCGCCACTAGGGAACCCCGGCTGCGCGTGTCTGGTGCGTGTGATCGTCCATGGTCTCCGTCGTTCAGGCGAAATTGAGTGGTTGCAGACCGCGTCGGATCTCGAGCGCCCTGGGGTCGCGGCTGAGAGGTGTAACCAACGCCTGGACGAGGCCGGACATATCACCATGGGACGTGGTCAGGAAACGTCGCGCCAGCAGGAGCAGGAACAGGATGTGGTGCCCATCGACAGCGTCGCTGGCCAACGGTGAGGCAGCGACGCCGCCGCTGTCGAGGAGGCTCGTACCACTGCCATCGACGCTCGTAGTATACTGAACGGCCCGACGCTCGGTCCAGTCCCAGCCGACCTTCGCAAGCTCGAGAAACGTGATGCGTTCACAGGGTTCGTCGACGACGATGTTCGCTGGTTGGTAGTCGGTGGCGCCCAGCGATGGCGGGCGTTCACCGAGTCGGCGGCACAGATGCTTGAGTTGTGTCGCCAGTCCGGCGGTCATCTCGTCCCGCCGACGAGCCCGCCAGAGTCGCGACAGGCCGTCCACGGCGATCTCGCCGATCTCCGCCCACCGGGTCATGAGATCCCCGGGGTCGGCGCCGGGGATGACGCGGGCGCCCCACTCGAGCTCGGGAGCGGCCAACAGCGACTCGATACGGAACAACCCGGCCAGGACGCGGGCTCCCAGGCGCCGGCGTGTCGACGGATCAACCGAGGGGATCTGCTCGGCCAGCGTCAGCCGACCGGCGTATTCCAGCAGGATGATCTGCATCTCTGGATCGATACCGAAGGCAACGGGTACGGCGCCCCCATGTTGGCGCAGATGCCGCAGGGCATCGAATTCGACACGCAGCAGATCGTGGGGTTCGTCCCGGGTGTAGATGCCGTAGAACTGGTGTTTGGCCACGAGGCGACCACCATCCGCCAGGTCGACGAGCCAGACGTCGTCAGCCAGGCCCGTGATTCGGCGAACGGTGGGGGTCCCTGGCAGCAGGTCGGGAACGCAGACCATGAGCCGGGCGCGCACCCGCTGCTCCCACTGGGCATCGGTGAGAGGCGTCAGTTCTGCCCGGGTGGTCGTCAAGCGTCGAAGAGGATGACCTGAGCGACGACTTTCCCAGCCTGATTCCCATGGTCGGGATGGTCGTTCATCGCCAGAAAGAGCGTGCCGGATCGGTCAGCGACGATGTCGTGTCGGCTGCCCACGGCGAAGACGGGGCCATCGCCGATGCGGGCGATCAAGGCGCCGACATTGGCGCCGGGCAGCAGGTAGCCCTCGCCGGCGGGATGGCGGTAGATGCCGTCGGCGCCGCACCAGGCGATCTGGTCGCGCATGTCCGGTGACCAAGTCTCTTCGACATCGAAGACGACACGCTGGTTCTCGCCGATGAGAATGAGGCTGTCCTGCCAGGTGGTGCTCGGGCGCACAGTGCGCAGAATTGTCAATGCCATGGGAGGTACTGTAGGGGTTGGCGCCGCAACGGGCAACGCGACTGCCTGAAGCTGCGGTAACCTGCCGCGTCAGTCGCTTTCCGGTCCCAAACGCAGAGAGTGGGTCTTCATCAGGCACCAGGCCTGTTCTCCCGCCGTCAGTTCCAGCTCTTCGACGGCTTCGGGCGTGACCTTGGCCACCAGTGGCTGGCCGACATCGACGGTGACCAGTCGCGTCGGACCCGCACTCGACACCTCCGTCACCGTGCCGCACAAGGCGTTGCGTACGCTCAATCCCTCGGGCCGACGCCGGGCGAGGATGATGTCATCGGCACGGACACCGACGAACAACCGCGTGCCTGGCGGTCGGTGACAAGGAGGGATGCGCAGGGTCTGCTCGCCGCAGCGGGCCGTGCAGGCGCCGTCTCCGCCAGCGATGATTTCCACGAGCAGCACGTTCTCGAACCCGTGCTCGTCGAGCAGCGGCAGCACACGGGAATCGCGGGCCACATCGAAGAAATCACCCTGGGCGAGCACGGCGCCATCACTCAGTACGAGCACCTGCCTCGTCAACTCGAGAATCTCGGCAACCGAGTGGCTGACATAGAGGATGGGGATGCCGAGGTCGGAGCGCACGTGCCGGAGGTACGGGATGATGCGGCTCTTCAATCCCTGGTCGAGAGAGGCCAGAGGCTCGTCCATCAGCAGCATGCGTGGCGACGACAGCAGGGCCCGGCCGAGAGCGACACGTTGACGCTCACCCCCGGACAGATGCTGCGGCCGGCGGTTCAGCAGCGATCCCATCTCCAGCAGGTCGATGATCTGACCGGGTTCAAAACGACGCTCGGCCGGTCTCAGGCGGTCGTAACCGTAGCGCAGGTTGGCGGCCACACTCAGGTGGGGGAACAACAGGTCGTCCTGGAAGACGAATCCCAGGCGGCGCCGCTCCGGCGGCCGGTCGATGCCGTGTTCGGCGCAGAACAGCACGTGACCGTCCAACTCCACATGCCCGGCGTCAGGCCGGCGGAGGCCGGCGACAAGATTCAGCAGCGTTGTCTTGCCGGCGCCGGAGGGCCCGAGGATCGCCGTCACCGCCTTGTGGCAGACCACATCGACGTCAAGGCGGAAATCGGCGAGCTGCCGCTGCAGACGAAGACTGAGCATCACGTAGTCCTGGCGCGGTGACGGGACCGCCGTGCCGCCCACTCGCTGCCCAGCAACGCGGCCAGCGACACCGCGATGGAGACCCACACCAGACGCAGGGCGGCCGCCTCACCACCAGGCTGGTTCAGGAACGTATAAACCGCGGCGGGAATCGTCCGCGTCTGCCCGCTGATGTTGCCGACGAAGGTGATGGTGGCGCCGAACTCACCGAGGCTGCGAGCGAAGGCGAGCATGGCTCCCACCCATAGGCCCGGGGCGGCAAGCCGGAGAGTGATGGTGAAGAACACACGCCAGGGGCCGGCCCCCAGAGTGCGGGCAACACCCTCCAGACGCGGATCGATTTCCTCGATGGCGAGGCGCACGGCGCGCAGCGACAGCGGGAAGGCCACCACGGCGGAGGCGAGGACGGCGCCCTTCCAGTCGAAGGCGAGACGCAGGCCGAGAGCATCGAGCAGGGGTCCGAGCCAGCCATGCCGGCCGAAGATCAGCAACAGCACATAGCCGGTGACGACGGGGGGCAGCACGAGAGGCAGGTGGCAGAGACCGTCGACGAGGAGCTTGCCACGAAACTCGTGTCGCGCCAGCAGCCAGCCCATGGCGACTGCCGTCGGCAGGCTCAGGGCCACGCTGGCCAGGGCCACACGGAGGGAGAGGAAAAGGACTTCCCATTCATCTGGTGTGAGAACGGCCATCGGCTTAGCTATTCTCCGTTGGTTCCCATCAGTATGCTGAAGCCATGGCGGCGGAATACGGCCAGCGCCGCTGCCGATTGCAGGGTGTCCAGCCGGCGACGGGTGGCGGCTGTGGCTCTGCCCGCCACGAGGGCGGCCGGGTAGCGGATCGGTGTATGCAGGCTGTCCGCAATCGAGACGACGACCTGCACGCGTCGGCTGGAGGCGGCGTCGGTGGCATAGACGATGCCAGCGTCACACTCGCCGCGCTCGACCCAGGCCAGAGCCCCGCGCACGTCGCTGGCGGGAGCCAGCCGGTGTACCAGCGTCGGCCACCAGCCCAGTGTCTGCAGGGCCTGACGGGCATAGATGCCGGCCGGTACGTGGTCCGGATCCGCCAGGGCAAGCCGACCTTTGAAGGCACCCCCGATATCGGCCCGCGGGGAGGCCACCAGTGCGAACCCCTCGTCTGTCGGGGCGATGAGAACGAGGCGGTTGCCGAACAGGTCCACCCGGGTTGTGCTGTCGATGTGTCCCCGCACCTGCAGGTAGTCCATCCAGTCCTGGCTGGCTGACAGATAGAGATCGGCGGGCGCTCCGGCTTCGATCTGTCGCGCCAGCAGCGACGAGCCGGCAAAGGACAGACTGATGTCGGTGTGGCGCTCGCGCGGCCACAACTCGTTGAGGGCGCCGGAGAGGCTGGCGGCAGCGAACACGGTGACTGGCTCCGCCCTGGCCGAGATTCCGGCAAAGAGGAACAGCGGGATCCACCAGGCAGCGCTCCGGGGTCGGATCACAGCACGGGTCATGAGCGAGAGATTGGGGGGGAGGCGGCGCAGCGTCAAATAGCCGCGGCCTGCGGCTCATCCTACTTTCGAGTCATGGATCTCGAAGGACTTCGTCTGGCCCTGCTCGGATTCGGCGTCGAGAACCGGGCTCTCGGCCACTGGCTGGCGACGCGCGGGCTGACCTTCACGGTGTGCGACTGCGATCCGGAGGTCCGTGTCGACGACCCGCCATGGGATGGAGCCGTGGAGGACTGGCGACTCGGCAAGGCGGCCATGGCCGGTCTTGGCGATTTCGATCTGCTCTTCCGCTCTCCCGGGATTCCGGTGCGCAGCCCGGAGCTGGTGGCCGCGCGGCAGCAGGGCATCCGGTTGTCGAGTGGAATCGACCTGTTCCTGCGCCACTGCCCGGCCCGGATTCTCGGCGTGACCGGTACCAAGGGCAAGGGCACCACCGCGTCGCTGCTGCTGGCGATCCTGGAGGCCGACGGGATTGCGGCGCATGTGGGCGGCAATATCGGCACGCCGCCTGTGAGCTTCCTCGACCGGCTGCAAGCCGACGATCTCGTCGTGCTGGAGCTGTCCAGCTTTCAGCTGCAGGATCTGGGCCAGAGCCCGCCGGGGGCCATCCTGCTGCCGGTCACCACCGACCACCTCGACTATCACGAAACCCGCGCCGAGTATGTCGAAGCCAAAGGTGAGATCTGCCGCCACCAGACTCCTGAGGGCTGGGTGCTGGCCGCCGCCGATTGCCCTACGGCGTTGGATCTGGCCGCCACCACCGCCGGACGCCGGTTGGCCTTCAGCGCGACGTCAGCGATCGAGGGAGACGGCTGCTGGGTCGACGCCGGACAGATCTGGTGGCGTCAGAACGGAGCGAACGCCAGGGCCATCGCCAGCACGTCGGATGTCTGCATCCGCGGGAAACACAACCTGGGCAACGCCTGCGCCGCCGTGGCGGCCTCCCTGTTGGCCGGCGCCTCAGACCAGGCGGCAGCGAAGGGGCTGGTGACATTTACGGGGCTCCCACACCGACTCGAAGAGGTGACTGAACGAGACGGGGTTCTCTACGTCAACGACTCCCTGGCGACGACGCCGGCCGCGGCCGTGGCCGGTCTGTGGGCGTGGCCCGATCGACGTGTGGTCCTGATCGCGGGAGGCTCTCCCAAAGGCGTGGACTTCACGGACCTGGGAGGTGCCATCGCCGCCGATGTCGTGGCTCTGGTGACGATCGGTCAGGAGGGAGCACGAATCGTGCAGGCGGCGCGCGCCGCGGGGTTCTCCGGTCCGGTCGACGAGGACTGCGCCACGATGGCTGAGGCGGTGGGGGCTGCTGCGCGGCGGGCCGCTACTGGTGATGTCGTACTGCTGTCACCGGCATGTGCCAGCTTCGGCATGTTTTCCAGCTATGCTGACCGGGGCGAGGCCTTCCGCCGCGCCGTGAAGGGGTGACCCGGTCGCACGGCGCCGATGGCTGGCGCCTCATCATTCTGACTGCCGTACTGGGCTCGGGTGTGGCGGCGCGGTTCTACGGCCTGGACTGGGGCATCGAGTCGCTCCGCGAGCTGGGGGAGACAGGCCGGCGAATCTCCCTTCAGGAGGCTTCGTTTCATCCCGACGCCGGCACGCTCCAGCAGGTCACGGCCAGCCTTCGTGAGTCGATCCATCCGCATCTGCTCGTCTTCGGCACGCCCCTCCTCTACTCGGTCTACGGGCCCGTCTTCATGTATCTGTTCCACGGCGTGGCCTGGCTGCTCTGCCTTGCCGTCGACTACTCGGCCTTCGCCCTGACGCCGCCCGAGAGTGCGGACTGGACCCGGATCGCAGGTCGCACCGTATCCGCCCTGGCCGGGAGTATCACCCTGTGGCTGACCTACCGCCTGGGCGCGCTGGCCTACCACAGGAGAGTCGGCGTGCTGGCGATGGGGCTGCTCGGCGCGACCGCTCTGCATATCCAGTCGTCTCACTTCAGCACCGTCGACGTACTCATGACCCTGTGGACGACCTGGTCGCTGCTGCCATGATGCGGCTGGCCACGACTGGCCGCCAAAGGGATTACCTGGCCGCCGCCGTTCTGATGGCCCTGGCGGCGGCAACCAAGCTGAATGCCCTCGTCATCCTGCTGCCTTACCTGCTCGCCCACCTGGCGCGCATCAGGAGCGCAGGTCTGAAGCTGGCGGATCCGAGAACCCACCTACCGGCGTTGTTCGGACTGGCCGCATTCGTGCTGGCCTTCGCCCTGCTCGTGCCCTCGTCCTGGCTGCGACCGGCAGACTATTTCGGCCCGGAGTACCACGGGAATGTCTTCTACAGCGCCAGGCTGAACGAAGGCGCCGTGACGATGCGAGGCGCCCTGCACTATCCGGGCACTATTCCTTATCTGTACCAGGCACTGCACCTGTTCCCTGCAGGCATGGGTGTCGGCTTTGCAATCGCCGCGATTCTCGGCGGCTCCTACGCCCTGACAAGACGCACGCTGGCCGACCTGCTGCTGGCCGGATTCGTGCTCGCCTACGTCGTCATCGTCGGCCAGCTGGAGGCCAAGTACATCCGCTA
Organism: Candidatus Latescibacterota bacterium; assembly: GCA_036011085.1. GTDB lineage: Bacteria > Latescibacterota > UBA2968 > UBA8231 > UBA8231 > UBA8231. Next base: position 228,115 of record DASCMS010000029.1, read on the forward strand.
CTTCGTCGTCCTGATGCCCCTCGTGGCGATCATGGCGGCGCGATGGCTGGCTGAGATCTGGCACTGGCGGGAAGGCACATACCCGGGGCGACTTGGCAGGCTGGCAGTCGTGGCCGCAATCGGCTGGACCGTCTCGTACGGCGTCGCCTTCACCACCATCTACGGCCGACCGGATCCCCGCGTGGAAGCCATCCAGTGGATTGCCCGTCATGCCCGGCCTGGAGCCACGGTGACCTTTGAGCGGGGTCACAACGGCATGTCGACGCTGATTTCGGCTGCGGGGCTGCCGAACACTCCCATCGATGTGGCACACTTCTTCGGCCGGCCGGTTCCCGCACAGATCCTGACAGACGGCGACTACCTCGGCTTCTCTGTCACCGGTCCGCTGGCGGCCTCCGAGTATCTCGTCTTCTCCGAAGATCAGCTGGTGGCCCGGGATCACAGTCCGCTGGCCGCACAGTACTATGACGCCCTCTTCGCGGGAGATCTCGGCTTTGAGCTGGAGCGCAAGATTACGCGTTCGCCCCAACTCTTCGGCCTGTCGTGGGACGATGGCGAGGCCGACCTGTCGTGGCGACACTTCGACCATCCCACCATCTACGTGTTCCGGCGAATCAGCAGACTGCGTTTCCTGACACAATATCCCGGGGCCGACATCTACTTCCTGCGGCGTCGGGAGGATGCCATGCAGGTCATCCAGCGAGCCGTGCTGGCCGAGGAGTTCCTCTTCTTCGAGCACTGCCTACCCCGATCACTGCGTCAGCGAACCGACCGGGAGGTCCTGGCGCGGCGGGTCAACGAGCTGTTGAGCCACGCACACATGGCAGAAACTCTGGGGCGGCCGGAGGCGTACTTCGAGGAGGAGGGAGACTGGAAACTGCACGTGGTGGAGGAGGGCGGTAGATACAGAGTACGGCTGAGTGACGGCCAGCTCATACCCTGAGGTCAGGTCCACACCTTTTCCCAGACGCCAGATTCGGCGGATCGGTAAACGGCCAGCGCTGTCCGCAGTTCGCCAAGAGAGTGCTCGGGCCCCGCTTCCGGATTCTTGCCGTCGATCACGGCAGCGGCGAAGTCAGCCAGCTCCGGTCCGAAGGACTGTGGGTAGCCACGTGGCTCCATCAGCAGCTGACCCTCACGGTGATCACGGTCGAACAGACGCAGAGCCCCCACGAACCCGGTGTCGATGGTCAGTTCCCCTTTGGTCCCGGTGATCCGCCACCACGGATCGGGAGCGAACACGGTGTCGATCATCATGGCGTCGAATACCGCCGTCTTGCCCGACTGGAAGCGCAGCAGGGCACGGGTCAGGGACTCTCCCTCCATCTGCTGCAGGGGATAGCCGATGGTGCCGATCACGTCCTCGATCTCTCCCATCCACATGCGCAGCGGCCGGATCCAGTGGGAGCCGCCGTCGATCGTGATACCACCGCCTGTCCGGCGCCTGTCGTAGCGCCAGGGCTCGTCGTCCTTGAACCAGACCGGATCGAACTCGTAGGTAAAGGCGGCTCGGGCCGTGATGATGTCGCCGATGGCGCCCGACTCGATGACCTCGGCGGCTTTGACGATCTCGGGCCAGTACTGGGCGTTCTCGGCCATCATGAAGACCGTGCCGGCAGCACGGGCTGCGGCGAGAATGCGCTCGCAGGAGTCGAGGTCCAACGACATCGGCTTCTCGAGCAGCACGTGTTTGCCGGCTTCGAAGCACTGGGTTGCTGCCTCTTCGTGCAGGTCGTGGGGCAGCATGAGGTCCACCGCGTCGAAGTCGCCCTTCTCGAGGGCTTCGGCCAATGATGTGAATGCCCGGCCTCCGGTTTCGTCAGCGTAGGCCTGCGCCTTGTCGGCGTCGAGGTCGACGGCGGCCGTCACCTCGATGCGTGGCGCGTGCTCCTTGATACCATCCAGATGGTAGCGGGCGATGGCGCCGCAACCGATGAAGGCGAGTTTCAGTCTTTCTGCCATGTCATGAGCCTTTGTGCGAGTGTCCGGGAGTTGCGCATGGCATCTACGCCTGCGTCGGCTTCAGTTCCAACAGCACCAGCAGCCAGACGCGATGCCAGTAGGCGCTGTTGATGTACGGGTCTGCGGCTGACGGCCAGTTGGTCCAGTACGTCTCGTTGTGCGGAATCCGGTGATACCACTGGACCAGGGGGATCGACGGCAGCTCGGCCAGCCAGATCGTCATGGCCTGACGATACAGCCGGATCAGTTCCGGATCGTCCTGAGCCACACCGGCCATGCGGTCGACGATCTGATCAAAGGACTCGTTCCCCCAGCGCCAGAAATGCTCGGCCGAGGTCCCAGTGGGGCGAACGAAGCGACTGTGATAGAGGCGCAGGGTGAAGTACGGGTCGCGCACGGAGCCGCCGTGACCGCTGATGAAGGCCATGGCTTCGCCCTGCGCCATGCGAGAATACACATCCGACGTCATGCGAAAGTTGGCATCGAAGCCGGCCCGTTCCAACTGCGCCACCAGCACGGGGGTCAGGTCATTGAAGATCGGGAAGATGTCGATGTTGATCTTGATGGGACGTCCGTCGCGGGTCCAGAATCCGTCACCCGATCGTGTCCAACCCTTCTGGCGCATGATGGCCGCACTCTTTTCCAGGCTATGGATACCGACTTCGTGTTCGACGAGAAGATCCTCCACCGCGAGGAAGAAGGGGCGCAACGCAGGGTAGTCGGGAAAGGGCAGCAGGGTCGGCGTTCCGGACTTCTGCCAGCCCACCTCCACCAGCTGCTCGCGATCGACGGCATAGTTGATGGCGCGACGCACATCGCGGTCCGAGAAGGGCTCCTCGAGATTGTTGAATCCCAGCGAGATCGGCCAGAAGTCGACGTACCCATAGGGTGGCTCCCGTCCCGTCCACGTCGTGACCCGCGGGTTGCGGTCCAGCACGGTCCTGATGTTGGGCGGCCGCAGGTCGAGACTGGTATCAAGAGTATTGGCGATCAGGTCCTGCACGCGCTTGGACTCCTCCCGATACGTGAGATAGATGAGGCGTTCCACCTCGGGCAGTTCGGAGAATCCCGTCTCCTTGCCCCACCAGTCGCGACGCAGATCCCAGATACGCTGCTGCGATGAGGACAACGCCAGCTGATAGGGGCCGCTGAAGACAGGCAGACCCAGAGCCCGATCGAAGTTGAGAAAGGCGTTGGCGTCCTGACCCTGCCAGATGTGCCGTGGAACGATCGGCACGCCGATGCCGAAGTTGCTGGTGAAATAGGAGAACACGAAGCGCGGGTTGGGCGCAGTCAGGGTGATCCGGGCCGTGAGGCTGTCGACGGCAACGGCCTGTGTGACCCAGGTCTGCATGTCGACACTGTAGACCAGCTCGGGTGCGTGTGCCTGGAGCATCTCTATGGTGAAGACCAGGTCGTGTGCGGTCCACGGCGCCCCATCGCTCCACCTGACGCCGTCGCGGATGTGGATGACGACCTCGGTGTAGTCACTGTTGAACTGGTGCCCGGTGGCGATCCAGGGAATCATCTCATCCCGGAAGGCGTTGTAGAAGTAGAGCGGTTCGTAGAGGAAGTTGAAACCGGTGCGCGAGGTGGTTCCGGCGAGAAAGGGATTGAACGAGTTGTGGTCCTGGAACTGGCCACCGCAAATGTTGATCTCGGCACAGTCGAGGATCAGGGTGCGGTTCCGCGGGACGCTACGCAGGGTCTGTGAGGTGCCGTTCGAATCCGGTGTATCGCCGCAGCCGTAGGCGCCGAGGAGGATGAAAAAGGCGGGGACCAGCCACCGGAGCCGCTTTCGTTGAGGGTGGCCTGGAATGGGCCTCAACTGCATGTCGCTCAGATGTTGTACATCGGAACGTGAAGGCCGCACTCTTTGGCCTCCTGAGGATCGATCCGGTCGTCGGAGTTGAACCAGCGCCAGCGGCCGGCCCGCTGGTCCTCGTTGTCACCGACGGGCGTCGAGCAGATGAAGCAGCCGATGCTCTTGTAGCCCTGATCGTACAGCGGATGACGGGGGATGTCGTTGTCTTCTATGTAGGACAACAGGCGGTCCTCACCCCAGTCCGCCATCGGATTGAGCTTGAGGATCTGCCGCCGCGAGCCATACTCACCGACGGTCATCGCTTTCGGGGTGTCGCGGCGCAGGTTGGACTGATCCCGCCGCATGCCCGAGATCCAGCAGTCCACCGTCATCAACAGCTGCTCGTTCGGCTTCACCTTGCGGATCTGGCAGCAGTACTCCTGTAGCGTCTTGGTATCGAAGAACAGATACTCGCCAAAGCGACGGACCATGCTCTGCACCTGGTCTGATTCAGGCCGCTGCACCTCGATGTCGATGTCGTAACGCGCCTCGACTTCGCGTAGAAAGGCATAGGTCTCGGGGTGCAGGCGCAGCGTGTCGATGGTAGCGTAGCGCAGCTGCAGTCCGGCTTCGACGGCCATGTGAATCATGGCCACACCAGAGTACTGGAAGCTGGTACTGAGGACGAGTCGATCGGCGTCGAAGGTGCCGGCAGCCCACTTCAGCACCGGCAGGGCGTCCATCGATTCGAAGTCCTGGCTCTCGAGATGGCCGAGGATCCGCTCATTGTGCACGTCCCAGGCGTGGACGGGGTCAACGGCGGCGGCATCGGATGTGGTCTGTGTCTGTGTCATCGGCTCTTCCAAGAGAGCTGGCTCTCCAGGGGAGCCTTATAATATAGAGGCAGAACCCCCGATTGAAAGCGAAATGGACCATTTCGCACTTTTTCCTTGACAATGTACAAGCGCCCCGGATACTTTTTCTCTGTCCGGGGGAATTCACCTTCGGACCCCGAACGAAAACTCATGCTGATTCTACTCACAGCCACCTGCTGACGATGCCGCAAGCCGCCAGACAATATGATGGCACTACCATCAGATATGATGGTACTGCTGTCCGAGTCGCCGTCATGAGGATCGCGGGGAGCAGCCTCCTCTCTGGTACGGGTCACTCCGAAACAGGAGGGATCACGCTCAGAGAGCGGAACACGCGTGCTAATACCGGCGACTTCGGAGCGGCATCGTTTGGTGCTTCCGGGGTCTGGCAGACACCGGTTCTGCGGTTCGGTTGTGAGGAGGTAGCAGGACGAGTTAAAGAACATACCCCGATGGCCAGCATCCAGTCAGATGCGGCGGCCATGAAGCCCCATACGGGGCCTGCAGCAGGGGAATATGATCCCGGAGGTTGAACATCGCTGAACCACCAGCGACACCAACCGTAGGGATCGGATCCCTACGGTCTTTTTTTTGGCCGGCTGCAGGCTCTGGAAGCATCAGAGATTTGCAGCCGGCCTTTTTTGTTGGCCAGCGCAGACGCTCCCGCTGAATACGGTACGGGAGACGCCGTGCGAGACGCCCGAAGAGCCATAAGGACAGGCTTTGCAGGGGCGGGGTCCCAGGGAGATGATGACGCTGGCCGCCAGGCAGGGCGCCCAGGCCAGCCCATCGATCTTCCACTCACCGACCCGGCGGATGACCGGCGGCATGAGGAGGCCGCCCAAGTTCCGCCCGAACCAGGGAGGCCGTACACTGAGGACGGCCCCCGATGCATCGAAGGAAGGCACACGATGCAGAAAGTCCCCGTCGAGTGGATCGAGCGCGCCGCTCGTGTCTACAACAGCAATGCCGACGCCTGCAGGGCTCTGGGAATCGCAGGAGGCACCTTCGGCCGTCTGTGTCGCCAGTACGGCATCGAAACACCCTTCGCCCGCCAGCGGACCGCCCGTACCCGGGCACGCAGGGCGTCGTAGCGCCAGCGCTATCCGCAGGGCAAGCGCCAGGCGAAACGCAGTCGCGGATCCGGGGGGCGGTGCGATCATCGCCACCGGCCCCCGGTCCGGCACCTGAAAGAGAACCATGGACACCGAGCAGACAGCGAGGCTTCTGGAGCCGACACCAGACCACATTGAGGCACGTCTCGACGCCGTGATCGCTGAGGACGAGGAGGTCCTCGTTCGCGTGTCAGCGGATATGGCTCCGGATGCTGCGCGCTTTGGCGACCGCTGGCTGGCGATGACGGCAAAGCGGTTGGTCATTCTGACCGCGGACGAGGAGCCGCTGAGCGTACCGGTGGACGAGATTCTCCGCGTCCACACCGAGCCTCTCGTCGGAGGCGGCCGACTCGAGGTGGAACGCCGCGATGCGCCGACTGTCCATGTTCCGTACACACAATCCCTGAGCGACAAGTTTTCCGAGGTCGCTCGCGGGCTTGAGCAGCTGCGTGTCGGCCGGCCTTTTCGCGTCGATTCTGCCCTCGAGGCCATGCGCTGTACCCGATGCAACCGCCTGCTGCCCGAGAGAGACGGCATCTGCCCAGCCTGTATCCATAAGTGGTCAACCCTGAAGCGGATCTCCGCCTTCCTGGCACCCTATCGATGGAAGGCGGTGGTCATGGCGCTGGCCTCGGTGATCACTACCGGGGCCGAACTGGCGCCCCCGCTGGTCATAAAACATCTCTTCGACAACGTCCTCGTCCCTTCGCAGGACCCGAGCCTCCCGGCAGATCTGGAAACCCGCTTCCAGCTGCTGGGTTTTTTGGTTCTGACCCTCATCAGCATCCGCCTCGTCAGCTGGGGGGCCGAGTGGGTGCACGGCTGGGTGGCGGTCTGGCTCGGGGCCAGGGCGACGGCGGACATTCGCAGCCAGCTGTACCAGCGCCTCGAGATCCTGTCCCTGCAGTTCTACGACAAACGTAAGGTCGGCGCGCTGATGTCCCGGGTGACGCGCGACACCGGTCGTCTGCAGGACTTTCTGGTCGACGGACTGCCCTATCTCGTCATCAATGGCTTGCTCATCGTCGGGATCGTCGGGCTGCTGTTGTGGATGAGTTGGGAGCTGACCCTGATCACCCTGGCCCCCGTACCCATCATCATGGTGTGGGGGGTTGTCTTCTGGAAGCGCATGCGACGCTTCTTCCGGCGCTGGGGAGAGACCTGGTCGAACCTGACAGACCGGACGGCTGAGGCTCTCACAGGGATCCGCGTGGTCAAGGCCTTTGCTCAGGAGGGCAGGGAGATCGGCACGTTCGACCGGCTCAACCGCAGGATCACCGACATCGGCGTGCAGACCAGTGTCAATCGCACGATCTTCTTCTCCACCGTGACGTTCCTCACAGGTCTGGGAGTCATCGCCGTCTGGTTCTTCGGTGGCCAGGAGGTAATCGATGGCAAGATGTCCCTGGGAACGCTGATCGCGTTCTACTCCTACATGTTCATGGTCTATGGACCGCTGGAGTGGTTCGGCGAGGTCAACTCGTGGATGTCGCGCGCCTTCGCCGGCGCCGAGCGTGTGTTCGAGGTGATCGATACCGTTCCCGAGTCTTTCGACGACGACAAGGCCCTGCGTATGCAGGACATGGAGGGACGGATCACCTTCCGCGATGTCACCTTCGGCTACGACAAGAGCAAACCGGTCCTCAAGGGGATCGACCTCGATATCCAGCCCGGTGAGATGATCGGTCTCGTCGGTCGTTCCGGCGTGGGCAAGACGACACTGATCAATCTCATTGCACGCTTCTACGACGCCGATCACGGATCCATCGAGCTCGACGGCATCGATATCCGTCGGATCCGGCTGCGCGATCTGCGCCGGCAGATCGGCATCGTGCTGCAGGACCCGGTGCTGTTCTCCGGTACGATCGCCGAGAACATCGGCTACGGAAAACCAGGGGCAAGACTGGACGAGGTGATGGCGGCGGCGCGGCTGGCCAACGCCCACAACTTCGTCCTGGCCAAGCCGGACGGCTACGAGACGCAGGTCGGTGAACAGGGCAACCGTCTGTCAGGGGGTGAGCGCCAGCGTGTGGCCATCGCCCGGGCCATGCTGCACAACCCGCGAATCCTTGTCCTCGATGAGGCGACGAGCTCGGTGGACGTGGAGACGGAGAGGCAGATTCAGCAGGCCATGGATCGCATGGTGGAGGGGCGCACGACCTTCGCCATCGCCCATCGGCTGTCGACGCTCAGGGATGCCGGGAGGCTTGTCGTCATGGATGAGGGCCGCATCGTCGAGCAGGGTACACACGCGGAGCTGATGCAGCGCCAGGGCGTGTTCCACGACCTGGTCAAAATGCAGCAGGAAGCCTCGAAGATCATCGCCATCGCGGAATAGGGATCAGGACGTGACAACTCAGACTCAGATCAAGGTCTCCGCGGAGGGGGCGTCTCCCTTCCGGGAGGATTCGCCGGACGTCGTGTCGGCCGGAGTGGCAGCGGCCACCGAAGATGACGAACGGGTGTGGATCCGTGTCGCCACCGACATGGCCGACCGTGACGTGTTTGCCGAGCGTTGGCTGGTGATCACCGACCGTCGGCTGCTCATCATGCATGCCAATGGCACACAGGCGACAAATGGGGCTGCCCTGGCCGCCGTGCAGCAGTTCCCGCTGAGCGATGTACGCGCGGCGAGGGTTGAGCCTCTGGTAGGCGGCGGCCGCCTGGAGGTGGAACGGCATACCGGGGAACCGGCCCAGGTCTACTACTCCAACAGCCTGGCGCCCAAGTTCTCCGAAGTGGCAGAGACTCTGCAACAGGTGTCGGTCGGCGAGGAACCGACGCTGGCAACGACCGTCGAGCGGAGTCGGTGCGACCGCTGCCATCGAGTCTTGCCGGAGAAGGACGGCGTCTGTCCTGCCTGCGTGCACAAGCTGGATACGCTCAAGCGCCTGCTGGCCTACATGGCGCCGTAGAGAGCGCGGGTGGTCCTGCTGCTGGCCATCCTTGTGGCCGAGACCGGTCTCGACCTGCTGCCGCCGCTGATCACCAAGCATATCATCGACGACGTGCTCATACCCACGGCGAATTTCCCTCTGCTCGTATGGCTGGTGGCCGGCCTCTTCGGCCTGCGTGTACTGGCGTGGGGAACTGCGGTAGGGCGCCGCTGGGTGGGCGCCTGGGTCGGCTTCCGTGCCATCGAGAAGATGCGCGCCGATCTCTACCGGGCGCTGATGTACCTGCCCCTGCGGTTCTACGACAAGCGCAAGGTGGGGGCTCTCATCTCACGTATGTCGAACGACTCGGACCTGGTCGAGATCTACCTGATCTTCGATATCCCCTACATCATCAGCAACGGTCTGATGGTCGTCGGTATCCTGGGAGTTCTCGGCTACATGAGCTGGGAGCTGACCCTGTGGGTGTTGCTGCCCGTGCCCCCCATCGTCGTGGCATCGACGCTGATCTGGAACCGCATGGAAGCCTACTGGGTGCGCTGGTCGGCGAAGTGGTCACGCCTTACTTCTCACCTGAACGAGTCCATCCGCGGGATCCGGGTGGTCAAGGCCTTCGCCCAGGAGCAGCGTGAGGGGCAGCGCTTCGATCGACGCAACATCGACCTGCGGGACGTCAGCGTGTCGGCGGAGCGTCACTGGATCGTGTTCTGGATGGTGACCAACTTCTTCATGAGCTCCGGCGTGTTCTTCGTCTGGTATTTCGGTGGCCGCAAGGTGCTGGGCGAGAGCCTGACCCCCGGAGCCTTGATGGCCTTCATCACGTACGTGTGGATGCTCTACCAGCCGCTGAAGTGGTTCGGCGACTTCTACGGCTTCATGATGCGCGCCTATGCCGGCGCCGAGCGGATCTTCGAGGTCATGGACGCCAGGTCCGAACCCTTCCAGGATCCTGCTGCCACGCCCATGCCCCAGCTGCGCGGTCAGGTCGAGTTTGAGGACGCCTTCTTCGGCTACGATCCCGGCAAGCCCGTGCTGCGTGGCGCCAGTCTGTCGGTGCGGCCCGGGGAGATGATCGGTCTCGTCGGCAAGTCGGGAGCGGGCAAGTCGACCCTCATCCATCTGCTGTGTCGGTTCTACGACGTGACCCGGGGGAGCCTGCAGATCGATGGTGTCGACATCCGCAACATCCGGCTGGAGGACCTGCGCTCGCAGATCGGGCTGGTGGCCCAGCAGTCGTTTCTGTTCGACGGCACCATTGCGGAGAACATCGCCTACGGCAAGCCGGGGGTGAAGTTCGACGATGTGCTGCGCGCCTCCTACGCCGCCAACGCCCACGAGTTCGTCATCGCCAAGGCGGATGGCTACGACATGCAGGTCGGAGAGCAGGGCAACAAGCTGTCAGGCGGCGAGAAGCAGCGTATCGCCATCGCCAGGGCGATCCTCCACGATCCCAGAATTCTCATCCTCGACGAGGCCACATCCTCTCTCGATACGCCGACGGAGGCCAAGATCCAGCAGGCCATTGCGCGTCTGGTGGAGGGACGCACTACCTTTGCCATCGCCCACCGGCTATCGACCTTGCGTTCGGCGGATCGACTGGTGGTGCTCGACGCCGGGCGGATCGTCGAGGTGGGCACGCACGAGGAGCTGATGGCGCAGCAGGGCTTCTTCTACAAGCTTGTGAAGACACAACAGGAATCATCGGCGATGACCGTGAGCAAGGAACTGGAATCGTGACAGACGTGGACCAAGAGAAGAAGATCGCCGGTAACGGCAAGGTGAAGAAGCACACACCGACGCCGATCACGGTGACCCACCCAGAGAATGTGGATGTCAGCAAGGTGCGGCTGTACCGCGAGCCGGCCTGGAAGCTGCGTCTGACGATCGATGGGGACCGCTCGTACACCCGTATCAAGGTGGTACGGGCAGCGCCCCTGTCACATCCGACGCGCTATATCTCCCTGCTCGACGCCAAGGACGAGGAAGTCTGCATGATTCCCGACATGAAGCGCATGGACGAGGACATGCGGCAGATCGTACAGGAGGAACTCGACCGTCGCTACCTGACATCGACGATCGAGTCGGTGATCTCGATCCGCAACGAGTTCGGCACGTCCTACTGGGATGTGGCGACGAATCGAGGGCCGCGGGAGTTCGTCGTGCAGAATGTCGCCGAGAATGCCCAGTGGCTGGGCGACCACCGCCTGCTGCTAGTCGATGTGGATGGCAACCGCTTCGAGATTCCCAATCTCGGGGACCTGGACAAGAAGAGTCTGGGTCTCGTGGAGATGGTCCTGTGAGCCCCATGGGACATGAGTTCTGATGATCCGTGTGGACACCACCGTGCTCGATGAGCTTGCCCGGTTCGATTCGCCCACGCTGTTCAACGCCCTGGTCAAACTCGGCGGCCTGCCGAATGAGGAGTACACGGACCACACGATCCGCTGCCTGCTGCCGGGACTGGGGCCGGCACTGGGGTATGTGGTCACCGCCGAGATCACGACCAACGACCCCGATTCGCCATCGGTGCCGTGGGACAGCTACTACGAGCTGTTGAACGACACCGAAGGACCGCTGCTGACGGTGATGAAAGACATCGACTCCCGCCCGGGCAGGGGCGCCAGCTTCGGTGATGGCATGGCCGGTCTGCACAAACGTCTCGGTGTGGTGGGTGCCGTCGTCGATGGCACGGTACGGGATGTCCCGGGAATCGAGGGCGTCGGCCTGCCCATGTGGGCATGGGGTGCCGTGCCGGGTCACGGTGTGTTCCACCTGCAGCGCTTCGGCGAGTCGACGACGGTGGGCCAGCTGCGTGTGCACACCGGAGACCTGATGTTCGCCGATGCGGACGGCTGTGTGCGCATCCCCGCCGATCGGGCGGCCGACGTCGCCGCTGCAGCGGCAGAAGTGCGGCAGATGGAAGCCGAGATTCACGGCTTCGTTCAGTCGGACGATTTCACCTTCGCCAGGTGGCAGGCACGGGACAATGGTTGAGGACTACCCTACTCAGCCTTAGGGGCAGTTTCCTCAGCTTCGGTTGGACCGTCCGGCACCCAGGTGCCAGGAAAGTCGAGGCCGGCCACTTTGATGTTGGCCAGCACTGCCATCCCCAGTCGTCTGTCGCCGGCACGCGTCAGCGCCGAGGGGAC
>DASCMS010000030.1:0-20793 GCA_036011085.1 Candidatus Latescibacterota bacterium
GGCGCCGGAGACCACCCGGATGCACCGGCTGCCGCGGGGCTTGGCCAGACGTCGGACACCGAACCGGATGCCTCCCTGGAACGCGGGGAGCTCCGACTGCAGGTGCGACAGGCGGTGGCCGCCCTGAGCCCGACGCAGCGCGAAACGGTGTCGCTCTACTACCTCAACGGCTACCGCCTCGAGGAAGTGGCGCGCATCCTGGAGGTGCCGGCAGGCACGGTGAAATACCGACTGCACGCGGCGCGTGAGAAACTGAGCGAAAGACTGTTGACCATGGTTGAGGACGTACTGAGGCAGGACAGACCCAGCCCGGACTTCTCCGAACGTGTCTTCCGGATGCTGAACCTGCATGAGAGTCCGGGGACGGATCGTATGGCCGTCCTCGAGGAACTGCGGCGGATCGGCGAGGACGGCGTCCCGGGAGTGGAGCGCGCCCTCGATCTGCCTCACTCCCGCAGCCGCGCCTGGGCCCTGATGGCTGTGCGCATCTCGAAGGTGCCAGCCACTGAGAAGTTGATCGAATTGATCAAGCGGGGCTTGCAGGATACGAACAAGAAAGTGCGAGGCTACGCCGTGCGGGCGCTTCTTCGGCTCGATGCTCCGGAGAAGCGCCGTTGCGAGGAATTCGCGCCCCTTCTCGCAGCCATGCTCTTCGACAGAAGCAGATCCGTACGACGCTTCGCGGCGGTGGGTGCGGGGGCCGGGGAGATGGCCTACCACTATCCCCTCGAAGTGGTCATCTCCGCCCGAGCGCGCAGGAGAGGGACCCGGAGATCCGCTGCATTCTGGAGCGATGCGTGGAGAGAATCGCCGAACACCGCCTCGCTCAGGACGGAAAGATCGCCTGATCCAGCGGTCAAAGGTCACCGGACCCGGAGCAGTCGAAACAGTGTTGCCGACGTGAAGGGCTGGTGACTCCCGGGTTGAACGACTGAAGGGGGGCCGCCTCTCCGCCAGGAATGGACAACGATTGAACGACTTGTCGGATGGCTATGATGAATGTCGCACGTGTGCAGCTCTGAGTGGTCAGATCAGCCTGACGAACGCACCGAGGATACTACGGACACAAGTACTGGACCGTAGAGCACGTCCATCCCACCAGTGTTAGGGGTTGGGTCGTCCTGGTACTAAACCGCCATTGTGAAGCATTGCACGACCTGATCACCGAGGAGATGGTGGAGTACGGCAGTCTCCTACACCATGTAACCGCCGGCCTTCACGGCATCCTGCAATCGAAGAAGGAGTATGTCATGCAGTTTGCCGAGGGTCAGGGATTCCAGCATGTGCACTTTCATGTCGTTTCGGTGGCTCATGACTCGCCCCCCGAACTCAACGGTCCCGCTGTGTTCTCGGCCCTTGGCGATGACGTGCCGTCGCCTCTGGAAAGCCATGAACTCACTCCGATCGCCGTCAGGCTGCGCAGTTATTTACTGGAGCGGACCGACGGCGCGGCATGATATGCCTGGGAGTCGACATGAAGGCATACGGCATGGTCCCATCTCACCTTTGACAGGCTCACGCGTCAGTGTACGAAGCGACCCCTCCATCTCAGCGGATCGCGAGCAGCACGTGTCGAACGAGGCGAAGGTGATATGGCGGCAAGGGAGCGGATGCCTGGCGAGGGCAAGATCGTCGTAGTCGATGACGAACTTATCGTCAGAGAGACTCTCGCAAGGTTGGTGCACGTCCTGACTGGCTACGATGTCGAGTGCTACTCTGATGCTCAGCCGTTCCTCGATCAGCTCCCTGCGACACACGTTGTGGCCATTCTGACCGATCTGCAGATGCCGACCCGAGGCGAGGAACTCATCCGGCGCGTTCGTGCCCACGACCGCCAGATCCCCATCATCGCCGTCTCTGGCTTCGCTACTGATGAGGTTACCGACAGGCTCCTCGAAATGGGTGCGGATCGCGTGATCAGGAAGCCCACCAGGATAGACGAACTGGAGGAGGTGCTGAGTCAGTTTCGGCTCCTGCACTGATGGCGGAGCGGCAACGGGAACAGCCTGGGGGCCACTCCCCGGCACCAGGCCACCAGCATCATGGAACACCGTGAAGAGAAGAGCCCTGGGTGTACCTCTCGGGTGAGATGGCTATATTGAGGCAAGACAGTTCACGGAGGGCATGACGTGAAGATCCTATCCGTTCTCGTGGCTACCGCAGCGACATTGGGCCTGACCACCAACTCGGACGAACCAATCCACACTGCGAGAGAGGGCGCAGTCCAGGCCGTAGCGCCACAGCCGGCTATCAGCCCTGGCATCTATATCCATCCCCTGGACAACATGCCCAGAATTGTCCCCTCCGCGACAGGTCTGTACATGCCCCGAGTCTCGCCCTTTGGAGAGTTCTCCATGCCCCTCATCGTGCCGGAGCCATCCCGCGTGGTTCCGGAGCGGGGCCCTGCTGACAGCGTCCTGAGCGACTGACCGCCTCTCGGTCAGACCCCTCGGGCACGGCTGATCCATATCATCAAAGAAGAGGCAAGGGCCATGATGACCCCCGCCTCCGGTTGAGCGTCGCAGCTCGACTTGCGCCCCATCTCTCCTCTCCTTTCTGTCCCCTCGTGAAACAGCACGAGTGCCCCCCTGGCCCATCCGGCATCCGTCTGGTCGCCTTCGACCTGGACGGTACGTTGTTGCGCGGCGACACGGTGTGTGAAGTTCTCGCCCGTCGCCTCGGCCGTCTCGACCGTATGCGCGAACTCGAGGCGACGGCCACCGATCTCGAGGCGCAGTTGCTCGCCCGCGCCGAGATGGTCTCGTGGTACGAGGATCACACACCCGCTGAGCTTCAGGACTTTGCGGCGCAGGCACGTCTGGCGCCTGGGGCACGGGAGGGGTTCGCCCTTCTCGTCGAGGCGGGTATCGAGATCGCCATTCTGTCGGTGACCTGGGGATTTGCCGTGGAGTGGTTCGCCGGGCAGCTCGGCGCCAGCGCCTGGATCGGCACGTCTCTCGAGCCGGACGGCAGCATCGGACACGTATGGCCCGAGGACAAGTCCCGGTGGCTCGAGTCCAGGCTCGGAACGGCCGGGTTGTCACGCCGACAGGTAGCCGCTGTGGGGGATTCGCGCGGGGATCTACCGCTCCTGCACGCCGCCGGCCTTCCGGTGTTCGTTGGACCGGAGCTGCTGGCCGAGCTGCCGACGACCACCCGGCACCTGCCGGCGGCCGACGTGCGCGACATCGCCCGGCTCATTCTCGATTGTGGCTGACGTGACAGGAATCGAATCCCGAAGACTCGCTGCTGCCGTCGCCATCGCCGCGGCAGCGGCCTTTCTGCTTTTCGGCTACGAGGCCGTGCGCAGCGCCTCGACATCGCTGATTGTCGCGCACTATGGCACCGCGTCTCTGCCCTGGGTGATGGCCCTGTCCCCGGTGGGCACGGTGGTCATGCTCTACGGCTACGGACTGTTGCTGACGTGGCTCGGGGCCCGGCGGACACTGGCGGCCTGCAGTCTGATCTCCGCCATGGTGCTCGCACTGTGCTGGGCGGCACTGCCTTTCGCGGGTGGGCCGGCCAGCGCCCTGCTCTACATCCTGCGCGAAGGCTACATCGTCCTCATCATCGAGCAGTACTGGAGCTTCATCAACAGCACCCTCAGGCCTGCCGAGGCCAAACGCGTCAACGGCCCGATCTGCGGTCTGGCCTCGATCGGAGCGATTCTCGGCGGGCTCACCGTGGGACGTCTGGCGCCCATCGTCGGTACCGAGCCCCTGGTCCTGCTCACGGCGGGTTCACTGCTGCCAGCTACCGCATTGGGCCTGCTGGCTTACCGTCTGGGTGGCACGCCCCGTGGTGAGACAGAGGCGAGATCAGCCCACGGCTCCCTCGCACTGGATTTGTTTCGCCGGCATCGCGTGCTGCTGCGCCTGGGGCTGCTGATTCTGCTGACGCAGACGGTGTCGACTGTCCTCGACCTGTGCTTCAACGGGATGCTGGCCGATGCCATCCCCCTTCGCGACGAGCGCACCGCCTACCTGGGCAATCTCCACGCCCTGCTCAACGGCTGCGCCTTCGTGATGCAGTTCGTCGTCACCCCCCTGCTGCTGCGGTACGTGGCCCTGCGCCACATCCACATGGGAATTCCCCTGGTGCATATGGTGGCAGCGGGACTTGTTCTGCTGAAGCCGGGACTGGTCATCGCCGCCGGCGTCTACATCCTCTTCAAGGCTGTCGACTACTCGTTGTTCCGGGCGGCCAAGGAAGTGCTCTACATGCCCCTGCCCTACGATGCACGCTACCGCGCCAAGGAGGTGATCGACGCCTTCGGTTACCGTGCGTCCAAGGGTATGATGTCAGGATTGATTGGAGCGGTCAGCTGGCTGGCCGGTGCTCTGCCCGCAGCATCGTACCCCGTGGTAGCACTGCTGGCAGCCATCGGCTGGCACCGAGTCGCCAGAGGCGTCGGGGAAGAAGAATCGCTGTAGTGCGCCACCTGGCCAATCGCAGGCGATTGGCTACACGAACGTGTCGTCTGAGTCGCCGCGCACGATGGTGACCTGGCCCTGCTCCTCGAGCTGACGCACCTGCTGGACGATGCGCAACTGCACTTCCTCGACCTCGCTCAGGCGCATGGGGCCGAGGAATTCCATCTCCTCCGAGATGAACTGGCGTACCCGCTCCGACATGTTGCCCAGGACCTTGTCCTTCAACTCGTCTTCGGCCGCCTTCAGGGCCACCACCAGGTCCTTCTGGTCGACCTCGCGCAGCAGAATCTGCAACTCGCGGTCGGTGAGCTTGTTGATGTCGGCGAAAGTGAACATCAGGTTGCGCACCGACTCGGCCACCTCCGGATCCTGCGCATCCATCTGATCCAGCACATTCTTCTCCACCGACGAACCGGTCAGGTTGAGGATGTCGGCCACGACCTTGGGACCACCCACGTCCTGGTTACCACCGAGGATATCCCGCAGGCTGGCTTCGAGGGCCTCCTCGATCTCCTTGAGCACGGCGGGGGTGATGTTCTCCATGGTGGCGATACGATAGGCCACGTCGGCTTGCTGACGCTCGGGAAGCTGCGCCAGGATCCCGGAGGCCTGTGGAGACTCCAGCTGCGACAGGATCAGGGCGATGGTCTGGGGATGCTCATGACTGATGAAGGGCGCCACCTGTTCTGACGCGACGTTCTTCAGCATGTAGAAGCCCGAGGACACCGTGCTGGCGACACGGTCGAGAATCTCCTGCGCCTTGCGCGGCCCGACGGCCCGCTCCAGGGCGCCGCGGGCGAAGTCCATGCCGCCCTGACTCACCCATTCACCAGCCAGCAGGTGCTGCTCGAATTCCTCCAGCACCTTGTCCTGCATCTCCACCGATACTGCCTTGAGATTGGCCACAGCCTGCGTGATCTCTTCGATCTCGAAATCGGAGAGAAACTTCATCACCTCACCGCAGGTCTCCTGACCGAGGGCGACGAAGAGGATCGCCACCTTCTGCATGACGGGGAGTTCGCTCTCTTCCTCGTCCGAATCTGCGGCGGCTCGGTCATCATCTGCCATCGGGAGTCTGCGTCCTTCTGTGGGTTGCCGGAATCAGTGCCCGGATACAACATAATAAAGAGAGACCCGTGTGTCTGTTCCTTGGGCGGATCTGGCCAAACCGCACAGTGAGATCAAGAGCGCCCCTCGTTGTCCCTCTCTTCATCTCTCCGTAGCTTCTATTGCTTGTCCGCAAACGCGATTCCATGACAAACCTTCGGAGGTCGACATCATGACGAGCGACTCACGCCATCGTCGCTGGGGTGCACTGGTGGCCACGGCGGCCGTGTGCTGGTCCTGTGCCGGCGAGCCGGACCAGGTCAGCGGCCCGCTGGTGGAAATCAGCGACTGGGGTGCTGATACTGCTGAGTTGGTCTCTTACAGGGGCAAACTCCCTCCCAGCCTGCTCCCCGAGGGCTCCGATGAAGAGGTCATCCGATCTTTACTGGCCTCCCTCGTCGACCGCCGCATCATGATTCTCGAGGGTGAGGCCCTCGGCTACCATCAGGACCCTGAGTTCACCTCCCGTCAGTACCGGCTGTTGAGCAAACGTCTCATCGAGACGGTATTGCAGCGGGTTGTCGGTCCCAATGTCCAGGTCACGGATGCTGAAGTCGAGGAGATGTACAGGGCCTACCACTGGGATCGTGAGATTCTGCCCGCCCATATCCTCAGCGCCACCGAGGCCGACGCCCTCGAGGTGATCCGCCTGCTCGACCAGGGGCGCGACTTCGCCGAGGTGGCCCGCGAACGGTCGATCGCTGCCGATGCCGACAAGGGTGGTTTCCTCGAGCAGTACTTCGGTCCGAATGATGCCGTGGGGGAACTGGTCGAAGCCGCCCATGGGCTGCCTGTCGGCGAATTCACCCGCAAGCCGGTGCGCACCAAGGACGGGTTTGAGATCATCAAGGTCCTTGACGACAGTCCCGTACCCATCGAGAACGTGCGACAGCAGCTGACACGCGGCATTTACCTCGGGAAATTCGCCAACGAGAGACGTGAGTTCGTCGTCGCACTGCAGCAGAAATACGGTGTCGTCTTCCATGCCGACGCCATCGATCTTCTCGCTGAAGCCGCCAACAACTCAACCGATCCCGGCGATGAGCATGCCGATCTGCCGGTCATCACCTTCGAGGCGACCCACATCCTCACCGTGGCCGACGTGCAGCGGTTTGTCGTCGGCAATGCCCGCATGCGGGGAGAGGTCGACGGCCCTCGCGTGGTGGAAGTACTGACAGCCCGCGTACTCGCCGACAGCCTCCTCGTTCTCGAAGCACAGACAGCGGGACTGGACACACTGGCGGCGTTCACCCAGTACCGTGAGAATCTCTACCGGCGCATGATCGTCACCTTCCTGCGCAAACGGAAGGTGCTCGAGAAGATCACCATCTCCGAGGCGGACGTCCGCCAGGCGTACGAAAAGGGCAAGGACGGCTACAAGAAGCCGGATCAGATGAACGCCCGCGAGATTCTCGTGGCCACCCGTCGCGAGGGTGAAGGTGTGGCTGACAGGTTGCGCCGGGGCGAGGATATGGCGGCTCTGGTGAACTCCCTCAGCCTCCGACCGGGAGCGGCGCGTTCCGAGGGCCATGTCCACGTCGGAGCCGACGACCAGGAGCATTGGGGTGACCACTTTGACACCGTGTGGCGTGCCTCTGCGGGCGATGTCGTCGGCCCTCTGGAGATGGCCGACGGTTTTGTTGTGTTGACCATCGATACCGTGGAAAGGGACCAGCTGCGCACGTTTGAGGAAATGCGCCTCGGGCTCACACATCGCCTCAAGCTGGGGGGGCAGTACCAGGCCTTCGAGGCCTATATCGAAGAGCTACGTCAGAAGTATGCGGACCGTGTCACATGGCACGATGACCGCATCGCCGCCCTGGCCGAACGGCTGCCCTGGCAGGAGACGGCGCAGTAACGATCACCACGTGCACCGCCCTGAGGAGACCCGGTGAAACTTGCCTACAGCACCTACGCTCTGCAGTCCGTCGATCCCTTCGAAGCGGTGGGCCGTGTGCGCTCCATCGGCTACGAAGGCCTGGAGTTGAATGTCGGCGACGACTGGCCTACGGCGCCGACGAAGCTGGACAGCGACGCCCGCAGTCGTCTGCGGGACGCCTATGGTGCAGCCGGCTTTCCGGCACCGGTACTGATGAACCTCATCGGCCTGTGTGGCCGGGACGAGGATACCGCCACCAAAGAGCGTGCCCTGGCCGACACCTGCCAGCTGGCGGCGGATCTCGATTTCGATGGTGGCCGGCGCGTCGTCACCAGTACCCTCGGTGCCAACTGTGGCGATTGGGACGCCTGTCGAGACCGTGTCGTGGAGGCCATGGCACCCTACGCCACAATCGCGGAGGATCACGGGGTCACTCTCGCTATCGAGGCTCACGTCGGCCAGGAGCTCGACTCGCCGGAGAAGGCGGTGTGGCTCGTCAAAGCCATCGGCCGGGCGTCTGTCCGCCTCAACTTCGACCACAGTCACTTCCACGTCCTGGGTATGGATCTCAAACACTGTGCCGAGCTGTGCGCGCCCTACTCGGTGCACACCCACATCAAGGACGGCGCCATGGTCGACGGCAGCGTGCAATTTGAGTTGCCGGGCGAAGGCAGCCTCGACCTGATCGATTACTTCCGGATTGTGCGGGAGGCCGGCATCGAGCTGCCGATCACAGCCGAGGTGACCGGCCAGATATGGAAACGAGATGACTACGATCCGTGGTCAACGGCGCAACGCTGCCACGATCTGATGCGTGAAGCCCGGGACAGAGCCGCGGCGGACTGAGCCTACCTACCCCGCCCCCTTCTGGTGCCCTGCCTCAGAAGTAGCCTTGTGGAATTCGGGCGTCGAGACGCCTGGCTCGCAAGGCGCGCGATCGAGGTGGGTCAGTGGGACCCACGGAGTGAGCGGAACGCGGCGAGCCAGGATGGCTCGGCGGACGAATACAAGGATCATTCTGAGACAGGGCACTAGGGTGTCAGTTCTTCGGCCAGGAACTGATCGACATCGCGCCAGAACCGCTCGAAGTCCACGGGGCATTCATCGTGGCGCGCGTCATACGTGACCAGCCGCCCCCTCGCCGCCGCCGTCACATTGCGCCGGGCATGATCCAGAGGGATCAGCTCGTCCCGCGTCCCGTGGGCGACCAGCACCGGACCATCAAAGTCAGCCACCACCGCCTCGTTGTAGTAGCGCTCGGTGGCAAACCACGACGGCGCCAGATAGCGCCGCGACAGGGACGGCAGGTCGGCGAAGGTCGACACCAGCACGAGCCCCTGTAGCTGGCGCCGGGCCGCCAGGGCGCAGATGGCGCCCCCTCCCAGCGAACGCCCCATCCCCAGAATGCGTCCGGCGTCGATGTCGGTGCGTGCCGCCAGGGTATCGTAGGCGGTGATGAAAACCTCGGTCACCGTGTCAATCGTCGGTCTACCGGCCGAGTCGCCAAATCCGGGGTATTCCACCAGCAGTACGGCATAGCCACGATCGCGAAACCCCAGGAATCCGCCAGGAATGGTATCGATCAGTTCGGCGTTGCCGTGCCCGAGGATGACGGCGGGAGATGGCGTCGTGAGATCGGTCCCCCGTGGTGGCAGCAGCCACGCCTCGACACGGCCGGACGGGGTGTCCAGCCAGAGCGTCTCGCGATCGGCTCGATCCTCTGCCAGCGGTGGTCGTTGGTGGATCCGTGTGCCGGGATAGACCATGGAGCGCTGTGCCACATAGAGAATCACAAGCCACATCAGGTACACACCGACGAGGCCGAACAGCCAGGGAACGAGAGGCGCCATTCTCAAGACTGGGCTATCGTCCGAAGACGATCCGCTCCCGTTCACAAGAGACCTCCAGACTGCCGCACTCTGCCCCGGTAACACCGATGTCGCGGGTGCACGGTGTGAGCTCGAGCCGGCGATCGGCTGCCTGGATCGGTATCGCCAGGGCCAGGAGCAAGACGACTCCGAGCGGCTTGCGCGCTGTGGACAGATTCCGGGACATTGCCATTATGCGCCCCCCTCACCCTCAGGAGAAGTACTCATGATACCCGTCCTCTTCTTCGGCGTTGCCGCCGTCGTTCTGCCCAGCCTTGTTCTGCGCGCCATCCGGAAGCGCCAGAGCTACTGTGGCCAGAGACCTGACCCGTGCATCTGGTGTCGGAAGCAGTGTGACTACTACGATCTGAGTGGAGCCGAGTGATCTGACAGAGGCTCTTTCACCGCCACCCTCTCTGCCCGTTCAGGCCTCGATTCGGCATCGGCGCCAGATCACGATCCGGTTCGCCGGTCAGGACGCCGCCCGAAACCCACTGCTCGTCTGAGCCATAGATCTCGGCCACGAGCAGCTGTGTGAGTCTCTCCCGTACGCCAACCGTGTCCGACTCGTCGGCGAGGTCGTGCAATTCCATGGGGTCGTTGTCGACGTCGAACAGTTGCATCCGGTTGCCGACGGGGTACCAGATCAGCTTATGGGCGCCGCTGCGGACCATACGCATCGCCTTCTCGTCCTCAAAATGCTCGCAGTAGAGATGGTCCCGTCGCTCTTGTGAGACCAGCGACAGTCCCTCGACAGAGTCGGGCACGGGCAGATCGCAGAGGTCGAGCAGCGTCGGCATGATATCGCGCAGTTCCGCCAGCCGGTCGTCACGCACGTGGTGGCCGCTGGGCGCATACGCGGCGGTGGGCATGAGAATCAACGGGATCTTCGCCGACCACTCCAGCATCGGCGGTTTCGCCCACAGATCGTGATGCCCCAGCATGTCACCGTGATCGGAGGTGAACATGACGATCGTGTCATCGAGCAGGCCCTCCTCACGCAGGCAGCCGATGAGCAGTCGAATCTGATGATCGATGTACGTGCACTGGCCATAGAACGCCTGCCGAGCCAGCCGGGCGGCAGCGGCACTCGACGGACGGTCGACACGCTGGCGATGGAGGCGCAGGGCGTACGGCATGGCCTCCGTATCGCGAGCCCAGTCGGCGACGACGGGCTCGTCCACGCCGAGGCGTTCGTACATGTCGTAGTAGGCCTGGGGCGGTACAACCGGTGGATGGGGCGCGATGAACGACGCATACCAGAAGGCGGGCCGTGTGGGATCGCGTCGCTGAATCGTCTCGCACATCTGCCGTACTGTCCAGTTCGTCGGATGACACTCTTCGGGCAGGTGCCAGGGGCGCGTCGTGTAGACGTTGTTCCCCATACCGTGGGTCAGCTCGCGACCGGCATGTCCCTGGCGCACGAGGAATCGTTCGAAGTCGTCCTGCACGTTGCCACCGAGGTGGTGGCGCCCCTCCTCACACAGAATCACTTCGTCAAAGCCGATCCTGTCCCTCTGGGGATAGACGTGCAGCTTGCCCACAGCGCAGGCCCGGTAGCCGTGCTCGCGGAACACTTGCGGCATCGTCGACAGACCCGGATTCATCGGCAGGTGTTCGTCGAAGGAACGATCTCCGTGGGTTCGCGCCGTCGTCCCCGTCATCAGGGCCCGTCGCGCCGGGATACAACTGGGCGTGGCGGTGTAGGCCTGCGTGAACAGTGTGCCGTTGGCTGCCAGCTCGTCCAGCGTCGGCGTCAGGACACTCTCGTGGCCGGCACAACCCAGCAACGGTCCAGGCCAGTGGTCGACACAGACAAGCAGGACGTTCGGCCGTGTCGCCGACATCCTACTAGCGTCCCTCGATTGTCTTCGACGCGAAAGGTTCCTTGCTGACCAGCTGACTCGTCATGCCGCCGTCGGCGAACATGTTGGCACCGGTGATCGAGGCGCTGCGGTCACACAGCAGGAAGGCCGCCAGTTCGCCCACCTCTTCCGGCTCGATGACACGACCGATGGGAATGTTCTGCTTCCAGTAGTCGAGGCAGGCCTCGGGGCTGGGTGCGGCGCTCTGCAGATCCTGCCAGATCTGCGTATTCAGCAGGCCGGGTGAGATGGCGTTGAAGCGGATCCCCTGTGGCGCCAGCTCCACCGCCATGCTCTTGCCCATGCCTACGACCCCCCACTTGGCGGCGTCGTAGGGCCCCGCCCCGGGCAGACACGACTGCGAGTGCACCGATGAGATATTGACGATGCTGCCTCCGTCTCCCTGTTGCAGCATCTGCCGGCTGACCTTCTGGGCCAGAAAGAACACGGCCCGCAGATCGAGGGAGATGACCCAGTCCCAATCGGCTTCCGTCGTCTCCAGGAAGGGCTTGGCGAAGTTGGCGCCGGCGTTGTTCACCAGACCGTCGATGCGTCCGAACTCCGCCACGGTGTCGGACACCAGTCCGTCGAGAGCCGCGTCGTCGCGCAGATCACAACTCAGACCCTTCGCCCCACTCAGTTCTGCGGCCACCGCGTGCGCTGCGTCTCCCCGCACGTCGGCGACCACGACCTTCGCACCTTCGCGGGCGCACACGCGGGCGATGCCGGCACCCAGCCCCCCTCCCGCGCCGGTGACGATGACAACTTTGTCCTGCAGCAACATCTGATCCTCCTCTTCAGGTCGTTTCGTCGGCCTCGGCTGCAGCGTGTTCACGCAGTGATCTGAGCATGTCCCTGACGTCGCCAGCCCCGCCGATAACGACGACCACTTCGACGACGAAGAACAGCACAACGGACAGGGCGAGAGTCCATGTCCACAACGTCTGCCAGCCGCTCATGTCGTAGCCTTTCCAGTCCGGGTGGGCAGGGGTCTCGGCGGATGTGATCTCTGCGTCAGCAAGGAAGCCACCACGATACACACCAGACTCGAGACGAAGGTGGCGATGCCGACGACCTTGTCCTCCACCATCCACTCGTACTCCGGCGGCAGGACATCGGCCCCGCCGAGGAAGATCGTCGTCAGGGGCAGCGCGCCGGCAACGACGAGGGAGGTCAGCGTACCCACCGTGTTGGCCTTCTTCCAGTACAGTCCAGCCGCCGTCGTCAGCAGCACGCTGGCCGAGTACATGGTGCCCGTAATCGCCATGAAACGGAAGAACGTCTCCGGTGGCGAGTAGAGATACCCCCAGGACAGCACGAAGATGCCGCAGGCGATCACGGCGAGCCGGGTGAGCTTGATCTTCTCGGCATCCTTCATATCCGGACGCAGAGGCAGCACGATGTCGTTTACCAGTATCGAGCTCCAACATAGCAGATAGCTGTCGAAGGTCGACATCATCGCCGCCAGCGCCGCCGCCACCATCAGGCCGCGCACCCCGGCGGGCAGGATTTGCGACAGGTAGGCGGGCATGGCCGCTGCCGTGTCGGGTTTGCCATCCAGCAGAGGCAGCGGAATCGAGTTGTCGCCGGCGAAGTAGGCCAGGGCGCAGATTCCCCACATCATCGGCATCAGTGCCCGCCCGAGAAACGACAGGCCGACAAAGCTGTAGAGCTTCTTCGAGGTTTCTGAATCCACCGTCGACAGGGCCCGTGACAGCGCCGGGGGCCACATGCCTGAAAAGGGAATCCCGAAGATGAGCCAGATGATGAACAGCCATCCCAGGTCGTCGCTGACGAAGGGATCGAAACCGCCGGCGCCGTATTCCCGCTGCACCGTCTCGACGACGGTGTCGTAGCCCACGTGAGTGATGGCGAAGTACGTGGTGAACACGACGCTGGAGAACAGGATGAGGAACTGCACGTAGTCGGTGAGCACCACCGAGACCATGCCGCCAATGACCGTATATGCCAGTACGAGCAGCAGCAGGCCTACCATCAGGTACGGCAGCATGTCGGGCGGGAAACCGATCATGTAGAGCAGAAACTTGGCCCCCAGCACGAGGAACAGTCCCATGTTCATCAGACCGGCAGCGAAGGTGATGATCGCTGCGATAATCTGCGTCGCGCGGTTGTAGCGCAGGCCGAAGAACTCGGCAATCGTGTGCACCTGCAGATCGCGCAGGCCCTTGATGATGAACCCGGTGCGACCGACGAAGACGAAGCCGATGAGGGCGATGACACCGATCGAGAAAGCTGAAAAGCCGCTGTTGTACCCCTGCTGCGAGAAGTACATCAGCGTCACCAGGCCCAGTTCGGTGGCCCCCATGGTGGCCATCGCCAGGTACAGCCTGAGCGTGCGGCCGGCCAGCAGGAACGAATCGTAGTCGCTGATGAGACGCCGCGTCAGCAGTGCCACCCCGGTGGTCAGCACCAGGAAGACGATGACGGTGATCCAGTCAATCCAGATGAAGTTCAAGAAAGAGCCCCCTCCTTTCGGGACAGGGTGCTCACATAACGAAAAGAGCGGCGCACCGGCAAGGCGGGGCGCCGCTCTTGAGCGAACCGGTCGAAAGGGCCGGCCGCAGCCCAGATGGGCTCTGTCAACGGGCTGCTAGTACGTGTCGTCCCGACTCCAGCGCCAGCTGACCTTCAACTGGATGCGGTCCACCTCGAGATCGTCGTTGCCCGACAGGACGCTCCAGTATTCGGCGTCAAAGGCCAGGGCTGGCAGGATGTCGTACGGCAGCAGCCCGAGGGTGATCACGAGGAAGTTGGGATTGTCGAAGTCCTGTCCCTTGCGGTCACCCGGTGTCAGGTGCCACACGGTGTACTCGTAGCGTGCCGTCAGGTTCGCCATCAGGGCACGCCCTCCGATCGGCATCGACACCCTCACGTTCGGCCCCAGGGTCAGGTTGTATCCTTCGTCGGGAGATTCCGAGTCAAACCCGTATTCACCGATCGTGAAGCCCGCGCCGATCGAAGCGAAGGGGGTATGCTTCAAGTACCAGCCCTTCATGAACTGGCCGACGATGCCGCTGGAGAACACGGCCCCGTCGAGATCGTCCTCTTCCAGGTCGGAAGCGTACGTCAGCAACGCCACCAGGTCGCCGTAGACCGGCGACAAGTACCACTCCCAGTAGCCATCCTCGTGCATCGAGTGCATGCTGAACGTCGGCAGGAAGAAGCTGCCATCCGCCTCTTTCGTGCCGGGATCGTAGCCACTCGGCAGGCTGTTGCTCATCGACGTGGTGGCGACACCGACGTGATACCCGTACAACGAGGGCAGATCACGGGCGCCGGCCGATGTGACGCCCATGAGCCCCGCCGTCAGCAGCGTCAGGGCGAGGCGCGTCATCAGAAGGACCCTCCCTTGGCCAGTTCCGCCTGACGCTCCGGCACGGCTCCCTCCTGCGCCGTCTGGGCGTTGATCAGGGACATGGAGATCCCGGTGACGATGCCGGCCGACTCGACCCGCTCGACCTCGGCCAGGGTCTGCTCACCCATGGCGATCGACTCTTTCAGGAAGGACAGATCCTGTGCCTGCTGATAGCGGGCGTAGAGGGCGTTGGCCAGCATGCTCATGGTTACGCAGCGCTTCTGGGCCACCTGCGGGTCGTCGCCGGCCGCCTTCAGCTCCTCTACCAGTGGCCGCAGTGCAGCCACAGCTTCCGCAGGATCCTCGTAGTCACCCATCCCCTGGGCCTCGTAACCACCATCGCTGAAAGACAGGGAACCACCGCCTGGCAGAGCGATCTGGGACGGGCCGCTTGCCGCCCCGCCACCGGAACTTGCGCAGCCGGCCAGGAACAAACCAGAGATTGCGATCAGACTCGTGACGATACGCATGAGCGTGGACTCCCTCTTGAAGTGTAGTGGCTAGAGCTTGCTTACGGCCTTGTTGAACTGCTTCTCGGCATCCTCCGAGTAGTCGTCGCAGAAGTGCCAGTAGCCCTCGTGGATTTTCTCGCCTGTCATGCCATCGCCAAGTTCGTAGATGGCCGTGACCCAGATGAGCTTGCCTTCGTATTCGGGGTACCATTGCGCCGTGGTGCGCGTCGCCTCTTTGGCATCGTGCTTGACCACCCAGTCACCCACTGCCTGCAACACCTTCGCCTTGTCCGCCTCCGAGACTTCCGGCATCTCGAAGTAGCATGACACGATGACATGGTCACCGTAGTTGAGCACCTCGAAGGTGCGATCATGGTAGGTGAACTCCCAGAAGTCGTCGGCCTCGGCGTGTTCTCCCGCCAGCTCCGACAGGTCGTCCTCGAGGATCATCAGCAGTTGTTCACCCTTCAGTTCCGTCAGTTCCTGCCTGGCGACGTCGCCGACGAGATCTTCGGACAGATCCTCGATCTCGTCACCGATCTTGGCGCTCTGCTTCTTCATGAAGTTCCAGTAGCTCTTGGCGAAGTCTTCGCCTTTGAGCGAGCCATCGAAGTGATACCGGGCGACGATGGTGACACGGTCGTCGTCGTAGCGTGCCTCGGTCAGCTCGGCATGCCTCACCTGGTTGCGCTCGAGCCACTGGTTCAGGTCCTCGAGCACCGTCTTCTGGGCCTCGTCGGTGAGGGAGCCGATGGAATGCCGGTACTTGACGAGGACGGAGTCGCCGTAGTTGTAGAGCCGGATCGACCGGTCGGCGTACGAGTAGTGCCAGGCTCCCTCCCCGACACCGGGTACGTCCACTTCGTAGTCACCCCAGTCGTCGTCTTCGGTGATCAGCGGGATGTCGCCTTTTTCGAGGTAGTCGATCTTCCCTCGGATCTTCTTCAGGTGCTCCTTCTTCACGTCGCGCCAGGCGCGCTCCGTCCAGATCAGAATGCCGCTGGCAGCGCGGAAGTAGTACTTCAGTCGGTTCTCGATATCTCCGTCATCGACCCCGTCCGTGAAGTCATAGATGTACGTCAGGTAAAGCCGGCCATCCTCGACCCCGGTCTGCGGCTCTACGTCTTTGTGTTTTTTGGCCCACGACCTGCGCGCCTTCGCCGGGCCTTTGTGATCGTACACCTGCTGGGCGAATCGAGCCTGGTAAACGGGCTGGCCGAGAAACAGGAACTCGAGGCGGCTGCCATGGGCCCGAATCAGACCGGGATACGTCACCGTGCGGATCGTGTTGTCGCCGACCCCCCAGGCGCCATTGATCATCACCTTCCACTCGTTGGCTCCGGCTCCCTCGACCGAGTGTACGGTCTCAACGTAGCCCTCCGAAGTCTGTACGCCGGTGTGCTTTACGTTCTCCGTCGCCTTGGTGATGATTCGCTCGATCTCGCCATTGGAGTAGAACGTCTTGTCCTTCGCCGACGCCGCTCCGGCGATCGTCAACAGACCGGCCAGAACTGTGATCGGCATGATTCGTCTCATGGGTGCGTCCTTCCGATGATGATTGGGGGCGCGGGAGTGATCAGCGATCCAGTGCGGCATCTACTCCGTACCCTGTCAGCAGTTCGAACTGCGCCGGGCGGCTCGTCACGAAACGGACGCGGAGTCCCTCGGGCCACTTCAAGTCGTCGGCGATCCGGGGCGACACGGAAGTGAGCCCATCGCAGGCCAGATCCACCGCTCTCACGCCTTCCATCTCGTACCGTGACAACTCTCCCTCCAGAACCGTCGGGCTTTCACCGGTGAGTTGTCCTTCGATCCTCAGTTCCACGAAGTGTCCCTGGCGTCTCAGCTCCGTCAGTCGAATCAATGATTGCCACCACCCTTTCTCGGATGACATACAGGCACAAACCGTGCCGAGTAGCCAAGACGATCTCACATCCACCTCAACCCGTTAGTTTACAATATGTTATGAATAATCCAGAAGAACCACCCGCTGTCGCGATGAGCGACCATAGATCGTTCATATTGCACGATTGCATTAAAATGACGCCCTGTTGTTCAGACATACGTGCGTCAACGTAAACGTAGTTACGATCATTCGTGCATAAGCGACGAAATTGCGTCGCTTATCGACGTCATTCTTCCGGGTCGGGCCGGTGCAGGCCAACTCGGCGCAGACGCCGGCGCAACTTCTCCGGATGTACGCCAAGCTGCCGGGCCGCGCCTCTGTCCCCATAGATGACCCAGTTCACCGACTCCATAGCAGCCTGCAGAAATTCGCGTTCCCTGGCTGCCAGCTGTGAATCGAGGTCATCCAGACTCGACAGATCGGCCGGCTGTCCGGTGGCGGTCTCCTCGATCAGGGGCAGGTCGTCGAGCCGGATCACGCCATCGCTGCAGACAAGGACGGCCCGCTGTATGAGGTGTTCAAGCTCGCGGACGTTTCCGGGCCATCCGTATCTCCGCAGCCGCTCGTCCACCTGCTGGGAGAGGGTGGGACTGGGTCGGTTCAGGTGTCGCGAGAAGCGCTCGAGAAAGTGTGTCGTCGACAGCGTCACATCCTCCCGTCGCTCGCGCAGGGGAGGAATGTGCATGACGAAGGGGGACAGACGGTAGTAGAGATCTTCGCGAAACGTACCCTGACGACTCGCGGCCTGCAGGTCCCGGTTGGTGGCTGCGATCACGCGGGCACGTGCCCGGATCTGTCGTTGTCCTCCGACCCGGTGGAAGACACCGTCCTGCAACACCTGCAACAGCACACGCTGCGACTCGAGTGGGAGGTCCCCGATCTCATCAAGAAAAAGCGTCCCCCCCTCAGCCAGCTCGAACCTCCGATGCGCCTCGAGACGGCACCGGTGAAGGCGCCCTTTTCGTGACCGAACAGTTCGCTCTCCACCAGGCCCTCGGGAATGGCCCCACAGTTCACCTGCAGAAACGGCCCCTCGCTCCAGGCGCCCAGCGAATGAATCGCCCGCGCCGCCAGTCCCTTGCCGGTGCCGGTCTCGCCCAGGATGAGCACGGTCAGATCCGAGGCGGCCACGGTGTCGATCTCGACCAGAACCCGTCGCAGCGCCGGGCTCCGACCGACAAGCTGATCGGAACCCGGGAGCCCGAGCTCCGCCTCCAGCGCTCGCAGTCGGTCACTGCCGGCATCCGGCTCGATGGCCAACTTCACAGCAGCGGATGTTGAGTAGTTGAGATCCCGATCGATGGCCTGAACCTCAAAGGTGTAGCTGCCCACGGGCAGGTCGGGCAGTTCCACGCGTCGACGTGTCGTCGTGCGCCACTCTTCTGACTGACCCAGGATACGGTAGGCGTAGACGAGACGGTCGTACGCTGTGCTGAAACTTGCGCCCGAGAACTCGACGGTCACCAGTCGCTGGGCGGCGCCCAGGGTTACCACGTCATCAACGGCGTACCGCTGGTCGGCAACGACGCCTCTCAGTTCGACTCGTGGCGGCTCCTCGGGAGGCGCGTAGCGGGTGACGCCTGCTTCGGTGGCGATCCACATGCGGCCGTCACTACCCTCCTCTATGTGCTGCACCGCGTCGTGCACGAGACCTTCCCGCCGGGAGAACGCCTGAAAGGCGAGACCGTCGTAGCGACACGCACCACCGCCGAATGTGCCGAACCAGAGGTGGCCGTCGGCGCTTTGACACATACTCCGAATGCTGTTGTGGGCCAGGCCATCACGCGTCGTGTACGTGGTGAAGCCCTTGCCGTCGAAGCGGGACACCCCTCCCCCCCACGTGCCGAACCAGAGATCACCGCCACGATCCGGCAGGATGCACCAGACCTGATCGTGCGCCAGGCCGTCCTTGGTCGAATAGCTCCGAAAGCTCTTGCCATCGAAGCGGGAGACGCCCGATTCGACGGTGCTGCACCAGATGGCACCTTCAGCGTCCTCCGCAACCGACCAGACTTGGTTGTGGGGCAGGCCGTCTGCCGTTGTGTAGGTGATGCAGCGGTCGCCGTCGAAGCAGGTCAGTCCGCCGCCCTGCGTGGCAAACCACATGCGGCCGCTGTGGTCCTGGTGGATACCCCAGACACTGTCGTGTCCCAGCCCGTCGGCGGTGGTCAACCTGGACAGCCGTTCGCCGTCCAGGCAGACCACCCCCTGGCCAAACGTACCGAACCAGAACCGGCCCTCCCGATCGCGACAGCTCGACCAGAGGAAATCTCCCACCTCCTCCGTTCCCGGCACCCTTTCCGCCTCCTCGCCTCGGGCGCGGAAGAGGCCGCCCCCCCATGTGCCGATCCACATCGAGCCGTCTCCGGCGTCGCAGAGGGTTTCGACACGTCCAGCGGGCAAACCCGACTCCACCGCGATCGTGCCGACCCAGTCGCCATCGTAGCGCGACAGCCCGCCACCCCACGCGCCGACCCAGACACATCCCCGCTCATCCACGTGGGTGGCATTCACCTGACTGCTCGACAACCCGCTTCCGGCGGTGTGGGCCCGGACAGTCTCACCGTCCCAGTGCACCGCCCCGTTTCCGCGTGAACTGACCCATAGCCCCCCCTCCCGTCCCGCGGTGAGACGAATGACGGGGCCAACTGTGGATAGAGCTTCGTGGCGCTCGAATCCCCCGGGACCGTGTAGATAGATGCCGCTGCTGGCGCCGACCCACAGACGGCCCTCCGCGTCTTCGCAGACAGCCGAAACCCGCTCGTCTCTGAGTCCGATGCATTCGCTGCCATTCTCTCGCCGCCGATAGACACCCGCCGTCGTCCCCAGCACGAGGCCGCCGTCTCGATCCGCCAGCATGTCGAGGATCGGCGTGTCTCCAGGGAGACCCGCATCGGCGGGGACGAAGCGCTCACCGTCGAATCGCGTACAGCCCCCTTCTCCTCCGGCGATCCACAGGTCGCCGCAGGAGGAGAGACACATTGCCGCGGTGCTTTCCCGTGTCAGACCGTCCGCGTGGGTGAATATGTCGATCCCGGCCTCGTCCAGCCGCGCCAGACCAGGCGACACCTGACTGAACCAGAGAACTCCGCGACGGTGGTCGAACAGCAGGCGAGGAATCCACTGGATGACGCCGTCCGCGGGTGTCAGCAGACCCGTGGTGGCGCCGTCGAACCGGCAGATCCCTTCGTACGTTGTCAGAAGAAGGCACCCATCTGCGCCCGTCGTGATGTCGTTGATGAGGACGGACGGCATGCCATCAAAGGCGTCGAATCCCAGCCAGGGACCGGAGCGTGTACCGCCGCCAACGGGGATGGCCGGTTCATCGCGGATCGGTGCCCGGTACAGATCCAGACTCCAGGCCTCGTCCGTAACCAGCCCGGCTTCCCGAAGCGCCCTGCTCCAGCCCGGATCCCCCTGCAACACGGACCGGAACGACCCGATCTGCGCCGTCGACTCCACGGTGAAGACATAGGCCACGACATCTTCGGCGAGGATACGTTCGCAAGGTCGTCCGTCGACGAGTCCGGCTTCTGCCAGGAGGGTCTGGAGGTGCCGGTTCCACGCTGTACTGAATCGACCCTGCTCCTCGGCAAGGACCTGAAAGGCCAATCGACAGAGTGTCGTTGCGGCGGTCATTCCAGCAGTACGACCTTCTGGCGTTGTACCTGAGTGCCCGATTGAAGACGCAACAGGTACCTACCTGATGCCACCTTGAGGCCCGTCGCATCGATACCGTCCCAGCCAGCCACGTGCCGCCCGGCGGCCAGGTCCCCGGCGATAACGAAGGTGGAACCGGAGGTCGGCACTACCGGATCCTCACCTCCGCGCCCTTTTCAGCCGATGCGTAGATGCCATCCAGCATCTTCTGCACCATCAGACCGTGTTCGGCGGGCGCCATGGTGGG